>DASZDK010000104.1:0-14014 GCA_035942035.1 Acidimicrobiales bacterium
GCCGTTGTTCCCGGTCGCGTTCTTCAGGACCTCGTTGTTGGTGGCGCCGGGGGCGCTGAACGTCGGACGCACGATGGGCCCCCGCAGGAAGATCCCGTTGGCCCCGTTGTCGAAGACGTTGTTCTTCTCGATCAGGTTGCCTGTCGACCGGTTGAACACGGCGATGCCGTCGCCCTGGCGGTGGATCTGATCGTGGGCGCCGTTGCGTCGGATGTCGTTCTTCTGCACCACGTTGTCGAAGGTGTCGGCGAACAGAGCGATGCCGTCGAGGCCGTTGTCGTACACGCCGTTCTTGGTGATGGTGTTGTTGTTGGCGCCGTTCTCGAGACGGATGCCGTCGTCTTGTTGCGGCCCCGTGGGGCGGGAGAGGATGTTGTTGAACTCCACCAGGTTCTTGTCGATCCTGTTGAAGCTGGCGTCGCCGAGCAGGGTGATGCCGGCGTACGGCCCGTTGCGACGGGCGACGTTCTTGCTGAGCAGGTTGTTGCTCGACGAGTCGATCAGGAACCCCTCGCCGAAGTCACCGGGGAAGACGCCGACGTTGTCGGAGGCCTCCACCTTGCTGACGGTGTTGCCCGAGCCGCCGACGATGGCGACGCCGGTGCCGAAGAGCTCGACATGGCCCTTGGTGACCACGACGCCCTGACGGTCCTCGATCAGGATGCCAGGTGCGTCGCCGTCGCCATCGCCGAAGACGCGGTGACCACCGAGGTCGAGAGTGATGCCGTCGGCGCCGATGGGCAGGGCCGTCCCGTCACAGGGGCCGACATCGCTGTCGAGGGTGGTGTCCTCGGTGATGACGTCGCCGCAGCCGACGTGGCCAGCGCTGGCGGTACCCGTCAGCGCCGCGCCGAGCAGCACACTCGACATCGCACCCATCATCAACCGCTTGCGGATCCTGTTCACAGTCTCCTGCCTTTCCTGACCTCGCCTGTCCCGCATGACAGGAACCGGCTGGATAGTACCAATCTCCTGGCCACAGGTGCTCAGCGGTGATAGCTGCCGCTGGTCCAGCTCCGTGCAACGGGTGCCGGCGGATCATCGCCAGGCAACGCTGCGGAGTCCGCCAGGCGGAGCAGCCTCCGCGGCCGGTCCAGCTCCGTGCCAACGGGTGCCGGCGGATCATCGCCGGCACAATGAGAGAGTGACAGCCGTGGTCCGGGCCTCCGGCGTGGTGAAGCGCTGGGGGCGCACCACCGCCCTGGCCGGCACCAGCCTGGAGGTGGGGCGAGGCGTCACCGGCCTGCTCGGCGCCAACGGGGCGGGCAAGACCACGCTGCTCGGGCTCGTGCTCGGGCTCGAGCGCCCGGACGAGGGTTCGCTGGAGGTGCTCGGCCTCGACCCTGCCGACGCCGGCCCCCGGGTACGGGAGCGGCTGGGCTACGTCCCCGAGCACGACGCCCTCGACCCCGACGCCCGGGCGACCGATCTCGTCCGCCATCTGGCCGAGGTCCACGGCCTTCCTCGGCGCGAGGCGGTGGGCCGAGCCAGCGACGCCCTGTGGCTGGTGGGCCTGGGTGAGGAGCGTCAGCGGCCGGTGGGCACCATGTCGACCGGTCAGCGCCAACGAGTCAAGCTGGCCGCGGCCCTGGCTCACGACCCTGCCCTGCTGCTGCTGGACGAGCCGACCAACGGGCTCGACCCGCTGCAACGTGACGAGATGCTGGCCCTGGTCCGGCGCATCGGCTCGGAGCTCGGGGTCGACGTCGTGCTCTCGTCGCACCTGCTGGAGGAGGTGGAGCGGACCTGCGACGCCGCCGTCATCCTCGCCGCCGGGCGGGTGGTGGCGAGCGGCAGCCTTGTCGAGTTGACCCGGGGCGGCGGCGGGCTGGAGGTCGAGGTCGACGAACGGCCCTGGGCGCTGGCCCAGGCCCTCGCCGGGCGCGGCCTGGAGGCGCATGTCGAAGGGCTGCGGCTGACCATCGCCGGCACCGTGGAGGCCGCCGCCGACGCGGTGCGCGACGACGCCGCGACCCTCGACATCGGGCTGCGCCGGCTCCAGCCCCGCACCACCACGCTCGAGGACGTGTTCCTGGCCGCCGGCGCCGGCGCCGGCACGGGCACGCCGTCGCCGGCCGGCACGAGTCCGCCGGCATGAGCGACGCCCGCATCCTCGACCGGGGCTACCGCCGCTACTCCGGTCCCCGCCTGGGCACGGCCGGGGCCGTCCGGAGCCTCGCCCGCCACAGCGCCGAGCGGGCACTGGGCCTACGCCGCTCTCCGTGGGCGAAGGTCCTGCCGTTGCTGTCGGTGGTCATCGCCTACGTGCCCGCCGTGGTGTTCGTGGGCGTCGCCGCCCTGCTCCCCCAACGGCTGGTGCAACAGACCGGCCTCCTGCCCGGCCCCGCCGACTACTACCGCTTCATCAGCGCCGCCATCGTGATCTTCGTGGCCCTGGTCGGACCCGAAGTGCTCTGTACCGATCGGCGGAACCGGATGCTGGGGATGTACCTCGCCTCAGCCCTGACCCGTGAGACCTACCTGGCGGCCAAGGTCCTGGCCGTGGTGCCGGTGCTGGCGCTGGTCACCCTGGGGCCTCCCCTGCTGTTGCTGGTGGGGCTCACCCTCGCCGAGGCCGGCCCCCGAGGCCCGGTCGAGTTCCTCGCCGCCTTGGGACGGGTCCTGGCCGGCGGGCTGGCCGTCTCGGCCGCCTACACCGCGGTAGCCCTGGCCGTGTCCTCCCTCACCGACCGCCGGGCCCTGGCGTCGGCCGGGATCATCCTCGTGCTGCTGGTTGCCTCCGTGGTCAGCGCGGTGGGCGCATCGGGCGACGGCAACGCCCTCCTGTTGCTCGACGTGTCGTCGATCCCCCTGGAGCTGGTGCAGCGCATCTACGGCCAGCCCGGCGCTGCTCCGGGGCTGTCCACTGGCGCCGTGCTGGCCGCCAACCTGGCGTGGACGGTCGGAGCTGGCCTGTTCGTCCGGCAGCGCTACCACGGTCTTGCGGTGAACCGATGACACCGGTGGTGGAGCTCGACCGGGCCTCCAAGTGGTTCGACGACGTGGTGGCGGTGTCCGAGGTCTCGTTCAGTCTGGGACCCGGCGTCACCGCCCTCCTCGGGCCCAACGGAGCCGGGAAGTCCACCGTGCTGCGCCTGGTGTGCGGGCTGGCCTCCCCCTCGCAGGGCCAAGTGCGCATCTTCGGCGGCGACCCCCGCGCTGATCACCGGCTGTACCGACGTGTCGGCCTGGTGCCCCAGCAGCAGGCGCTGTTCGATGGCATGACGGCCCTGCGCTTCGTGAGCCTGACCGCCTCGCTGCACGGCGTGACCGCCCCTGGGGCGACGGCCGCCGAGGCCCTGCGCGTGGTGGAACTCGACCCCGGGGACGAGCGGGGGCTGGAGACGTACTCCAAGGGCATGCGCCAACGGGTGAAGGTGGCCCAGGCGCTGGTGCACGACCCGGACCTCCTGGTGCTGGACGAGCCCCTCGACGGCCTCGACCCGCGGCAGCGGGCCCGGCTCATCGGCCTCTTCCGCCGTCTGGGTGAGCAGGGGCGCTGCGTGCTGGTGTCGAGCCACGTGCTCGAGGAGGTCGAGCGCTGGGGCTCTCGGGTGCTCGTCCTCGCCCAGGGACGGCTGGTGGCCGAGGGCGACTTCCATGCCATCCGCGACCTCATGGAGGACCGGCCCCGGCGGATCCGCCTGCGCAGCGACCGGCCGCAGGCCCTGGGAGCCGAGCTGCTGGCTGCCGGTGCGGTGGCGGGAGTCACGGTGACGGGGCCCGACGCCGTCGTGGTCGACACCGTCGACGGCGCCGCCTTCGGGCGGATGGTGGCGCCGGCGGCCCGCGCTGCCGGTGCCCGCCTGCTCGAGGTCGTCCCCCTGGACGACGACCTCGAGAGCGTCTTCCGCTACCTGGTCGGCCGGTAGCGACCGTGGCGCTGCTGTGGCGGACGTTGGTGGGCGCCAGCGCCGGTCGGGGGCGCCTGGCCGGACTGGCCGGCCTCGGTGTGGTGGCCGTGCTGCTGGGCGCCAACCTCGGCGCCGAGGCCGCGGGTGGATCACCGGACCAGGGAGCCGACCTGGTGAGCGCCTACGGCCTCTCGCTGCTCGTACCCGTGGTCACCCTCGTCTTCGCCTCCTCGGTGCTGGGCGACCCCAGCGAGGACGGCACCCTGGTGTACCTGTGGCTGCAACCGGTGCCCCGGTGGCAACTGGTGCTCACCGCCCTCGGCGCCGCCCTCACCCTCGCCCTGCCCCTGACGGTGGTGCCCCTGGGCCTGGCGGCGGCCGCCACCGGGAGCGGTCTCGGGCTGGTGACCGCCACCGTCGTCTCCTGCACCCTCGGCGTGGTGGCCTACGCCGGCGTCTTCGCCTGGCTGGGGCTGCGGGTGAGGCGGGCCCTGCTGTGGGGAGTGCTCTACGTCCTGGTGTGGGAAGGGTTCGTGGCCCGCGCCGGGGACACCGTGGCGCTGCTGGCCCTGCGCACTTCGACCCGATCGGTGCTGGCCCACCTCAGCGCGACCACGGCTGCCGGCGCTGAGAGCTCCCTGCTCGTCTCCGTGGCCATCCTTCTTCTCGCCGGCGCCGGCGGGTTCGCCCTGGCGGTCCGCCGGCTCACCCGCCACGAGGTGGCGTAACCGGCTCGTCCGCCGGGTGCAGGGACTCGTTATGGACGAATCGCACCGGCAACGCACGGTGCTCGACAGCATGGTTTCGTGTCCCCGGCCGGCGGGCACAGCCGGCGACCCAGGCGGCAGTCACCAGTCAGGGGGTCAGCGATGCGGGTCAAGGGCGCGGTCGTCATCGTCACCGGAGCATCGAGCGGGATCGGGCGGGCGACGGCACTGGCCTTCGCCAGCCACGGGAGCGCGGTGGTGCTGGCCGCCCGCCGCCACGAGGCGTTGGACCAGGTGGCGGCCGAGTGCGTGTCGGCCGGCGGCCGGGCGCTGGCCGTCCCCACCGACGTGACCGACGCCAAGGCGGTGGACGAGCTCGCCCGGCGGGCAGTCGAACACTTCGGACGCATTGACGTGTGGGTCAACGGCGCGGCGGTGTCGCTGTACGCCCCCTTCCTCGAGGCGCCGCTCGAGGAGTTCCGCCGGGTCCTCGACGTCAACGTGATGGGGCCCGTCCACGGCTGCCGGGCAGCGCTTGCCCAGATGAAGCAGCAGGGCGCCGGCGTCGTCGTGAACGTCTCCTCGGTCGTCGGGGTGGTTCCGCAGCCCTACAACCACCCCTACTCCATGTCGAAAGCAGCGGTGAAGGCGCTGAGCGCCAGCCTCCGCCAGGAGCTGATGCTCGACGGCGCCCGTGGGATCAAGGTGGTCAGCGTGCTGCCGGCGACGATCGACACGCCGTTCTTCGCCCACGCCGCCAATGCCACCGGCCGGCAGGTGGTGGCCATGCCACCGGTGTACGCCCCGGAGCGGGTGGCCCGCACCATCGTCAACGTGGTGCGGGTCCCCCGGCGCGACGTCGTGGTGGGCACGTTGGGTCGGGCGATGGTCCTGCAGTCCAAGACGGCACCCGGGCTCATGGAGAAGCTGATGGCGATGCAGGTGGACAAGCTCCATCTGTCGCCCACCACGCCGGCGCCGGTCACCGACGGCAACCTCTACGAGCCGGCGCCGGGGAAGGGCTCGGTCCACGGCGAGGCCAACGGCCGGCGGCGCACCGCCATCCGGCGGGCCCTGTCCGGCGCAGCGCTGACCGGAGCCCTCGTCGGCGCCCGGCGGCGCCGGGGACCGGCACACGCTCACCGGTAGCGTGGCCGGGTGAACCTGGCGAAGATCCTGGTCGTGGCCGGGATCGTGCTGGTGGTCGCCGGTCTGCTGGTGGGCGTCGGCAGCGGTCTCGGTCTCGGCCGACTGCCCGGTGACCTCAGGTTCGGGTCGGACAACGTCCGGGTCTACGTCCCCCTGACCACCATGATCATCGTGTCGGTGGTGCTCACGATCGTGGTGAACCTGTTCTTCCGCCGCTAGCGGCCTCGCCGCCACCTTCCCCGCCCTCCCCCTCGCCCTCGGAGGGAGGGCGTTCGGAGGGGAGGAAGGCACCGGCCACGCCGATGGCGATGGCCGCCGCCGCCACCACGCCGGCGTTCACCAGCCGGTTGCCGCCCATGGCCGCGCAGGCCTGGTCGGGATTGCCCACCACGCTGCCCGCCGGCGTGTCGGGATGGGCGCTCGAGCCCGTCAACGGCGGACTGCACTCCACCACCCCGGCGAAGGTGAACGGCAGCAGCGCGTAGACCACGGCGGCGACGAGAACGACGGCGGCGACCAGAGGTGTGATCCGCTGGCGGGTGGTGGCTCCGGGTTCCCAGGGCTTCGGTTGCTGCGGCATCCCTCCAGCCTGCCCCAAACCGGGGCGGGGGCCACGACGGGCTCCTAGCGTCGGCGCCATCGCCGTCACCCGGCCCTTCGCCCACCCCCACGATCGAGACATCCTGCGCCTGGCCGTGCCCGCCCTCGGAGCACTGGCGGCCGAGCCGCTCTACGTCCTGGTCGACACCGCCGTGGTCGGCCGGCTGGGGACTCCCCAACTCGGCGGCCTGGCGGTGGCCACCACCCTGCTGCTCACCGGCTACGTGCTGTTCAACTTCCTGGCCTACGGCACCACCGCCTCGGTCGCTCGCCGGCTGGGCGCCGGCGACGCCCGGGGAGCCGCCCGGGACGGCGTCCAGGGCATGTGGCTGGCCCTCGGCATCGGCGTCGTCCTGGCCGTGCTGGGGTTGGCCCTGGCGCCCTGGCTGGTGGCGATCATGGGCGCCACGGGGGCGATCGAGACCAACGCCCTCGTCTACCTGCGCATCAGCCTGGTAGGTGTCCCTGCCCTCCTCGTCACCCTGGCCGGCACCGGCTACCTGCGCGGGCGCCAGGACACCATGACGCCGCTCACCGTCACCCTCGTGGCCGTCGGCGCCAACCTGATCCTCGAGCTGGCGCTCATCTTCGGCCTCGGCTTCGGCATCGGTGCCTCGGCCCTGGCCACGGTGGTCGCCCAACTCGGCTCCGCCGGCGCCTACGTGTGGTGGGTGGCTCGTGACGTGCAGGCCGCCGGCGTGCCCGTCGCTCCGGAGGCGGCGGCCATCCGCCACCTGGCCGTGGTCGGTCGCGATCTGTTCCTGCGGACCGCCGCCCTGCGCCTCTCGCTGACCTTCGCCACCGCCGTGGCCGCCCGTCTCGGTGCGGTCGACCTCGGAGCCCACCAGATCGCCTTCGAGCTGTGGTCCTTCCTGGCCCTGGTGCTCGACTCGCTCGCCATCGCCGGCCAGGCCATGATCGGGCGCCTGCTCGGCTCGGGCGACGTCGCCGCCGCCCGCCGGGCCGGACGGCGGATGATCGAATGGGGCGTCGGTGCCGGCGTCCTCTTTGCCGCCGCCGTGGCCGCCCTGCGCCCGGTGCTGCCCCGCCTGTTCACCGACGACGCCGAGGTGGTGGCCCTGTGCGCCTTCGTGCTGGTGTTCGTGGCCGCCCTCCAGCCCGTCAACGCTGTGGTGTTCGTGCTCGACGGGGTGCTCATCGGCGCCGGCGACATGGGCTTCCTCGCCCGGGCCATGGTGCTGGCCGCTGTCGTGTTCGCCGCCGCCGCCGGCGCCGTGCTGGTGCTGGGACTGGGCATCGGCTGGCTGTGGGCGTCGCTGGCGGTGCTCATGCTCACCCGGATGGCGGCGCTGGCATGGCGGTTCGCCGGCGATGCCTGGGCCGTCACCGGCTCCCCGCCGTCAGTCTGAGGAGAACGACCGGGAGCTGCAGGGACGCGGTCACGACCACCCGTAGCGAGCCAACACGATCAGAAGTCGACGTCCCGACTCGAGCGAAGACGAGTCCCGGGTAGTGGTGTAGCGGGCGAAGTCCCAGCGTCGAGCGCCGCCAGAGGAGCCGTCGAGGCCCCGCTCGACCACGACCGCAAACTCGCCGGGGAGGCGGTCCGATGGCTCGCCGCCGCGCCCACTCATCCTTACGAGGTGGCGCCGCCGCCCGGACGCCCCGATGCGAGACCCGTCGGTGCCTGCCAGGATGGGGTCATGGACGACGGCCTGCACTTCGAGCCCTTCGTGCACCTTGCCGGTCTGGACGACGACCAGGTGCTCATCGCCTGGGGTGGTTTCTGGTTCCGCCCTTTCCCCGACGGGCGGGGCTGGCGGACCGTTGACGACGAGGAGCTCCACGAGGTCGACGCGGGGCGCACCGAGAGCATCGGCGCGCGCTCCCAGCCCTATGGCGACGCGCGGGTACAGGTCTTCGACGGCGATGGTCGTCTCGCCGGCGAGGAACGAACGAGCGAGACCAACCACGTCTGGATCACAGGCCTCCACTCCGCCACCGAGTACCGCTACGAGATCACCGTCGACGGCAGTCCCTGGGTGCCCGACACCTGCATGCGCTGGCAGCCGATCGACGGCGACCGGGGCGAGCTCCGCCCGGCTGGTCGGACCTACGACTGCCGGTTCCGCACGTTCCCCGAACCAGGCACCGCCACCACGGCGCGGTTCGCGGCGTTCGGCGACTACGGCATCGGGATCCAGACCGGGGAGGACGCCGGCCGCCACCAGCGCCACATCGCGTCGGTCCTGGAGCACCTCGTGGAGGACCCGGGCATCGACTTCGTCGTAACGTTGGGGGACAACATCTATCACGGTGAGGACAACAGCGCCGGCGGCAGCGGTCGTGAGGATGACGACTGGTACTTCAGCTACTACGAGCCCTACCGGTTCGTCATAAGCCGGGTTCCGGTGTACCCCTCTGTCGGCAACCACGACGCGTCGGAGACCGAGCACAGCGACGACCGAGGCCAACTCGCCGACAACCACTTCACCGACCTGCGCTTCAACGCCTCGGTCGAGGAGGACCGGGCCAGCGTGGAGATCGAGGGTAAAGACGTGCCGGGGCTGTTCTACCGGGTGTCGTTCGGGCGCCTGGTCGAGCTGCTCTGCATCGACACCTCCGAAGCCTCCGCCTTCGAGGCGGAGCGCTACTTCGACGACCCGGGCCACCAGCCCTTCCTCGACCAGGCCTTCGACCCCACCCGCGCCGACCGTGGCCGCTGGTTGATCCCCTTCGGCCACCACCCGCCGTACTGCGCGGGTCCGAAGCACCACAACGACGAGGCCCAGATCCGCTCGCTCGTGCCGCGGTACCGGGACGGCGGCGTGCGGGTGGTGCTCGCCGGGCACGAGCACAACTTCCAGCACGCGCTCAACGACGGCATCCACTACCTCGTGTCCGGCGCCGCGGGAAAGCTACGGCCGGGCGATCCCGACGGAGTCGATGCCGCCGGCCTCCGGAGCTGGGCGGCTGAGCCGCACCTGCTGCTCGTCGAAGCCGACGCCGACCGTATCTCCATCCTGCCCGTCGCCCGGCTCGACACCGCCGGCCGGCCGGTGCCCATCGAAGCCCGTGCTGTCGGGGGTGGCACCGCCGACATGCCTATCGTCATCGCCCGCTGACAGGGCGAACCCCACAGCCAGGTCAGGCGCCGGCCCGCTCCCGCAGCAGCCGGGTCACCGCCTTGCCGTCGGCCCGGCCCCTGGTGGCCTTCATGACCTGGCCCACGAAGAACCCCGTGACCTTGCCGTCGCCGCCCTGGTAGCGCTCCCAGGCGTCGGGGTTGGCGGCGATGACCTCGTCGACGGCGGCCGCCAAGGCGTCGACGCCCATGGCCTCGAACCCCTTGGCCCGGGCGATGCCGGCGGGATCTCCACCGGAGGCCACCAGCTCCGCCAGCACGGCCTTGGCCTGGGTGGCGGTGAGCTGGCCGGCGACCTCCATGCGGGTGAGAGCGGCGAGAGCGGCAGGGTCGAGGGCGTCGGCCGGCTCGCCGGCGAGGTCGTGCTCGGCGTGGACCAGGAGGCGCTGCCCGTCGCCCCCGGCCTCGAGGGCCGCCAGCACCAGCTCGTCGAGGCCCCGCTCGACCACGACCGCCACGTCACCCGCGGCGACGCCGGTGGCCGTCGCCAGCCGCCGGCGACGCTCGGCCGGCAGCACCGGCAGCGACTGGCGCACCGATTCCCGCCAGGCGTCGTCGGGCACCAGCGGCACCAGGTCAGGCTCGGGGAAGTAGCGGTAGTCGAAGGCCTCCTCCTTGGAGCGCAGCACGTGGGTGCGCCCGTCGGCCTCGTCCCAGTGGCGGGTCTGCTGGACCACTCGCTCGCCGGCGCTGAGCAGGTCGATCTGGCGCCGGGCCTCGTACTCGATGGCCCGACCCAGCGACCGGGTGGAGTTCAGGTTCTTGACCTCGCAGCGGGTCCCCAGCGGGGACGAGCCCGAAGGGCGCACGGAGACGTTGGCGTCGACCCGCATGCTGCCTTCCTCCATCCGGGCGTCGGAGGCGCCGGTGGCCAGCAGCACCGCCCGCAGCTCGTTGACGTAGGCCCGGGCCTGCTCGCCCGAGCGCAGGTCGGGCCGGCTCACGATCTCGACCAGGGGGACGCCCGAGCGGTTGTAGTCGACCAGGGAGTGGTCGGCCTCGTGGATGCGCCCGCCACCGCCCACGTGGGTCGACTTCCCCGTGTCCTCCTCGAGGTGCGCCCGCTCGATGCCGACCCGGCTGCCGTCGGGCAGCTCCAGGAAGCCGTCGACGTTGATGGGCTGGTCGTACTGGGAGATCTGGTAGTCCTTGGGCATGTCCGGATAGAAGTAGTTCTTCCGGTGGAACAGGCTCGGCATCACCGTGCAGGCCAACGCCTCGCCCAGGCGCATGGCCAGCTCGACCGCCTGGCGGTTGAGCACGGGCAGCGAGCCGGGCAGCCCCAGGCACACCGGGCACACGTTGGTGTTGGGCTCGTCGCCGAACGCGTTGCGGCACCCGCAGAACAGCTTGGTGGCGGTGGCCAGCTCGCAGTGGACCTCGAGGCCGACCACGGTCTCCCACTCGGGGCTGCTGCCGGTGCCGGTGGTCTCGGTGGCCGGGCCCTCGGTGACGGTCATCGGCTGGGCACCCCACCGCCGGCGCCGGCCATGGCCTGCTCCAGCACCGCCGCCGCCCGGAACATGGGCTGCTCCCCCAGCGCCGGCGCCAGCACCTGCACGCCCACGGGCAGGCCGTCGTCGCCCCGGCCGAAGGGCACGGAGATGGCGGGGTCGCCCGAGAGGTTGGACGGGATGGTGCACACGTCGGAGAGGTACATGGCCAGAGGGTCGGACGCCTTGGCCCCGAGCGGGAACGCCGTGGTCGGGGTGGTCGGGCACACCAGCAGGTCGAACGTCTCGTAGGCGGCGGCGAAGTCGCGGATGATCAGGGTGCGCACCTTCTGGGCCTTGCCGTAGTAGGCGTCGTAGTAACCGGCGGACAAGGCGTAGGTGCCGAGCATGATGCGCCGCTTCACCTCGGGGCCGAAGCCGGCGGTGCGGGTGGCGACGTTCATAGCCCCGGTGGTGGGGGCCTCGACCCGCAGCCCGTAGCGCACGCCGTCGTAGCGGGCCAGGTTGCTCGACGCCTCGGCGGGGGCAATGAGGTAGTAGGCCGACAATCCAAAGCCCACCGCGGGCACGCTGGCCTCCTCGACCTTGGCTCCCGCCTCCGTCAGCGCGTCGGCCGCTGCCTCGACCCGGGCCCGCACGTCGGGGGCGATGCCCTCCCCCAGCAGCTCGGAGATGACGCCGATGCGCAAACCGTCGACGCCCTGGTCGAGCGAGGCCCGCAGCTCAGGCCCGGGCCCCGGGATCGAGGTGGAGTCGAGCCGGTCGTGGCCGGCGACGACCTCGAGCAGGGCGGCGGCGTCGGCCACCGTGGGCGCCAGCGGGCCGATCTGGTCGAGGCTGCTGGCGAAGGCCACCAGGCCGTAGCGGCTGACCATGCCGTAGGTGGGCTTCACCCCCACCACGCCACAGAGACCGGCCGGCTGGCGAATGGAGCCGCCGGTGTCGGACCCCAGCGCCAGCGGGGCGAAGCCGGCGGCGACGGCGGCGGCGCTGCCCCCGCTCGACCCGCCCGGAACTCGGCTGGCGTCGTGGGGGTTGCGGGTGGGACCGAACGCCGAGTTCTCGGTGGAGCTGCCCATGGCGAACTCGTCGAGGTTGGTCTTGCCGATGGGGACGGCGCCGGCGGCGACCAGCCGGCGCACGACGGTGGCGTCGTAGGGCGGGCGCCAGTGCTCGAGGATCCGCGAGGAGCAGGTGGTGGGCACGCCCCTCGTACACAGGTTGTCCTTCAGGGCCACCGGCACGCCGGCCAGCGGGCCGGGGTCCTCGCCGGCAGCCACCTGCCGGTCGATGCCCTCGGCGGCGGTGCGGGCGTGGGCATCCATCAGCGTCTGGAAGGCGTGGATCTCGCCGTCCCGCTCTCGGATGACGGCCAGATGCTCGTCGATCACGTCGGCCGCCCGGCGCTCGCCGGCGCGGACGGCGGCGGCGATCTCCATCGCCGATGGGTTGGGCCTGTGCCCCATCTACGGGAGCTCGCCGAGGACGGGAGGGACCCGGAAGCGCTGCTCCTCCACCGCCGGCGCCGCCCCCAGGACCTCGTCACGGTCGAGGCCGGGGCGCACGACGTCGTCGCGCAGCACGTTGGCGAGCGGCAACGGGTGGGCCGTGGGGACGACCCCATCGGTGTCGAGGGCCTGGACGTCGGCGGCGTGGTCGAGCACCGCCGCCAGCTGGCCGGTGAACAGCTCGAGCTCGTCGTCGGTCAGCTCGAGCCGGGCCAGTCCGGCCACGTAGGCGACGTCGTCACGAGAGATGCGCCCGCCCATGCCGTCCATGGTAGGGCTCCGCCCCGCCGCCGACCTCACCCCTCGCCGATGGCGGGGGGCGACGCCGCCACCCGGCGCACGAACTCCACGCAGCGCCGGGCCACCTCGTCTCGGTCGTGGTCGAGGGTGGCCACGTGATAGCTGCGGTGCAGGGTGACGCGCTCGACCGGGGCGGCGACCAGCACGGCCAGATGGTCGCTGTCGGCGGGGTCGACCACGTGGTCGTGAGCGCTGGTCATGACCAGCACGGGGCAGGCGACACGACCGAGGTCGGCCTGCAGCTCCTCCAGCGCCCGATGCAGCGACACGAGCGCGGCGAGAGGCACGGTGTCGTAGGCCCGCTCCTCGGCATCCGGGTCGGCGATGTCGGGCGGTCCTGCCGGCGAGAGGACCTCGCCGGCGTCCACCATGAGGCCGACCATCTCGGTGAGCGCCGGGTCGGCCGGCCGGGCCATGGGGTTGACGCAGACCAGACCTGCCACCTCGGGGTGGCGGGCGGCCAGCCGGACGGCGAGGGCACCCCCCATGGAGCAGCCGGCGACGATCGCCTCCTGGCAACGGCCGGCCAACTGGAGGTAGGCCTCCTCGGCCGCCGCCCACCAGTCGGCGAAGCGGGTGGTCACCATGTCCTCGGCACTCGTCCCGTGGCCGGGGAGCCGCGGGACCTCCACGCTGTAGCCGGCGCCGACCAGCGCCTCGGCCAGGGGTCGCACCGTCGCCGGGCTGCCGCCGAACCCGTGGAGCACCACGACGCCCACCGGTCCCCCCTCGGCCGACCATCCCTCGGCCCCCGGCCACACGGCCGAAGGAGACGGCGACGCACCAGCAGCCATGGGGCCGGAAGGGTAGCGAGGGTGGTCGGGCCAGCGCCCGGTAGGTTGCGGGGATGCCGAGCTACCCCTTCCTCAGCGACGAGTGGATCGAAGCAGCCCGCGGAATCCGTGAACAGCACCGCGACCAGCCCCAGCCGGCGGTTGAGCCCATCCGGATGAACCAGGTGGTCACCGACGTGCCCTTCGGCGGCGGGGTGCTCAAGTCCCACGTCGACACCACGTCGGGGACCACGGACATGGAGCTCGGCCACCTCGACGAGCCCGACGTCACCCTCACCCTCGACTACGCCACCGCCCGGGACATCTTCGTGAACCAGGACCGGGACGCCGCCATGCAGGCGTTCATGGCCGGCAAGATCAAGGTCCAAGGCGACATGGCCAAGCTCCTCGCCATGCTCCAGACCCCCTCGGCCCCCCTCGCCGACGAGGTCGCCAAGCAGATCCAGAGCATCACTGAATGATTTCGCCGGCCCGTCCGGCCGCCGGCGGAGGCGGCTTGACCGGGCGGAGACTCATCGTCTCAGCCTCACGAAGAACGGTGG
>DASZDK010000105.1:0-3011 GCA_035942035.1 Acidimicrobiales bacterium
CGGGCCGCCGTGGCCCGGGCCAGGTCGTGGTCACCCCGAGCCAGGTGGAGCCGGGCGGCGGGCAGCAGGGCCTGGAGGTGACCCTCCTTTCCCAGCAGCAGCATCTCGGCGTCGGCCAGGCGGCCTTGGCGGATGCGGAGCTCGGCCAGGGCGATGGCCGGGTGCCAGCTGGGCATCTGCATGGTCGCCTCGAGCTGGCGGATGGCCCTCGTCACCAGCGCCTCGGCCTCGCCCCAGCGGCCCAGCTCGCACAGCAAGGTGGCCTGGACGGCGTCACAGTGGTTGCCGAGGATCAGCTGCACGCCCCGCGCCTCACCGATGAGTCCGTGGCGGCGGAGGACGTCGGCCCACGTGCCGGCCCGCTCGAAGTCGGCGGAGTAGTAGCAGGCGGTGAGGAACGAGCACACCGACTTGCCGGCGGCCTCCACGTCGTCGGCCGGCCCGCAGGCCAGGGCCATGGCCTCGTCGAGCAGGGCCATGCCCTCGGCGATGTGACCCATCTGCACGTGAGCCAGGCCGGCGTCGGCCAGCGCCTTGGTCTCGAGGTTCACGTCGCCGAACCGGCGGGCCCGGTCGAGGGCCAGCTCGGCGCCGGCGAGCAGCGCCGCCGGGTCGTCGACATCGCAGCCGAGGGCGGCCACCGCCACCCAGCCCTGCTCGACGCACGGGGGCTCGTCCTCGATGAGGCGGGTAGCCCGCAGGAACCACGCCCGGCCGGCTGTCAGGTTCCCGAGGGAGAGGGCGAACAGGTCCCCCAGCCGGGCGCAGGCGAGGGCGGCGCGGCGCCGGTCGCCGGCGGCGGTGAAGCTCCGGATGGCGGTGGACAGGTGGGCCGCCGCGCCATCGACGTCGGACGCGTTCAGGGCCTCCTCGGCCAGCTCCACCTGCCGAACGGGGTCGTCGGCGACCGTCGCCACGGCGACATGCTCGCACGTCGGCCCTTGCGCCGGAGCAGCAGGCGGCAGGGCGAACGTCTGCCAGCGAGCATGGCTCTAGCCCCGACGTTGTTGGCACTAGCGCCGATTTGGCGCTATCAACGTGGCGGCAGGTGGGTAACCAACCGCAACTCCATGAACGCGGCCGCCAACGGTCGCACGAAAGGCAGGTTTCACCATGCGTAGAGTTCTCGTCACGTTCAGCCTGGCCACCATGATGGTCCTCGGCCCGGCGTCGGTGGCCGGCGCCCAGCACACCGGCTGCGCCCCGCACGCCAAGACCACCCGGGCCCACCAGGCGGTGCCCCACCGTAACCACCAGGCCCACATGAGCATCCCGTACTGCCCGCCCCACGACGCCCCCCGGCACCACGGCGCCCGGCACTGAGCCGTCACCAGACGCGAGCCGGTCACCAGCCCTTGCCCCCTGCGCGCTGGTGACCGGCCCGGACTCGCCGCTAGAAGAGACCGAGGGCGGCGTCGAGCGACCACACCTGCCACGCTGCGGTGCCGAGGACGACCACCTCGATCAGCGCCATCATCGAGTTCTGGCCCTGCTCGGCCCAGTCCTTGACCATGAGCACGAAGTAGGCGGCGTTCAGGACGAGCCCGACGGCGGCCGCCACGGGGGTGAGCAGGCCCAGCGTCAGGCCGAGCCCGATGGCCAGCTCGCCGTAGACCACCAGGTACGACGCCGCCCGTTTGCGGGGCAGCACCAGGCGAGCGAACGACGAGCGGACGATCGGCCACGGGTGCTTCTCCGCCACCGAGGCGGCCCAGTCGATGCCGGCGCCGCGTTGGAGCCACGCTCGTTTGTCCTTGTGGCGCCAGCTCTCGAGCCACCACAGGCCGATGCCGATGCGCAGGACCGCCAGCCAGTGCTCGGTGGCGAGAATGTTGCTCTCCACCGGCGTGACACTACGTCGGCAAACCACGCCAGCCCCGGGGACTACCGTGGCGGCATGGCGCTGGACGAGGACCTGCTGGCGGAGCTGAAGGCCACCAAGGCGGAGATCGACGGCCTGCAGGCCCGTCTCAAGGACCTGGTGGCCCGCCTCCGGGACGAGGGGGCGACGAGCCAGGAGATCGCCGAGGCGCTCCGGGGCTGACCCGGCCCGGCGCCGGACGGCGTCATCCTAGATGCCGAAGTGGACCTCGAGTAGCACCAGCGGCCACACCGCCACGGCGAGGATCGCCGACAGCACGTTGGACAGCGAGCCGAGGTCGTCGAAGAAGCCGTCCCGGGTGGCCACGATCACGCCCACCACGATCCACACCACCACGCCGAGCGACACCTTGCGACCGACCATCGGGCCACGGTAGCCCGGCGCCTCCCCGGTCTCGGCGGAGGCCCTCTACAGCCCCAGGGCCCGCCGTAGGGCCAGGTCCTTGGCGCAGGTGGGGACGAGGGCATCGGCCACCACCCCCAGCCGCGTGTCGGCCCCGATCATGTAGCGCGACCGTGGCCGTCGAGCCGACAGGGCACCGGCGATCACCTTGCCGACGGCACCGGCATCCGGCCGGTTGAGCGCCGGCAGGTCGACGCTCGACAACGACAGCCCGTAGCTGTGCTGGTAGCGCGAGTTGGCCCGGCGCTCGATGTCCTGGCGGGAACGGTCCCAGATCCCGGTGTCGATCCGTCCTGGCTCGACCAGCACTACCTGCACGCCGTCACGGGCGACCTCGATGCGCAGCGCGTCGGAGAGCGCCTCCAGGGCGTGCTTGGCTCCGCCGTACCAGCCGGCCAGTGGCAGGGACACCCGGCCGAGGACCGAGGAGATGTTGACGATGCGGCCTTCGCCCTGGGTCCGCATGGCGGGCAGCGCCAGCCGGGCCAGGCGCATCGGCGCCACCACCATGGTCTCGAGCAGCGCCCGGGCCTCGTGGTCGGGCACGTCCTCCACCGCTCCGGTGAGCGACGTGCCGGCGTTGTTCACCAGGCCGTAGAGCTCGAGCTCGGACATCACCGCCTGGCACTTCTCGGCGTCGTCCACGTCGAGCAGCACGGTCGCCACCTCGACGCCGGCCTCGGCCGCTGCCTTGGCCACCACCTCGGCCTTGGCCTCGGAGCGCACC
>DASZDK010000106.1:0-8076 GCA_035942035.1 Acidimicrobiales bacterium
CACCGCCTGGGTGCGGTCGCGCGCGTCGAGCTTCTGGTAGATCGACGCCAGGTGGTTCTTCACCGTCTTCTGGCTGATGAAGAGCCGGTCGGCCACCTCGGCGCTGGAGCATCCGTCGGCGATGAGCTGGAGGACCTCCTCCTCCCGCTTGGAGACGACCTCCTCGGGGCCGCCAGGAGGCAGGGCCTGGACCTCGGCCAGCATCGACGTGGCGATCTGGCGGGACACCGGGGTCTGGCCGGCGACGACCAGGCGAAGGGCCTCGGCGATCTCGTCGGAGGAGCAGTCCTTCACCAGGTAGCCGTCGGCGCCCACCCGGATGGCCCGGGCCATGGTGGTCTCGTCGGCATGCATGGTCAGCACCACCACTCGCACCTCGGGCAGGCGCTGGCGGATGCGGCGGGTGGCCTCCACACCGTCGAGCACGGGCATGGTCACGTCCATCAGCACCACGTCGGGGCGGAGGTCCTCGGCCATCTCGATCGCCTCTTCGCCGTCGGCGGCCTCACCCACCACGTCGAGGCCCTGCACCTCGAGCGATCGCCGCAATCCCTCCCGCAGGATCTTGTGGTCGTCGGCCAACAGCACCCGCACGCTCATCGACTGACCCGTGACGGCGCCAGGCAGCACCGGAGCTGCCAGATGCCTTCTATTGGCTCCTCGATCTCCAGGGTGGCGCCGATGCCTGCCGCCGCCTCTCCCAGGGCGTGGACCCACGAGCCCGGGGGGGCACCCTCGTCGAGGTCGAAGCCGTCGACATCGGTGGTCACCTCCAGCTGCGCGTCGCGGCCGTCGCAGGTCCACCACGCCTCGACCGTGCAGTCGCCGCGCCGCATCGCCTGGTTGACGGTCTCGAAGAGGATGCGGCACAGGACCCGCTCCTGCGGCAGCGGAAGACGCTGGCACCGGCCGTGGTGGAGCACGGCTTTGCACCCCCTGCGCTGGTTCACCCGAGCCAGAAAGGCCTCGGCCGTCTCCACCAGGCCACGTTCCTCGGTCACGTCGCTGCGCAGGTCCGAAAGGGTGTCGCGGATGTCACCGATGACCGAGCGGAGGCCACCCCGGAGCTGCTCCAGTCCGCGCCGGAGCTCGTCGGTCGTCGCCTGGCGGACCAGGAGGTCGACCTCGAAGGCCAGGCAGGCCAAGGACTGGCCCACCCGGTCGTGGAGCTCGCCGGCGATGCGGCTGCGCTCCTCGTCGACGCTGGTGGTGCGCAGCTTCCCGAAGCGCCGGGCATTGTCGATGGCCAGGGCGGCGCCCTCGGCGAAACCGTCGAACATCTCCGTGTCCCGGGCGGAGAACCACCTCGGTTGGTCGTGCTCCAGGGCCAACAGACCCATCAGCTCGCCCCGAGCGGCCAGCGGCACGTACAGCGCCGACCTCGAGTGACGGAAGAGGCCCTCTTCCTCGTGCAGCTCGACGCGCCGGCCCCCGGCGGGTGTCCCGACCAGCGCAGCGAGCGGGGTGGGCAGATCGTCGACCTGGATGCGATCAGGAAGGCGAACGCCCCACTGGCGGGCCACCGTCCACCCCGGGCCGACCTCGTCGGGAAGAAGCACCACCACGGTGTGCACATCGCAGAAGGCACGGGCACGAGCCACCACCGAGTCGAGGGCCTCGGCGAGGTCCAGCGAGGTGGGCAGGGCCTGCGCCAGGTCGTGCAGTGAGGCCAGCAAGGTGTTGGCCTCGGCCAGGCGGTCGATGCGGTCGACGTCTCGATGGTGGCGTTCGGCCACCTCCACCGAGAACCGGCGGGCGTAGCCGGCGATGGCCGCCACCAGGAGGAGCTCGGTGGCCCACTGGAAGGTGAGGGCGATGGCCCGGTCGGACGGCGTGGTGGTGACCAGGTGGTACGGAAGCGCCAGGGCGGCGGCCGAGGCGGCGGCGATGGGCAGGGCGGCGTTGAAGCCCCGGGCGAAGCCGACCACCACCACGGCGGTGAGCAGGGAGACCACGTAGGGCGACTCCCAGAACCCGGTGGCCGCCACCACGGCAAGGTGCAGTCCGGCCTCGACCAGGCAGGAGGTCTTCAGCGAAGGTTCCTGCAGGGGGATGGGCCGGGCCGTGCGCAGGCTGGCATACCCGATCAGGACCAGGGCCCCCACGGCGGTGGCGAGGGTCTGGCGGGTTGCGGTGGCGGCCAGCACCAGGCCCAGGGCCACCGCGCCCCACCGCAGGGCGGTGATGGGCGGCCGAAACGGGCTGAAGCCAACGGCGGCGCTCACGGGCTAGAAGGCGTTGGCGATGCCGGGCACGGCCGGCCCCAGGGTGACCACCATGATGGCCGGGAAGATGAACAGCGTCAAGGGGATCAGGATCTTCACCGGCAGCTTGGCCGCCTTCTCCCGGGCCCATTGCCGGCGCTTGCTCCGCATCTCCGCCGCCTGGGTGCGCAGCACCCGGCCGATGGGCATGCCCAGCGCATCGGCCTGGGTGAGCACCAGGACGAAGTTCGACAGCTCGGCGACGTCGGTGCGGCGCTTGAGGTTGTGCAAGGCGTCGCGCCGGGCCAGGCCCAGCTCCATCTCCTTCAGTGTTCGGGACAACTCCTCGGACAGCGGCGAGTCGAAGTGCGAGCACACGGTCTGCATGGCTCCTTCGAGGCCCTGGCCGGCTTCGACGGAGATGGCCAGCAGGTCGATGGTGTCCGGCAGGTCCATGCGGATGGCGTGCGTCCGCTCGGCCACCTTGCGCTTCAACCATGACTGGGGGGCGAGTACCCCGATGAGAGGAAGGGTGACGAGGGCCAGCACCCCGATGCGGGCGCTGGGCTGTCCGACGATCACGTAGATCACGGCCAGCACCGCGCCTCCCGCCCCGGCCAGGACCTGCAGCGTGACCAGCTCCTCGGCCCGCACCGATGACGCCACCCCACCCAGCACGAGCTGGCGGTGGACGCCTTCGACGTAGTTGCGCGGCGTCAGCCCGGCGATACGCCGCAGTGACCCGGCGCCGAGAGGGCGCAGGATGCGGCCGAGGAAGGGCTCGGCCAGCGTCTGGTCGTAGGCATCGACGACCTCCTGGCGCTCGTCGAGACTGCGCAGGTAGTCGGTGGCTTCACCGGCGGCGGCGAGACGACCCCGCACCCCCGTCGCCAACAGGAACCCCCCGAAGGCCAGGACCGACAGGGCGACGACGACACTCACGAGCTCCATGACGTTCTCCTCGGGACGGGTCTCTTCTGGCGCGGAGACGAAAGCATCAGACTTCGATCTTGACCATGCGCCGGATGATGAAGAACCCGGCGAGCACGGAGGCGGCGGTCATGCCGAGGACGAAGATCCCCCACCCCTGGTAGAAGGGCTGCAGGTAGTCGGGGTTGGTGATCTGCACGGCGAGCATGATGAGCACCGGCAGGCCGGTGAGCACCCATGCCGAGATGCGACCCTCGGCGGTGAGCACGTCGACCTCCCGGCGAATCTCCTCCCGGGCCCGGATGAAGTCGGCCAGCGTGTGCAGCAGGTCGGCGAGCTTTCCCCCCACCTGCTGTTGGATGCGGATGGCCTGCACCACCCACACGAGGTCCTTGATGTCGAGTCGACGGGCCATGCGATCGAGGGCGTCGACCACGCTCCCACCGAGGCGGGTCTCGGCCACCACCCGCTGGAACTCCTCGGACATGGGCGGCTGCGACTCCTCGCACATCATCTGGATGGCCCGCAGGAAGGTGTGGCCAGCGGACAGCGACGAGGCGATGATCGACAGCGCCTCGGGCAGCTGCTCCTCGAACGCCTTCTGCCGCTTTTCGATGCGCCGGGCCAGGTAGGCCTTGGCCAGGAACGGCGTGGCGCCGGCGGCGGCCACACCGAACAGCCATTGCTCGGTCACCGCCGACAGCAGCAATCCGAACACGAGCCCGGCGCAGCTGACGACGACCACGAACTCGCCGGAGCGAAGCGGCACCCTGGCCCGCTCCAGTTGCCGCTGCAAGGAGCCACGGGCGTCGAACTGGGCGACCATCCGGGACGCCAGCGCGACGGTGTCGGTCACGAGAGGGCTCCGGGTCTCGCTCACCGGCTCGATGGCCACGTCCCGCTCGCCGTAGGGCAGGTCGAGGATTTCGGCCAGGGACTCCGTACGCGCCCGGAACCGGGAGAGGATTCCCACGACGACCATGGCCAGGCCCAGCCCGACCATCACTGCCGCGAGGACTTCGGTGCCGTTCATCGGGCGCGCTCCGGTTCTGCCAGCTCCCTGGCGCTCGGCACCCGGGCCCTGCGGCTTCGGGACTCGTGGGTGGGCATGGTCGTGGTCGGCGGGCGGAACACCTGGGCCGGCACCTCGATGTCCTGGGCCTCGAGGCGGTCGACCAGCTTCGGCCGCAGCCCCGTGGCCACCAGGGCGCCCGAGGACTTTCCTCGCTCGGAGGGGAGCATGCGGTAGTGGAAGAGGTCCTGGAGGAGGATGACGTCACCCTCGAGGCCCTGGACCTCGGTGACGGCGGTGACCACGCGGCGACCGTCCGGCATCCGGTCGACCTGCATGATGAGGTGCAGGGCCGACACGATCTGCTCTCGGATGGCCCGTACCGGCAACTCGTAGCCGGCCATGAGCACCATGGTCTCCAGGCGGGACAAGGCGTCACGAGGACTGTTGGAGTGGACGGTCGTCATCGACCCCTCGTGGCCGGTGTTCATGGCCTGGAGCATGTCGAGGGCCTCCGGCCCGCGGACCTCGCCCACGATGATGCGGTCGGGACGCATGCGCAGGCTGTTCTTCACCAGGTCCCTGATGCGCACCTCGCCCTTGCCTTCGGCGTTCGGCGGCCGGGCTTCCAGGTTCACCACATGGGACTGTTGGAGCTGGAGCTCGGCGGAGTCCTCGATGGTGATCACCCGCTCGCCCTCGGGGATGAACGAGCTCAAGACGTTGAGGTTGGTGGTCTTGCCGGTGCCGGTGCCGCCACTGACGAGCACGTTGAGCTTGCCTCGCACGCAGGCTTCGAGGACCAGGGCGAGGTCCATGGTCCAGGTGCCGAAGTTGACCAGGTCCTTGGCCTCGAACGGGTCGGCGGCGAACTTACGGATGGTCAGCACCGACCCGTGGATGGCCAGCGGCGGCATGATGGCGTTGACGCGAGATCCGTCAGGGAGCCGGGCGTCGACCATGGGCGAGCTCTCGTCGATGCGCCGGCCGACCGCCGAGACCATCTTCTCGATGATCTGGCGGTACTGGATGTCGTCGGTGAAGGCGCCGTCGGTCGGGTGGAGCCGGCCCTCGCGCTCCACCCAGATGTCGTCGAACCCGTTGCACATGATCTCGGTGACCGTGGGGTCGTGGAGCAGGGGGTCGAGGGGCCCGTAGCCGAGGGCGTCCTGGATGAGCTCTCGGACGAACGTGCGACGCTCCATGGGGGAGACCTGGACGTCTTCTCGCTGGAGGATCCGGTCGAGTACCTCCTTGACCTCGGTCGCCAGGCCGTCCCCGGACAGCCCACCCATGCGAGGGGCCATCTCCTCGCGGACCAGGTCGAGCACCTTGCGCTTGTTGGCGTCCCAGCTCCCGCCACTGCGCTTGGGGCGGGCCTTGACTGGCCGGCGCCGGAGCGCGGTCGTGGTGGTGGGGCCCTCCGTGCACCGGCGCTCCTCTTCTTCGAGGATGGCCAGCTTCTCTGACAACTTCATGGGCTCTGCCTTCCTGCTCGATGTCTAGGACGCGCGGGGCTGGGGACGGTGGAACAGCCGGGTGAGCATGCCGCCGCTCGACCCCGGTGCCGGGGTCACGATGCGGGCCAGGTGTCCCTCGGGCAGAACGGCCGACAGGGCCGGCACCATGTTGCGGCTCACCTCGGCGTTGGGCGAAGAAGCCAGCACGGGCATGCCCAGATTGATGGAGCGGCTGACTTCCTTGGCGTAGGGCAGCACCGCCTCGAAGCCTTGGGGGAACAGCTTCTCCACCTGGGAGATCTCGATGCCCACATCGGACTCGGCCTTGTTGAGGATGAGCCGGACGTCGTCGGTCGGGACCCTGAGCTTTTCCAGCGTGGTGAGGAAGACCCCGAGGTTGCGGACGCTGGGCAGGTCGAGGGTGGCCATGAGGAAGAGGCGCTCCGACTCCTCGAAGGCGGCCAACACGACCTCGGTGAGGGCCGACGGCGTGTCCACCACCACGTAGTCGAAGTGGCCTCGAACGGCTTCGATGATCCGGGTGACGTCAGGCGGGTTGATGCGGTCGGCTTCCGATGGGTCTCTCGGAGCGGCCAGCACGTGCACGCCCGTCTCGTGCCTGACGAGGTACTCCTGGATGTGCTCGGAGAGGTCGCCGTCCTCCCCGTCCTCCCGCTGGAGGGCGTCGTAGATCGTGTAGCGGGGCTTGAGCCGCAGGGCGGTGGACACCTCCCCGAACTGGAGGTCCAGGTCGATCACGCAGACACTTTGGCCGGAATGGCGAGCGAGGAAGTAGGCGAGGTTCGTGGCCATGAACGTCTTGCCGCAGCCACCGGTGGCCGAGGCCACGGTGAGGACCCGCCCCGGAGGACGGACCCGTGAGCCCACGGGATCCACCACCGGGAGGGTGGCGACGGCGGGCACCGGGACCGGCGGCTCCCACTTGCGGGCCAGCTCCAGCGCTCGCTCCAGGCTTTCAAGCAGCTTCTTGTCGTGGACGGGCAGCTTGACCAGGTCGATGGCGCCGGCCTGCACCATGTCCCGGAGCGGCGCCTTGGGTCGGTGGTCGAAGGCGAACACCATGGGAACGGTGGGGTGCTCGTCGTGCAGCAGGCGGAGCCGGGCCAGGCCGGCGCGGTCGCCCATGCCCGGCCCTGCCACCACCACGTCGACGGGGCCTTCCTGGGCGAGGACGTCGTCGACTTCGTCGACCTGGTCGTAGGTGACGACCTCGGGCCGGGGCCGGAGGTGGTCGAGGACATCGGCGATCTGGTCCTCCAACTCCAGGGACCGATCGAGGACGAGAATTCTGGGGTTACGCATGGTCACACCGCCACTTGGTCGGCCACCGGCGAGCACACGCCCGGGGCAGGGGTGAAGGCAGGCGGGGCCTCGTCACCGGGCAGGGCCAGGTGGAGCGCCTCGGTGCTGGCCAGGAAGATGACCCGCTCCGCCTCGAAGGGGTCGAGAGCAAGGAGGTAGGTGATGGGCCCGCCTCCGCCCCCTTGGTCGCCGTTCGCCGAGCGGCCGTTGGAGACCTGGAGGACCTCGACGTTGGACATGAACAGGTGCACCCGCGGATTGCACGGCGAGCTCCCGGGGTTGCCGGGGTCCGGGGCGCCGTTGCGCACGACCGAGTACATGTTGATGCGGTCGCCGGCACCGACGTAGCCGGCCATGCCGGGCACGAACTCCAGCTGCACGGCCACCGCCTGCTTCCCCTCGGGGATGACCACCTCGGGGCCCTGGGGCTGGGACGCCCGCAGTGAGGACGAGGTGAGCTGGGCGCCCTTGCTGATGTCGGTGGCGACCGTCTGGTTGGCCAGGGAGGCGGTGGAGGTCAGGGCCCCGGGTGCCACTTGACCGGGCTCGAAGGTCCTGGACTCGACCATGCCCTTGGCCACCAGGTCCTCGCCGGTCGTGCCGGCGGCGATGTCGTTCGTGGCCACCAGCACTTGGCCCGAGGAACCGGGAGCGCCGGCCGACACGGAGCTGGTGTCGTCGCGGAGCAGGAGGAACACGATCGTCGCCCCGAGGGCGAAGAAGGCGACCCCCAGGACCACTAGGACGTTGCTGCGCTTTGCCATTTTGGAATCTCCTTCGATCTCCGGTTGCCGGCGGCGTGGCCGCTGGAGGCTTGCCTGGCTCTTGTTCGTGTGGTTGGGGACTGCACTTGAGGACTCGGTCAGTGGCACCGCGCGGCGCCGGCGCCGCCTACCGCACGAGGACGGGGTCGGAGTGGCCGGTGATCGTGGGGCCGGGAACCCCGGGCACGGGCGGGCTGCCGGTGGTCCTGATCGCCTGGACGTCGTGGATGGTGACGTCGGCTCCGCCCACGGTGATCCCGAAGCCGGCGCTGAGCTGGTCGACCAGGCGGTTGACCGGCCCCAGTGCCCGGTTGATGGCGGCGTTGGTGTCACCCAGCGCCGAGCCCAGCACCGAGCCCACGATGCCGGTGACGGGGTCGGCG
>DASZDK010000107.1:0-53773 GCA_035942035.1 Acidimicrobiales bacterium
GTGGTGGCGAAGGCCTTCGGCACCGGGTACTCGCCCATGACGTAGTGCAGGATCGCTGCGTGTTGCATGTCGATGGGCTGGATGCTGGCCGCCAGCTTGACGGCCTCCTCGTTCGTGAGCTGGGGGATCACCGCGAAGTAGGTGTCGGCGGCGGTCTGCTCGAGCATCAGGGCGAGCGCAGCCACGCCGCCCACGTCGGTCACCTTGGAGAACTGGTCGTTGACCATGGCCTCCAGCTCGGCGGGAGGGTCGGTGACCTCTGTTTCGCCGGCACCGGTGAGCAGGTCGTTCCAGGCGTCGCGGTGGGCCTCGTGGTGGGCCTTGGCCGTGGTGGCGAACTCGGCCACCGCCGGTGGGTAGTCGAGCGGGGCCTCGAGTGCGGCGCCGTAGGTGTTGACGGCGAGAACCTCCAGCGATGCTGCGGTCTTGGCCACTTCGAGGTCACCGCCACCGCCACCGCCACCGCCTTCCGTGGCCTGGGTGGTGGTGGGCTCGCCGGCGCTGCCGGCCGGTTCGCCGTTGTCGGAGCCGCACGCGGCCGCCACGACGGCAATGGCTCCGACGCCGCCGCCCAGCAGCACCCGGCGACGGGTGAGCGGGGAGGGCGCCAGGCGCTGGATCATGGAGGCGTTCTCCTCCATCTGGTCTTCGAAGCGGTCGGTCACTTCTTGGCTCCTGACTCGGGCGGGAAGGCCTTTTCGGTGCTCTCGAACGGCTCGGGGAAGGCGACGCTGCCGGCAGCAGCGGGTAGGGCAGCCACGTCGACGGGGCCGTCAGTGGCCTCGACGGTGATCAGCTGAGGGGCGCCGCCCTCGAGCAGGGCACCCACGGCTCGCAGGGTGGCGAGGTGCTGAGCCTCGACGCCCATGATGCTGGCCATGATCTCCTTGGCCGTGGTGTCGTCGAGCATGCTCGTGTTCTGCACGTAGGTCTGGGTCGCAACCTGCTCCAGCGTCATCGCCAGCATCACGACGGCGGAGTAGTCCTCCAGCGGCATGGCGTCTTCCACGACCTTGGCCGCGTCGGCGTTGGGCTCGTTCTGGGGCTGGCCACCGAGGGCCTCGGCCTGGCTGTTGAAGGCCACGGCGTGCTCGGCGTGCTGGTCGCGGGTGGTCTGGGCGAAGGCGACCACGGTGGCGTTCTGGTCGAAGAACGGCAGGCCCAGCGCCGCTTCGTAGGTGGCGACGGCCAGGTTCTCCAGCGATGCCGCGGTCTGGAGGATCTGGATGTCGAGGTCGGCTTGGGCGTGCGCCGGGCGGGCCACGATGCCCATGAGGGCGGTGCCGAAGGCACCGCCGAGCAGGCCACGGGCGCTGAGCGCCCCCAGGCCGAGGCCGCCACGACTCAGCAGGCGCCGGCGGCCGTCGTTGAAGGCGCGCACCCGGTCGAGGTCGACCGGTTGACCGCGGCGGCTCTCGCGCAGCTCGGCGAGGTCGGGCAGCGTGGTCTTCACGTCACGGAGCGCGTCGGATTGCAGGTCCTGGGACTCGACAATCAGCCCCTTGAGCTCCCTGTCGTCGATCTTCATGGTTCTCCCTTGTTCGATGAGTGTCCGGAAGCCCGCCAGTCAGGGCAGTCGATGGGACCGGTGGCGACCAGGGGCTCTTCGACACCGTTCGGTCGTCTGGATGACATGGCGGTGAGAGCGGGAGAAGTTTCCGCTCGAACGGCGGCGTCAGCCTTTGGGCGGCGGCGGTGGCGGGGCCGACGTGGTGGTGGCGGCCGGGTCGAAGGCGGCGAAGTCGCTCCGGCTCAGGGGCTCGCCGGTCGACTCGCCGGCTGCGTTGGGCACCTCCTTGAGCTCTCCCTGGAAGCGGAACAGCACTCGATCGACCTGGGGCTGCGCCGTGACGGTGTACACGATCTGGGCGAGGGCCAGGCGTTGCCCCTCGCCGGTCGGGCCGGTGAGGTCGCTCAGGTCGATGGTCACCACCCCGTTCTCGGGACCGATGATGCCCAACAGCTCGGTCGCGCTGGCGATGTTGCTGCGCAGGCCCTGGTCGAGCTCCCGCTCGGTGGGCCCCTCCAACAGCTCCTGGAGCGCGGTGCGCACCGAGGGCGGCGCCGACACCGAGCGCGGCACCTCGACCAGCTGACCGGTCTCGTTGTCGACGAGGTAGACGGAGGTGGCCACCGCCGGCGCCTCCGGTGGCTGCGGGGTCGTGGTCGTGGTGCTGGTGGCCAGGAGGCCGAAGGGCACCTTGTCGCTGGGCAGGGTGCGGGCCTGCTCGTCGTGGCGGATGCCGCACGCCCCCGACACCAAGGTGGTCAGGGCCAGCGCCACGACGACCGCACGGGTGGGGCCGCCGGCGGACGGCCGGGGTTCGAGGCGTCGACTGCCGGTCACGCCGGGACCACCGCCGGCCCGGGATCGGGTTCGGGCGTCGAGGAGGGAGCGGCCGACGGCAGCTGGACCACGAAGCGGGCCCCCGGCTCACCCGCGCCCCGGTCCTCGACCCAGACCCGTCCACCGTGCAGCTGGACGTGCTCGCGCACCAGCGCCAGCCCCAGTCCCACTCCGTCACCTCGCCCCCGGCGACCGGCGCCCGCCGCTCCCCGGGAGAAGCGTTCGAAGATCCGGTCCCGGTCCTCCTCGGGAACGCCGGGGCCGGCGTCCTCGACCCCGATGAGCACGTGCCCTTCACCGACCTCGATGGACACCCCCACCACACCGCCGGCGTGCGACTGGGCGTTGCCCACCAGGTTGGCCACCACCCGCACCAGCCGGCGCTTGTCGGCGTGGACGACGCAGTCGACGGCGTCGGCGGCGACGGCGACGGGGACATCGACGTCGGTGGCGGCCAGCAGGGCGTGCATGACGAGCTCGCTGATGCGCACCTCCTCCAGGTGCAGGGCGGCGGCGCCGGCGTCGAAACGGGAGATCTCCAGAAGGTCCTCGACCATGGCCGAGAAACGCTGGACGTCGGCGACCATCAGGTCCAGGGCGGCCTGAGCCCGCGCCGGCAGGTCGTCGCGCCTGCCCTGCAGCACCTGGATCGACGCTGACAGGGTGGTGAGGGGGGAACGGAGCTCGTGGCTCACGTCGGAGGCGAACCGGGCGTCACGCTCGATGCGCTCCTGGAGGGCGCTGGCCATCTCGTTGAACGATTCCACGAGGGTGCCCAGGTCGGCGTCGTCGATGTTGGCCACCCGAGCGTCCAGACGGCCGCCGGCGATGGCGACGGCGGCGGCGCTGACGTGGGCCAGTGGGCGCAGGACCCGCCGGCTGACGCTGGCTCCCAGGGCGGCCCCCGAGACGGTGGTCACCAGCGCCGCCGCCAGCAGCGAGATGGCGAGCGAGCTCAGCGTGCCCTCCACGTCGCTGAACGAGGTCACCTCGAAGTAGGCGGACCGCACCGAGGGGAGGGGCACACCCACTCCGAGCTGGGTCTGGCCGTCGAGGGAGAACCGCATTCGTGCCGGTTCGCCACCGGCGACGGCTTCGCGCAGGGCGCCGGGGAGGTCCTCGCGGTCGATGGCGAGGGGGGCGTACCAGATGCCGTCCCGCAGCAGCACCGGGGTGCCGCCGCCCGGGTTCTCGAGCGAGTCGAGCAGGACGCTCACGTCGGCACCGGCCGACCGCAGGCTGTCCCGAAGGTACCGGGCGTTGACATAGGCCTGGTTCACGGCCGCCGACTCCCGCTGGCGAACCAGGCTGCCACGGACGAGGCCGTAGGTGACGCTGGCCAGGAGGGCGGACAGCACCAGTGCACCGATGGTGAAGGCAGCGAGGATCCTCGCCCGCAGGCCCATGCGGGTCCCACGGCCCAGTCGTGACGGGGTCCCGGCGGCCCTCGGGCGGCGGCGTGCGACCACGGGCGGTGCGCTCACCCCTGGAGCTTGTAACCGAGCCCGCGCACGGTGACCACGTGCCTGGGGGCGGCGGGGTCGGGCTCCACCTTGGTGCGCAGGCGGCGGACGTGGACGTCCACCAGGCGGCCGTCCCCGAAGTAGTCGTAACCCCACACCCGCTCGAGCAGCTGCTCGCGGCTGAAGACCCGCCCCGGCATCGACGCCAGCTCGCACAGGAGGCGGAACTCGGTCTTGGTCAGGTGCACCTCGTCACCACTCCGGCGCACGAGCCCCTCCTCGGGGGTGATCTCGAGCTCACCGAAGCGCAGGGTGGCGCTGCCGCCCGAGGACGGGCGGGCCCGGCGCAGCAGGGCGCGGATGCGCGCCGAGAGCTCCTTGGGCTGGAACGGCTTGGTGACGTAGTCGTCAGCGCCGGCCTCGAGCCCGGCGACCACGTCGTGGGTGTCGGCTCGTGCGGTCACCATCACGATGGGGACGTCGCTGTCGCGCCGGATCGAGCGGCACACGGCGAATCCGTCGATGCCGGGCAGCATGAGGTCGATCAGCACCACGTCGGCCGGTTGCTCGGCGAACCGCTCGAGGGCGTCCTCACCCGACGCGGCGCCGTCGACGATCCAGCCCTCGTCCTCCAGGGCCATGCGCACCGCGATGCGGATGCGCTCATCGTCCTCCACGGTCAGGATGCGGGTCCCCACGGGTCGAGGATGCCTCATTCGGCGCCAGAAGTGGAAGCAATGCCTCCTGCGCCGGCGATAATCCGCCGGCGCCCGTGCACGGAGCCGCACCGCCTGCCTCTGCTGCTCCGCCTGGCGCCTCCCCAACGTCATTGAGCCCCCAGCGAACGCCGCTGCGAACGAAGGCGAAACCTTCATGGAACCGTCAAGGGGAAGTCACGGCCCTGACCGATGGAGCGGTCAGGATGTCCGGATGACACGGTTCCCCGGCTTCGACCTTCCTCTCGGTGCTCCGGACGAGGACGAGTCCACCGCTTCGGGCCCGGGGGGCGGCGTCCGGCTGACCACCGACCGTGGTGTGGCAGTGCTCAGCGTCTGGGGCTGCCTGGATGCCGAGGTCGGTGAGGCGCTGCGGGCCGCCGCCGGGGACGCCGTGCATGATCGGGCCCGGCGCCTGGACATCGATCTACGCGAGGTCGTGGGCTTCACCAGGGACGGGGCGGTCGCCCTGCGGGACTGCCGAGTGGGGGGCGCGGAGCTCGAGGAGGGTCTGCACTACCGGACGGGCCGAGGGCCGGGCCGCCAGGCGCTCCTGGCCGCCTACGCCCCCGTGTTGCACTGGGACAGCGAGGTGGAGGCTGCTCAGTCCTGACCGGCGCCGGCGCCGGCCAGCAACCGGCGCAACGGTTCGAACAGCGCCGGGGAGGCGGCGATGGTGAGCTCGCCCGACGCCGGCTCGTCTCCCAGGCTTCCGGTCGACGCTCCGGCCTCCTCGGCCACCAGGGTGCCGGCGGCGATGTCCCACGGCTGCAGGCCGCGCTCGTAGAAGCCGTCGAGGCGGCCGCACGCCACCCAGCAGAGGTCGACGCTGGCCGCTCCGGCCCGGCGGATGTCCCGCACCGAGGGCAGCACCCGGGCGAGCACCTCCGCCTGGCGGGCTCGTCGCTCGGGGGAGTAGGAGAAGCCCGTTCCGACCAGTGCCGTGCCCAGCTCGGACTGCGACGTGCACCGCAGCGGCCGGTCGTTGCACCACGCCCCCCGACCTCGCACCGCGGTGAAGGTCTCGCCGTGCGAAGGATCGACCACCACGCCCACCTGGCTGACCCCCTCGACCTGAGCGGCGACGGAGACGGCGAAGGCCGGCAAGCCGTAGAGGTAGTTGGTGGTGCCGTCGAGCGGGTCGACGACCCAGGTGACGCCGGTGGTGCTGGTGTCGTCGGTGCCCTCCTCGGCGAGGATGCCGTCACCAGGACGTGCGTCTCGCAGCCCGTCGACGATGAGCCGCTCCGAGGCCCGGTCGACCTCACTCACCATGTCGGTGTCGCTGGTCTTGGTGCTGACCCCGGCCGGGCGCCGGCCTCGGCCCTCGACCAGGAGGTCGCCGGCCTCCCGCGCCAGGCGGACGGCCAGGTCGAGCAGGTCGGCGGTGGGCAGGGGCGGCATCCTCGGGACCCTAGGCGGCTCGGTGTGGCCGGTTTCGCGCCAGCACCGAAGGGTGCGACCGACGGCGCCGACGGACGCGCCGGTAGGGTCAGCCCGTGGCCGGGGACATCGCCGACCTGCGCTCCGACACCCTGACCCGGCCGACGCCGGCGATGCGCCGGGCCATGGCCCAGGCCCAGGTGGGCGATGACGCCTACGGGGAGGACCCCACGGTCAAGGCGCTCGAGGAGGCCTACGCCGAGCGGGTGGGCAAGGAGACGGCGCTGTTCGTGCCGTCGGGGACCATGGCCAACCAGCTGGCGCTGCGGGTGCTCGGCCTGGCGGGGACGACCGTGATCGCCGGGAGGGGTTCCCACATCGCCGGCTTCGAGGCCGCCGCCGCCGGCACCAACACCCCGGCCCAGCTGTTCACCATCGACGACACCGCAGGCACCGTCGACCCGGCCGAGGTGGCCTGGCTGGTGGAGGCGGCCGAGCACCACTGGGCGCGCCCGTCGCTGGTGTGCGTGGAGAACACCCACATGCTCGCCGGTGGAGCTCCCTGGCCCCTCGATCGCCTGCGAGCGCTGGCGGCCATCGGCCTGCCCGTCCACGCCGACGGCGCCCGGCTGTTCAACGCCGTGGTCGCCACCGGCATCAGCGCCTCGGCCTACGCCGAGCCGTGCACGACGGTGTGGACGGCGCTCACCAAGGGGCTGTGCGCCCCGGTCGGCTCGGTGCTGGCCGGGCCAGCCGATGTGATCGGCGAGGCCCGAACCGAGCGCCAGCGCATGGGCGGCCAGCTGCGCCAGGCCGGCGTCCTGGCGGCGGCGGGCCTGGTGGCGCTGGACCACATGGTCCACCGGCTGGCCGACGACCACGCCCGAGCCGCGGTGCTGGCCGAGGCGGTGGCCGAGCGGTGGCCGGACGCCGGCCTCGACCCCGCCACGGTCCGCACCAACATGGTGGTCTTCGCCCACCCGGAGCCTGGTGCCCTGATCGACCACCTGGCGGCGCAGGGCGTGCTGGCCGGCACGGTGGCACCCCGGACCATGCGCCTGGTGACCCACCACGACGTCGACGACGCTCACGTGGAACGGACCCGCCGAGCGCTGGCGAGCGCCCCGTAGCGTGGCGGCACTGGTCGACGGCGCGCCGAGGACGGCGCTGGCCGTGTACGCCCATCCCGACGACCCCGAGGTGTCGTGCGGGGGCCTGCTGGCCCGCTGGGCACGGGCTGGCACCGAGGTCCACGTGGTCGTGGCCACCCGGGGGGAGAAGGGCACCGTCGACCCCTCCACCGACCCCGACGACCTGGCCCGGCGCCGGGAGGAAGAGCTCCGTCTCGCCGCCGACGTGCTGGGCGTGGCCGGCGTCGAGCTGCTGGGTCACCCCGACGGCGACCTGCCCGCCCAGCCCGCCCTGGTGCGGGAGCTGGTGGGCATCATCCGGCGCCTGGCCCCGGAGGTGGTGGTGGGCGTCGATCCCACGGCGGTCTACTTCGGCGACGCCTACGTCAACCACGTCGATCACCGGGGCATCGGCTGGGCGACCCTCGACGCGGTCGCCCCAGCGGCCTCGTCACCGCTGTACTTTCCCGAGCAGGGCCCCGCCCACCGGGTGGCCACCGTCCTGCTCTCGGGCACCCTGGACCCCGACGTGTGGGCCGACGTGGAGACGACGCTCGACGTGAAGGTCCGGGCCATGTTCTGCCACCGCAGCCAGCTGGCCGCCGACGCCGACGAATGGCTGGCCGACTTCGTGCGCGAACGGGCGGCGGGGGAGGGAAGGAGGGCGGGGGTCCGCTACGCCGAGGCGTTCCGGCGGTTGCGGCTGCATCGCTGAGCACCTCCCGCCGGGAAGCACCGCAGCGACGCCTCAGCGGTCGTCGGGACCGATGTCCTTCCTCCACTCGGCCATGGCCCGCAGCGCCAGGACGGCCATGACGGCCACTCCCAGGGCGCCGGCGACGGCACCTGCCAGGCCCCCGAGGGCGGCGAGCACGGTGCAGCCGTCATCGGGCCCGCACTGCAGCGAGGCGATCGAGTAGACGATCAGCCCACTGCAGATGCCGCCGACGACGATGGCGACGAAGGCGAGCGCCCTGGCCGTGACCGGGGGCAGGGCCGTGGGTTGGTAGCGTCGGGCCGTGGGCCGGGACTGCGGGTTGGGCACCGGCCCCATGGTAGGGACGGGCAGCGGCCACGGCTGGTAAGAGGGGCGCGGCCGCCCCGATGCCACCGGTGCCGGTGAGGGGGCGCTAAGAAGGGTGACGGTGGCGACGCCCAGCATCCTGCATGTCGACATGGACGCCTTCTTCGCCGCGGTGGAGGTGCGGGACGATCCCTCACTGGCGGGGAAGCCCGTCGTGGTCGGAGGGGAAGGGAACCGAGGTGTGGTGGCGGCCGCCTCCTACGAGGCCCGCATCCACGGCGTGCGCTCGGCCATGCCGTCGTTCCAGGCCCGCCGGCTGTGCCCCGCAGCGGTGTTCGTCACCGCCCGCCACGCCCGCTACCGCCAGGTCAGCGACGCCGTCCACCGGCTGCTGCTCGGCGTCACCCCTCTGGTGGAGCGGCTGGGCCTGGACGAGGCCTTCCTCGACGTGGCCGGCGCCCGGCGCCTCCTGGGTGACGCTCCCACCATCGCCACCGGGCTGCGCCGGCGGCTGCGTGACGAGCTCGGCCTGTGGTGCTCGGTCGGGGTCGCCCCCCGCAAGCTGACGGCCAAGCTGGCGTCCGAGGCGGCCAAGCCCGAGGCCGGTCCCACCGGTGTGGCGCCGGGTGCCGGCGTGGTCGTGGTGGGGCTCGACGACGAGCTGGCGTTCCTCCACCGCCACCCGGTGGAGGCACTGGCGGGCGTGGGGCCGGCGACCCTGCCCCGCCTGCGGCGCCTCGGCGTGCGCACCGTCGGCGAGCTGGCCACCGTTCCCCGGGCCACGCTGGAGGCGGTGCTGGGGCAGGCGGCCGGGCGCCGCCTCTACGCCCTGGCGCGGGCGCAGGACGACCGTCCGGTGGTGCCCGCCGGGCGGCCAAAGTCGGTCAGCCACGAGGAGACCTTCGCCGGCGACCGCCATGGCGTGGAGGCGCTCGTCCCCGAGGCCGTGCGCCAGGCCGACGCCGTGGCCGCCCGCCTCCGCCGAGCGGGAGTCGCCGGGCGGACCGTCCACCTGAAGGTGCGGTTCGGTGACTTTCGCACCATCACCCGCAGCTGCACGGTCACCGAGCCGCTCGACCGCGGTCACGAGCTGGCCCGGGTGGTGCGCGGGCTCCTCGCCACGGTCGACGTCTCGGCCGGGGTGCGCCTGCTGGGCGTGGGCGTCTCCTCGCTCACCGACTCGGGGAGCGCCCAGCTGCGACTCGAGGATCAGGGGCCGGGGTGGGCGGAGGTCACCACGGCCGTCGATGCCGCCCGCAGGCGCTTCGGGGACAGCGCCGTGCTACCGGCCACCGTCGTCCCCCGGGGCAGGGCCCCGGAACGTCCCCGGCCGTGAGGAGCTCCCAGCGGCGGCTGCCGCGTTGTGGGCGACCGGATGGCGCGCGAAGATCAGGGGTATGTTCGGTGGGGTGAGCACACTGCCCCGACCGGCGCCCGGCATGGCCGGATCGTGATCAGGGCAACCACAGGGTGAGGAACGGAGGGCAACCCGGCGTGCCGCTTTCCGAGGACGAACAGCGAATCCTCCAGGAGATCGAGCAGCAGCTCTATGACTCCGACCCCGAGTTGGCGCGCGAGGTCAGCTCCACCACGATCTACCGCCATGCCGGTCGCAACCTGAAGTGGGCCGGCCTCGGCTTCGTCGCCGGCCTGGTGTTCATGGTCCTGACCGTGCAGACCCTGCCGCTGGCCTTCGCCGGCTTCCTCGCCATGCTGGCGTGCGCCGTGCTCTTCGAGCGCAACCTGCGCAAGATGGGTCGTGCCGGCTGGCACCAGTGGACCGAGACCATGCGGTCGTCGGGCATGCGGGAGTATTTTGGGACCGCCGGTCAGCGGGTGCGGGAGCGCTTCAACAAGAAGGACGAGTAGGCAGCGAGCAACCCGGGTGCCCGGGCCCGGTCATCGCGAGGGACCGGCCGGGTTGCGCACGTCCAGGCGGGCGGGCCGTTCGGGGAGCAGGTCTCGGGGGTCGAGCGCGCGACGGACCCGGGCCCGCCGGTCGAGGCGCTCGCCCACCCTGCGCTCCACGGTGGCGGCCGACTCGGCGGCCTGACGGGCGACGTCGTCGTCGACGCCGTGGGGCCCGTAGCCGGCGGCGGTGGTGACGGCGGCCAGGCTGGTCAGGGTCCCCGGGTCGATGCCGGTGGCTCCTCCCGCCCGCTGGGCGTACTCCACCGGCGTCTCCCACGGGCGCGGCGGCGCTCCGACCTGGGCCAGCGCCTCTCCGACCTCGGCCCACGACACCAGGACCCGCTCACCGGGGGTGGTCGCCGCCGCCCGCCGGCGCCGGCGCCGGCGGCGGGCCAGCAGCGCCAGCGCTCCGGCCCAGGTCACCGGGACACCGACCACGGCGAGGACGGCAAGGAGCAGGCGGCGTGGCCATGGCGACGGCTCCTCGCCGGCGCCGGAGGCGGCTGCCCCCCCGAGCCCGTCGGCACCGTCGGTGACTGGCGGCGCGGTGGTGTCGCCGCCCGCGGGTTCGGGGCTCTCGGTCATGGTCGTGGCCGGGGCGGTGGTGGCGGTGGTGCGATCCTCGGGGACGGCCTGCTGCTCGGGGACCCCGGTGTAGGGCTCGCCACCCGGGATGCCCCGGCCCGGGGTCGGCTCGAAGGCCACCCAGCCGTAGCCGGCGAGGAACACCTCCGGCCAGGAGTGGGCGTTGAGGTCGCGCACGTGGAGGCGACCGTCCTCGCCGGGCTCGCCCGGCGTGAAGCCAACGGCCACCCGGGCCGGCAGGCCCACGGAGCGGGCCATGGCGGCATAGGCGCCGGCGAACTGCTCGCAGTACCCCGCCTGCGTCTCGAACAAGAAGCGCTCGAGGTCGTCGCCCCCGTGCCCCGCGGGGACGGACAAGTCGTAGGTGAAGGTGCCGTCTCGGAAGTGCTCCTGGAGCTGGAGCGCCTGGTCGTAGGGCGTGGTGGCCCCGTCGACCACCCGCATCGCCTCCTGGCGCACCTCCGGGCTGAAGTCGGCCGGGAGGGCGGTGTAGGCCTCGGCCACCTCCGTGGGCGCCTCGGCGACGACGGCGGCCAGGGCAGCGCCGTCGAGGTTCCGCAGCTCCGACTCCACCCGGTAGCGGAGACCCGAGGCCGTCTCCTCCTCGGTGAGCAGGCTGCCGGAGTCGTCGTCGTAGCGGGCCTCGACCCCCTCGAGGGCGACCGGGGCGTAGGCGGCCGGGAGCCAGATGGAGGCGAGATCGCTGATCTGGAAGTCCTGCACCACGGTGATGGTGTCGGCCCGCTCGGCCGGCACCGCCGTCGCCAGCCGGTCCTCGACCTTGCGGTACCGCCCCTTCGACGACCAGATGCGCCCGTCGAAGATCTCCAGCGAGGTCAGGCGCCAGTAGCTCCGGGCGGAGGCGGCCACGGTGAACACCTCGCGGTCGCTCTGGTCGAGCAGGCGGGCCCGGATGTCCACCAGCGGGGAGATGGTGACGCGCGACCCGCCGTCCTCCCGATCGGCGGCACGCCAGGGGACCACGGCGGTGGCCTCGGCACCGGGCAGCGCCGGGCCGATCACCACCGCCACCAACACCGCGGCGGCGGCCAGAGCGCCACCCCGGCGCAGCAGCCAGCGCGACTCCCGGCGGCTGTCGCCGCCCATGCGGTTGGGAACGCGCCACTGGCGCAGCACTCGCAGCGCCAACCAGTAGGCCAGGAGGGCGCCGAGGAACAGCGCGGTGGTGCTGAGCCGGTGCTCCGACGCCCCCAGGGCGGCGCCGAAGACGAAGACCGTGGCCGGCAGCGCCGCCGCTTCGACGGTGGCGCCGATGCGGAAGGCGACGCTGTCGGCCAGGAAGGCGAGCAGCCAGCCGCCGGCCGCGGTGGCAAGGATGAACCCGGGCTCGACCGGGGCCGGCGCCACCACCTCCCGGAACGCGGCCAGGGCCTCGGAGAGCTGGCGAGTCGCCTCGGTCAGTGATTCCCCGGTGGGGATGCCGTAGGCGGTGGTGCCGGGCAAGAGGAGCACCGAGACGCCCACCACCAAGCCCCCGGCGGCGATGGCGGCGGCGAACCAGCTGGGCAGGGAGGCCCGCCGGCAGGATGCCGCCGCCAGGTGGCCGGCGACGGCGAAGGGCAGGACCGCCAGCAGGAAGGAGGCGTCGTCGAAGACCCGGACCAGGCCCACGACGCTCGCCACCGTGAGGGCGACCAGGGCGAGCTCGGCCAGGGCCAGCACCGAGGACGGCGGCGCCGGGCGAGCGGAGGCACTCACCGCCGTGGTCCCGGGACGGCTTCGCTGCGGGCGCCGCCGGCCCCACCGGTGGAGACCTCGCCGGCCCCGCCGGCACCGGCCGGCGCCATCGCCCGGTTCCAGGCGGCGGCGAACGAGGTGCGGTCGCCGACCACGATGGGGCCGGAGGCCTGCGCACCGCCGTCTCCTGCGGTCGTGGTGCCCGCCCCGGTCGAGAACACCACCACCGTGGCATGACGAGTGGCGCTCCCCCTGCCACCGGCGCCGGCGCCGGCCCAGCCGCTCGTCCCCGCTCCGGTGACCACCGCCACTGGTCCGGTGCTGCCGGCCCGGTCGAGGATGGCCAGGACCTCGTCGAGGCGGTGGCCTGCTCCGAGGTGCACCGTGGCGAGGTGGTCCATGACGACCTCCACGTGCTCGGCGTCGGAGCCGAAGCCCGAGTCGTAACCGGCAGGCGTCATCAGGCGGGCGAGCAGCCCGGCGTGGACGCAGGCCACCATCACGCTGGCGGCGGCGGACACCGCCCGCTCGAAGGTCTCGTCCCCGTAGGCACCGGTCCGGGTGTCGAGGACGACCGTGGCCCGGCTGCGCCGGGGCATCTCGTCCTGGCGCACCACGAGGTCGTCCCGCTTGGCGGTGGCCCGCCAGTGCACCCGGCGCAGGTCGTCGCCCTCGGCGTAGGCGCGCAGGGCGTAGAAGTCCTCCACGGTGGTCGAGCGAGCCAGCGCCAGCGCGATGCCGTCGTGGTGCTCGTCCCCGGCGACCGGGGGGAGGGCCAGCACGTCCTCCACCGTCGGCCACACGGTGAGCTCCGTCGCCGGTGCGCCGGGGGCCGACACCGTGGCCAGGCCGAACGGGTCAGTGATGCGCACGTCGAGCGGCCCGACCGGCAGCACGCCCCGCCGGTCGGTCGGCAGGGAGTAGCCGGCGGTGGCCGTCCCGCCGGGGTCGAGGGGAGCCAGGACCACGCTCGCGCTGCGGCCCTCGGCGCCCACGGCATCGCGCAGGTGCAGCAGGGGGCTCCGCCGCCTGCCGGCGTTGTGGACCCGCAGCTCGACGGTGCTGGAGGCGCCGGCGTGCACCCGGGGCGGGCGCAGCTCGCGAGACACGTCGAGGCGCAGTCTGGTCAGTCCCACGGCCACCGCGGCGCCGACGACCAGGGCCACGCCGGCGGCACCCACCACGAACAGCTCGAAGATGCCGAACAGGCGACCGGCGAGGACGAGGGCGATGGAGCCGGCGGTGACGAGCCCGCCTTGGCGGGTCAGCACCTCGGCTACCGGCCGGCGCTGCCGGTGGGGACGGGCACGTGTCGGAGCACGTCTTCCACCACGTCGGCGGTACGCACGCCCTGCATCTGGGCCTCGGGGGTGAGGCGCAGACGGTGGGCGAGCACGGGCGAAGCCAGCGCCTTGAGGTCGTCGGGCACCACGTAGGCACGGCCGCTCGCCGCCGCCCGGGCCCGGGCCACGCGCTGGAGGGCGAGGGTCGCCCTCGGCGACATGCCGAGGGAGAGGGCGGGGTGCCGGCGGGTGGTCTCGGCCAGGTCGACGAGGTAGCCCCGGAGGGCCGACGCCACGTGGATGGCCCGGGCGCTCTCGATCATCTCCACGACGTCCTTGGCCGTGGCCACCGGCTCCAGGGTGTCGATGACCTCGGCGGCGCCCTCGGCGGCGAGGATCTCCACCTCGCTCTCCCGAGCCGGATAGCCCACGCTCACCTGCATCAGGAAGCGGTCCAGCTGGCTCCGGGGAAGGGGATAGGTGCCCTCGTGCTCGATCGGGTTCTGGGTGGCGATGACCATGAACGGCGGTTCGAGGGCGTAGGTCACGCCGTCGACGGTGACCTGGCGCTCCTCCATGGCCTCCAGCAGCGCCGATTGCGTCTTCGGGGAGGCCCGGTTGATCTCGTCGCCGAGGACCAGATTGGCGAAGACCGCTCCGGCCCGGAACTCGAACTCCCCGCTCGCCCGGTTCCACACCGTGCTGCCGACGACGTCGCTGGGCAGCAGGTCGGGCGTGAACTGCACCCGTCCCCAGCGGCAGTCGATGGACGTGGCCAGGGCCTTGGCGAGGCTCGTCTTGCCCACCCCGGGGACGTCCTCGATGAGGAGGTGGCCCTCGGCCACCAGGCACAGCAGGGCCAGCTCGACCACCCCGGGCTTACCCCGTACCGCCCGCCCCAGGTTGGCGGCGATGCCGTCGAACAGCTCGGCGAACCCCTGCTGCGGCACCATCTCCGCTCGTCGCCTCACCACGTGGCCGTCTCCTCCCTGCCGCTCGGCCGCAGTCCGTGAACGACGCGCGACGGCGCGGCCAGCCGTGAGCGGAATCTCGCAGTGTACCGGCAGTGGTCGACGGGGTTGTGGCCGCGGCGGCCCCGTACCCTCCCGGACATGGGGCCTGCGCTGGCAGTGGACATCGGCGGCACCAAGCTGGCCGCCGGGTTGGTGACGGCGACCGGTGCCTTGACCCGGCGGGCCCAGGCGCCAACGCCGTCGTCGGTCGACGCGGACGGGCTGTTCTCGGCCCTGACGGCGGTGATCGACCAGGTGCGAACGGGCGACGAGGTGGTGTGCGGAGTGGGCGCCGGCGGCCCCATGGCTCCGGGTGGCGACGAGGTCTCCCCCCTCAACATCCCCGCATGGAGAGGCTTCCCCCTGCGTCGGCGCCTGGGCGAGGCCACCGGCCTGCCCACCTTCGTCGACAACGACGCCAAGGCGCTCGCCCTCGGCGAGGGCTGGGTGGGCGAGGCGGCGGGCACGACGCACTTCATCGCCATGGTGGTCTCGACCGGGGTGGGCGGAGGGATCGTGCTCGACGGCCGCCTGCTCGACGGCGCCGCCGGCAACGCCGGCCACATCGGCCATGTGGTGGTCCGCCCCGACGGGAACCACTGCGGGTGCGGCGCCCAGGGTTGCCTGGAGGCGGAGGCTTCCGGCACGGGGATCCGCCGGGCCACCGGTCGCCCGGCGGAGGAGGCGCCGGCCGAGGTGGTCGAGCACGTGGGCACCATGGTGGGCCGGGCCGTGGCCTCGGTGGCGAACCTCCTCGACCTGCGCCTGGCCGTGGTGGCCGGCTCGGTCGCCCTCGGCTACGGGGCGCCGTTCTTCGCCGCCGCCCAGGCCGAGCTGGACCGGCGGGCGCGCCTCGAGTTCTCCGCCGGCGCCCGGATCGTGCCCGCCGGCGGTGGCGCCGCCGCCCCGCTGGTGGGCGCCGCCGCCGTGGGCTGGCGGGGCCTCGGGCACGACGTGCTGGGCGGGGGAGCCGGCGGGGGGCGGGGGGTGCCGGGATGAGCCGGCGGCCGTGGTGGCGCTGGGCCCGCGCCGGCGTGGCGGTGGCCGCCCGCCCGGGACTGTGGGCGACCGGCGTCCGCCAGGCGCTGCGCCTGGCTCCGGCGGGTTGGTGGCGGCGGTGGCCGCCGGTGCCCCGCCCGGACCCCGATTACCTGCACTTCCGCCTCGAGACGTTCTCGGGTGACCCGGAGCGGCCCCCTGAGCCAAGTGAGGTGGTGTCGTACCTGGCGTGGTGCCGTCGCTGGCGCCGCTCGGTGCGCTCCCGCCCCTAGCCGGCACTCGTGCGGGCGGTGCGGTTGTCGTCTCCCGCGGGAAGCGAGGCGCTAGCGTTCGAGCCGGTGTCGAGGGCACTGGTGCTCAATGCGACCTACGAGCCGCTGTGCGTCATCCCGGTGCGGCGCGCCGTCATCCTGGTCCTGGCCGAGAAGGCCGACGTGCTGCACGACACCGGGGCGGTGATGCGCTCCGAGCGCCTGCGCGTCCCCATCCCCTCGGTCATCCGGCTGCGCTACTTCGTGCGGGTCCCGTACCGGCGGAGGGCCTCGCTCAACCGCCGCGCCGTGTTCGCCCGGGACGGCTCCCGTTGCCAGTACTGCAGCGCGCCGGCCGACAGCATCGACCACGTCGTGCCCCGAAGCCGCGGCGGCCAGCACGTGTGGGAGAACGTCGTGGCCGCCTGCCGCCCCTGCAACGCCCAGAAGCGCGATCGCCTGCTGTCCGAGACGAGCATGGTCCTGCGCCGGCGTCCCACCGCGCCCAAGGAGCTGACGTGGATCACCGTGGCGGTGGGGACGGTCCCCAGCCACTGGGAGCCCTATCTCGACTCTGCCTTGTCGGCGTGAGCGGCGGCCGGGCCCCGGCCCGGGTCGCTCGGCGCCGGTGATCCGAGGATGACCGGACCTGGCGGTCGCCCCGCGCTCCCCGAGGTCCTCCTCGCCGGCGTCGACGTGGTCCGCCTGCGCCTGCCGCTGGCCCAGCCGTTCGTCACCGCCTCGGGGGTGGAGCGGGAGAAGGAGGTTTTGCTGGTCCGGGCGGTGGGTGCCGACGGCAGCGAAGGGTGGGGCGAGTGCCCGGCGCTGGCCGCACCCACGTACACCGCCGAGTGGGTCGACGGGGCCGAGGCCGTGCTGCGGCGCTTCCTCGTCCCGGCGGCTGTGGCCGGGCGGGCCTCGGCGCTGGTCGGCCACCCCATGGCGGCCTCGGCGGTGGAGGCGGCTGTGCTGCACGTGCGCCTGGCCGCCGCCGGCACCACGCTCCCGGCCTGGTTGGGTGCGGTGCGCGACCGGGTGCCGTGCGGCGTCGCCGTGGGCATCGCCGGATCGATCGACGAGCTGGTGGCAGAGGTGGCCGAGCACGTGGCCACCGGATACCGGCGGGTCAAGCTCAAGGTCCGCCCCGGCTGGGACGTGGCGGCGGTGGAGGCGGTGCGTACCACGTGGCCCGAGCTGTCGCTGGCGGTGGACGCCAACGGCGCCTACCGGCGTTCGGACCTCGACGGCGCGCTCCGCGGCCTCGACCGTTGCGGCCTGGGGGAGATCGAGCAGCCACTGCCCGCCGACGACCTGGTCGGCCTGGCCGAGGTGGCCGCCGCCCTGGAGACGCCGGTGTGCCTGGACGAGTCCATCACCTCGGCGGCCACGTTGGAGACGGCCCTGGCGCTGGGAGCCGGCGACCGGGTGAACCTGAAGCCGGCGCGCGTCGGGGGGGTGGAAGAAGCCCTGCGCATCCACGACCTCGCCCGGGAGCGAGGCGTTCCGCTGTGGGTGGGAGGGATGCTGGAGACCGGCGTGGGCAAGGCGGTCAACGTGGCCCTGGCCGCTTTGCCCGGCGTGACCGAGCCCGGTGACCTCCCGGCCAGCAACCGGTGGTTCGCCGCCGACGTCACCGAGCCCTGGGAGGTGGCGCCCGACGGCACCATGGCCGTGCGCCCCCTAGGGGTCGTGCGCCTGCCCGGCTCCCTACCGGGCTGACCGGCCGCGGAGCCAGTACCGGGGCCCGGGGCCCAGGCCGGAGGCCCGGTCGGCGGGGTTGGCCAGCGCGCACTTCTCCATCGACAGGCAGCCACAGCCGACGCAGGAGTCGAGCTGGTCCCGGAGCTGCTCGAGCGTCCGGATCCGTTCGTCGAGCTGCGGGCGCCAGCTGCGGGCCAGCCGTTGCCACTCCGAAGGGGAGACGGGTCGGTCGGCGGGCAGCTCGGCGAGCATGCCGGCGATCTCCGCCAGCGGGAAGCCCACCTGCTGGGCCGCCTGGATCACCGCCAGCCGCCGCAGCACGTCCCGCCGGTACCGCCGCTGGCCGCCCTCGGTGCGGGTCGAGGAGATGAGCCCGTTGGTTTCGTAGAACCGCAGGGCGGACACGGCCAGGCCCGACCGGCGGGCGACGTCGCCGATGGCCAGGTCGGCTGTGCTCACCTGCGTTGCTCCACTCATGGACAGACCTCCTTGACCTAAAGATTTGTTGAGGTCTTACAGTAACCGGCCATGGCCGACATCAACATGTGGATGGTGTTGCAGAGCTCCATGCAGCCGGGCGCCCGCGAGGGACTCAACCGGGCGACGCTGCGGCGGGTGGGTGACTTTGCCGGGCCGCACCGGCGCGCCATCGTGTCGTTCCTGCTCCTCGCCACGGTGTCGGCCGTGCTGGGTGTGGCGTCACCGGTGCTCGCCGGGTGGACCGTTGACGCCGTCGTCGAGGGCCGCGGTACGCGCACCGTGGCGGTGCTGGCTGCGCTCATCGCCGGGGTGGCCCTGGTGGAGTCGGCGGTGAGCCTGCTGGAGCGGCTCCAGTCGTCCCGGCTGGGCGAGGGCCTGATCTTCGACCTGCGCCGGAGGGTCTTCGAGCACGTCCAGCGAATGCCGGTGGCGTTCTTCACCCGTACCCACACCGGCGCCCTGGTGAGCCGGCTGAACAACGACGTGATCGGGGCCCAGCGAGCCTTCACCTCGGCCCTGTCGGGCGTGGTGACCAACGTCATCGTCCTGGTGCTGACGCTCGGGGTGATGGTGCGGCTGTCATGGCAGATCACCGTGCTGGCCCTCGTGTTGCTGCCGCTGTTCGTGGTCCCGGCCCGGCGAGTGGGCGCCAAGGTTGGCATGCTCGAGCGGGAGGCGACGGAGCACAACGCGGCCATGACCTCGCAGATGACCGAGCGGTTCTCCGCGCCCGGTGCCACGCTGGTCAAGCTGTTCGGGCGGCCTGCCGGCGAGGCCCGGGAGTTCGCTCACCGGGCGGCCCGGGTGCGCGACATCGGCGTGCGCTCGGCCATGGCCATGGAGGTGTTCTTCCGGGCGCTGACCCTGGCGTCGGGCCTGGCCCAGGCCCTCATCTACGGGCTCGGCGGCTACCTCGCCCTGCGGGGCGAGCTCGACGCCGGTCGGGTCGTGACCATGGCCCTGCTGCTCAACCGCCTGTACGGGCCGCTCACCGCCCTGGCCACCGCCCGTCTCGACGTGGTGACGGCCCTGGTCAGCTTCGAGCGGGTCTTCGAGGTGCTCGACGTCGACCCCCTCATCGTGGAGCCGGCCGACCCCAAGGAGGTGCCCGACGGCCCGGTGGCGGTGGAGGTGGACGAGGTGCGCTTCGCCTACCCGTCGGCCGAGCAGGTGTCGCTGGCCTCCCTCGAGGAGGTGGCCACCCTCGACGACCGGGCCGGTGCTGAGGTGCTGCACGGCGTGTCGCTCCGCGTGGAACCCGGCCAGCTGGTGGCCCTCGTGGGGTCCTCCGGCGCCGGCAAGTCGACGCTGGCCTCTCTGGTGCCGCGGCTCTACGACGTCGACGCCGGCGCGGTGCGGCTGTCGGGCGTCGACGTGCGGGAGCTGTCGTTCGACTCCATCCGCCGCACCGTCGGGGTGGTCACCCAGGACGGGCACCTTTTCCACGACACCATCGGCGCCAACTTGCGCTACGCCCGGCCCGAGGCCACCGACGCCGAGCTCTGGGACGCAGTGACCGCTGCGCGCCTGGCCGCCCTGGTGCGGTCCCTGCCCGACGGCCTCGACACCGTGGTGGGGGAGCGTGGGTACCGGCTCTCCGGCGGTGAGCGCCAGCGGCTCACCATCGCCCGGCTCCTGCTGGCCCGGCCCCGGGTGGTGATCCTCGACGAGGCCACCGCTCATCTCGACTCCGAGTCCGAGCTCGCCGTGCAGGAGGCGCTCGGCGCTGCCCTCGCCGGGCGTACCGCGCTGGTGATCGCCCACCGCCTCGCCACCGTCCGGGCGGCCGACGCCATCCTCGTGCTCGAGGACGGCCGGGTGGTCGAACGGGGCACCCATGCCCAGCTCCTCGCTGCGGGCGGGCGCTACGCCGAGCTCTATCGCACGCAGTTCGCCCCGGCCGAGACTGCGGCACCGGCGGCGGTCCCGCGCGTGCCGGTGGACGGACACGCCCGCACCTGACGGACCCGGTGTCTCTGCGGCGGCCTGTGGGCGTGCGGACGCCACAACTGCCTCTCGTGTGTCCACGGACCGACCGTCCCGCCTGCCGGCCGTCATACGTGGGCCGCAACCGCGAAGTGCGGCAAGCTTGCGTGCACTCGGTTGCTGCGTCGGGTCCGCCGCTCTTGCACCTGGGTGGGACGTGCCAGACCGCCCGGCCCTCGACACATCGGAGTGGCGATGCGCAAGTTGATCGTGAGCAACCTGATCTCACTGGACGGCTACGCGGCCGGCCCCGGCGGCGATCTCATGGCGCTGCCGTTCGACACGACGTTCAGCGACTACAACCTCGAGCTCATGCAGGCCGCGGACACCCTGGTGTCCGGCGCCACCACCTACCGCGGGTTCTTGAGCTACTGGCCTCCGGTCGCCGATGACCCGGCTCAGCCAGACGTCGAACGGGCCATCTCGCGCCGACACCGTGAGCTCGAGCACCTCGTCGTCTCCGACAGCCTGAGCGTGGACGAGGCCGGGCCGTGGCGGGACAACACCACGATCGTTCGCAGGGACGAGGCAAGGGGCGCGATCGCCGAGGCCAAGAAGGGCGAGGGCGGTGAGCTGGTGGCCTTCGGCAGCATGACGACGTGGAATGACCTGCTCGCGGCGCGCCTGGTCGACGAGCTGCACGTGATGGTCGGCGCGGGCGTCCTGGTCGACGGCGTCCCGGCCTTCTCCGTGCGGCCGCCCGGCCCGATGCGGCTGACCGGCGCACGGCAGCTGGGCGCCTCCAACATCGCGTTGCTCCTCTACTCGCTGGGCTGACTCGCAGCAGGTCCCGAGATCACCATCCGCTGGATCTGGTGGTCCAAGCATTTAGGAGGGGCGCCTGGCGAGGACTACGTCGAAGACGAAGCAGCTTGTGGCACAACGCCCGTCACGCGGTCGGTCAGAGCGAGCCGTCGGCGAGCAGCAGATGCACCCGGTCGGCGGCGTGGGCGACCTGGGCGCGGTAAAGCGAGCTCCCGAGGCTGATCCGGCGCACGCCGAGTTCGGCAAGGTCGGAGAGGCCGAAGGGCGCCGGGCCGTGCGGATTCACCTCTGAGAGCTGGACGAGGATGTTCACCGGTCCACCGGCCTCATCGGTGACCGTCTTGATCGACGGGAGATCCCACGTGCCGGGCGCGAACAGGCAGTGCGCTCCGACGTCGGCGAACCCCTGCAGGCGAGCGAGTGCCTCGCCCATCCCTCCGTCGAGACCGTAGAGCAGCACCTCGGTGCGTCCGGTGATCACAAAGGGACGTTCGAGTGCTTGTGCTGCCTCGACAGCGGCATCGATCCTCGCGATGGCCCGGGCGCGGTCGTAGAGTCCGATCTCCTGGTCCCCAGACCAGTCCTCTATTCCCATCCCAGCCGCGCCCGTCTCCGCGAATCGCTGTACCGCAGCCGGCATGTCCTCGGGCTCGTGTCCATAGCCGTTCTCGGCATCGACGTTGCACGGCAAGGATGCGGCGCGCACCAGCACCTCGGCATGCTGCGCGTGCTCCTCCATCGTCACGTCGCCCGAAGCGTCGCGACGGTCGATCGTGGCCGCATGGCCTCCGCTCGTCGTCGCGATGGCGGCAGTACCCGCGTCGCAGACGGCCCGGGCCGTTCCTGCGTCGACGACGTTGACCATCACGAACGTGCCCGAGCGGTGCAGTTCCATGAAACGTGTGCCGCTGTCCACTTCCGGCGACGGTACTCCCGTTCTTCAGGGGTTGGCCCAGACAATCCGATCCCTGACGCCGCCTACGCGATGAGCTGGTTGGATCCCATGCGGGCGGGTCGAGGCCCGATCTTCGCTCGAACGACATGGGTAGCCGCAGGGAGGCCTTGCGGCTCGCCGTCGGGCCCGCGGGTGCGACACTATTGGCATGGAAAGCCCGGCGCCCAGCCCATCGCGTCGCCGCTGGCTACTCGACGAGCTGGCAACCGCAGGCCGGGAGAACCTGGATCCTGACCACGTCGCCCGCTACGACGACAAGGAGGATGCGAACGCCACTGGCGAGCTCGCAGTTCTCTTCGAGCACGGGCTCGGCCAGCGGTGTGAGGTCGTTGATCTCGGCGCCGGGACGGGGCAGTTCACTTTGGCCGTGGCTGGGGTCTGTGCCCGAGTGGTCGCCGTCGACATCTCGCCACTCATGCTCGCCCGCCTTCGGACCAAGCTGGCGGCGTCGGGGCTGTCGAACGTCGAGGTCGTGCAGGCGGGGTTCCTCACCTACGAACATCGGGGACAGCCGGCCGACATCGTGTACTCCCGGTGGGCCCTGCACCACCTCCCGACTTCTGGAAGTCGGTTGCGCTTCGGCGGATGCGCAGCTTCGTTCGTGACGGCGGCGTGCTGCGGCTGTCGGACGTCGCCTACTGCTTCGAGCCCTCCGATGCGGAGGAACGCATCGAGGCATGGTGCGCCACCCTTCCGACCACCGCCGACGGCAACAGCGACTGGGTCGGAGCCGACATGGAGGAACACGTCCGCGACGAGCACTCCGCCTACGCCTGGCTGCTCGAGCCGATGATCGAGCGAAGCGGTTTCTCGATCGAGTCCACCGTGTACTCGCCCGACGGGTTCTTCGTCGAGTACATCGCCCGGGCCATCTGAACTCGCTCCCAGTCGACAGCTGCTCGAGGCCACCTGCGATGCGCCGATCTCTGACGGGTTGAGGGATGTCGTTCAAATCGGTGCGGCCAACCGGAGCGGTCTGCAATCGTGAAGGGCGGTGCTGAGAGAGCGACTGGAGGAGCGCTCGCCGGGGCGTGAACGCCTCCCTGGAGGTCCCAGGGGAGCCGGGTTCCGTGCAAGCCGGGCGGGGTGCTCGATGAGTCGGCTCGATCAGACGAAGGACGTCGTGGATCTCGGAGGCCTGGTCAGTTCGCTGTGGCGGCCGCCGACGCTGGCGGCATGGCGATCGCGGTTGATGTTTGTGAGGATGCTCACCCCAACTTCAAATAAAGGACACCGAGGCGGGGATTGCCAACATCGAGATGGTCAACGCCGGCTGCGTCACCTCCCGCTTCCAAGGACAGCCAGCAGATTGCGTCTGCTCTCGCTGGCCGCTCACAGATCCCCGACTCCTGGACGTCCGTCGCACTGCTCCGGATGCGCGGGGCGCTTCGACCGGGAGGCGTGCTTCGGCTGTCGGACATCGTCTGCTCCTTCGGCCCGGCGGAGGCCGAGGACCGGATCGAGGCATCGTGCGCCAGCGCAAGCCACGTGAGCCCGCCGTGGTGAGGGAGCAAGCGCTCACCATCGCCCCCCGTCGACGGCGTTAGGGTCTGCCGGTGGACCGATGCCTGGAGTGCGGTTTCGAGTACCGCCCCGGGGAGGCGGCGCGCGCCGGTTCGGACATCGTCGAGACCGCTCTCCAACTCGCCGCCATGCTCGCTGACGCTGGTGCCGACGCCCGAGAGCGGCGCCAACCTGGCACCTGGTCGCCCCTCGAGTACGTATGCCACGTTCGAGACGTACTGCTGGTCCAGCGTGAGCGCGTCCTATTGGCCCGGCGCCAGGAGCGGCCATCGTTCCACCCGATGGGGCGCGACGAGCGCGTGGACCATGACGGCTACGCCGAGCAAGACGCATCTGACGTAGCCAGTCAGCTCTCCGACGCCGCCCGGCTCTTCGCCAACGTGCTCGGTCGCCTCCCGGCGGCGGACTGGGAGCGGACGGTCATGTACAACTACCCAGCGCTCGCGGAGCGGTCCCTGCGCTGGGTCGGCGTTCACACGCTCCACGAGCTACGTCACCACCTGGGAGACGTGCGCCGCCAACTGTGATGGCCGCGAAGGGCAGACGCGGCCCACTGTCGTCGCCACCTCGGCGTAAGCGCCGATAGGCGTGCCGTAGTCGCAAAACCGCCCCGAGGATTGTGGGCGCGCCCGTCTGTCGGAGTTGGAGTCCGGACGAGCACAGAGCCGTCGATTCTGGTCGTCATCGCACCCGGCAGCGGTCAGCAGCACTCATCCAGTTCGTCGCTGCGAAGGTGCTCGATGCCTTCGCGTCCGGCGACGTAGACGATTCCGAGCCCGGCGAGCGGGTCCGCCCACCACCAGCCGAAGACGGCGTTGGCAGCGAGCCCGGCAAGGAGGATCGCCGACAGCCAGACGCACAGCGCGGTCTCGGTCGCATCGGCGGTGACAGCGCGGCTTCCCAGTTGCTCGCCGACGCGACGCTTGGCCCGAGCGAGCAGTGGCATCACGACGAGCGAGACGATCGCCAGGCCGATGCCGAAGAGGCTCTCGTCGGGTTCCGCTCCCAGCGCGAGCTTGCGGATGGATTCGACGCCGACGCCCGCGGCAAGGGCGAGGAAGGTGATCGCAATGAGACGGACGGCGCGGCGCTCGGCGTTCTCGGACAGCTCCTCACCGCGACGGTCGCGCGCCAGCCTCCAGACGATGACCGAGCCGGCGAAGACCTCGACGTAGGAGTCAACGCCGAAGCCGACCAGGGCGATGGAGCCAGCCACGATGCCGGAGACGATCCCGGCGACGCCCTCGATGCTGTTCCAGGCAATGGTGAACCAGGCGAGGATGAGCCCGCGCCGCACAAGGTGGCGACGGTCAAGCACCGACGACGTCATGACGTCCCATCCACTGGACACCGGCCGAGTGGCAAGCCGGCCAGCGCGGTGAGGGCGTCGGCGATCGCCGGGTCGGAGAGCGAGTACCGGACGCGTCGACCTTCGTAGGTGGCCGTCACGAAGCCGCACCCGCGTAGGCACGCAAGATGGTTCGACATTGCCGAGCGGCTGACGCCGACCGCATCAGCCAGTTCAGCCGGATACCCGGGACCGGCGAGCAGGTGCACGAGCACCGTTCGACGAGTGGCGTCGGCTAGCGCGTCCCCGACCCTCGCGAGCGTGTCGACGTCAACGTCGATATCGAGAAACGTGACCACGCGGCCTACGGTACAGCCCGGGGTGAACTATTCAGGCAGGGTCGCCTTCCTGTCGACCTCGGCACAAGGGCTCACCTTTCCGGTGACCTCCCCGATGACGCTTGAGCCAGTGCCAGGCTGGTCGTCCACTCCCATGTCTCGTGCATCCGCAGCCGTCCATCGTCGAGCACCTTGATGCGACTGCGGCATTGGCCAGAAGCGGTCAGCCTCTCCGATGGCACATGCGTGTACCGGAACTCCAGCTCTTCACCCAGCAAGTGCCCACCAGATACCCGAGCCGGACCGACCCGCCCTCGTACTTCGCGTGGACGATGCCGTCTGGATCCTCAGTACTCGAAGTACGTATCGTCGCCCGCATCTCCTTGGTGATCTGGTGTCGCCGCAGCGGCGCCGTCGCCGCCGCCCGGCTCAGCCGAGCTGAGCGAGCCGGAGCCGACCCGTCCCGGCCGTCACCCGGCCCACGACGACGGCCTCGTGACCTGAGGCGCGGAGACGCTCCGCGGCGGCGGCGGCGTCGTCGGGAGCGGCGCCGAACAACAACCCGCCGGAGGTCTGGGCGTCGGCCAGGAGGACGACGGTGACCTCGTCGGCATCGCCTCGGTCGAGGCGCTCGGTCACCCACTCGAGGTTGCGCATGGTCCCGCCCGGAACGCAGCCGCCCTCAGCCAGGGCACGAGCGCCGGGGAGCAACGGCACCGCCCCGTGGTCGAGCACCACGTCGACGCCGGACTCTTCGGCCATGCGCCCGAGGTGGCCGAGCAGGCCGAACCCGGTCACGTCGGTGGCCCCCCGGGCGCCGGCGGCGAGGGCGGCGGCGCACGCCTCGGCGTTGCTGCGGGTCATGGAGGCCACGGCGGCGGCCGCCAAGTCGTCGGTGGTCAGCCCCCGCTTCACCGCGGTGGCGATGATCCCGACGCCGAGCGGCTTGGTCAGCACCAGGGCGTCGCCGTGGCGCAGGCCGGCGTTGGTGAGCAGGCGGTCGGGATGGACCTCGCCGACCACGGCCAAGCCGAACTTCGGCTCCGGGTCGTCGACCGTGTGCCCGCCCACGGTGACGAACCCGCACTCGACCCCCACCTCGGCAGCGCCGGCCAGCACCTCGCCCAGCACCTCGGTGGGCAGCTCGTCGACGTTCCAGCCCACCAGGTTGAGGGCCAGGATCGGACGCCCGCCCATGGCGTAGACGTCGGACACGGCGTTGGTGGCGGCGATGCGGCCCCAGTCCCGCGGATCGTCCACCACCGGCGTGATGAAGTCGGCGGTCACCACCAGCGCCCGGTCGTCGTCGAGCCGCCAGACCGCGGCGTCATCGCCCGTGGCGGAGCCCACGAGCAGGTCGGGGTGGTCGACCGGTGCCAGGCGGCGCAGGACCTGCGCCAGCTCGCCGGGAGCGAGCTTGCAGGCTCAGCCGGCGCCGTGGCTGAACTCGGTCAGCCGGCGGTGGGGTGCGGGCGAAGTCATCGCAGCGACTCTACTGGCGGGGTGATCGATGCCAGTTGGCGAGTGGAGCACGCGGTGGGGTCGGCGGCGGCCTTCCATGCCCGGTCGCTGCCGGAGCCCGTGGCACGGGTGGTCTCCGTGCTCGAGGTCGACCGCCCCGCCCTCGTGCTGGGCTCGACGCAGCCGGAGAGGGACGCCGACGCCGCCGCGGTCGCCAGCGCCGGCGCCGAGCTCGTCCGCCGGCGCAGCGGGGGAGGGGCGGTCCTGCTCGTTCCCGGCCAGGCCCTGTGGGTCGACGTGGTGGTGCCGAGGGACGACCGGTTGTGGGACGACGACGTCCACCGGGCCTCGCACTGGCTGGGTCTGGCCTGGGTCGCCGCCTTGGCCGACCTGGGCGTGGTCGTCGAGGTCCACACCGGCCCGCTGGTGGGCACGCAGTGGTCGCACCTGGTCTGCTTCGCCGCCCTGGGGCCCGGCGAGGTGCACGCCGGCGGCCGCAAGCTGGTGGGCCTCTCCCAGCGGCGGACCCGCCACGGCGCCCGGTTCCAGTGCCTGGTGCTGCGCCGCTGGGAGCCCGAGCCGCTGCTCAGCCTGCTGGCCCTCGACGCCGGCGAGCGCCGGCAGGCTGCCGCCGAGCTGGCCCCGCTGGCCACCGGCTTGCAGCACCCCCTGCCCACCCTGCTCGACGCCCTCCTGTCCCACCTTCCGCCTACCTGAGGGTCCTACGCACGTCCGTACTCAGGGGCCGGACGCTGCGGAGTCCGCCAGGCGGAGCAGCGACGAGAGCCGGTCCAGCTCCGTGCACGGGCGCCGGCGGATTATCGCCGGCGAGGTGGAGTGGCGCGAAATGGTGGGCAGGGGTGTTGACGGGCACAGAGTGGGGGCGTAGGGTCCGAAGGGTCAGGCAAGGGCGAGGACGACGATGGAGAGGCCCAGCAGGTGTTCTTCGGGGAGTTCGACCACTCCCTCGACGCCAAGGGGCGGGTGATCCTTCCCGCCGAGTTCCGTGACCGGCTCGAGGACGGTGGCTTCATCACCAAGAACCTCGATGGGTGCCTGGCCATCTACACGACCGAGGAGTTCCAAGAAGTGGCTGCCGGAATGCAGGAGAAGGCGAGGCGGGGGCCAACGGAGCGCAACGTGGCCCGTTCGTTCGCTGCTGGTACCCGCTCGATCAAACCCGACAAGCAGGGCCGGGTGGCCATTCCCGCCCACCTCCGTGACTTCGCCGGCCTGGAGCGTGACGTCAAGGTCACCGGCGCGATCAACCGCATCGAGATCTGGGACGCCCAGCGCTGGATCCCGAAGAACCAGGAGGGCGAAGCGATGCTCGCCGGCTCCCAGCCGGGCCTCGACGACCTCGGCATCTGACCGCACGACCGCACCTCCGCACCGACCGCAGCCATCGCACAGAGAGGAGAGCCGAGACCAGAACGACCGACGGCGGCCACCAGGCGTCGTCGCTCATGCGCAGCCCTCCGATCGACGAGATGGACAGCCCCTACTCCGCCCGCTGCCATCGACGTCAGTCGGGGACACAACCCGGCGGACCTTCGTCGGTCGGGGGGTTGCGGATGAGCGAGACGGCCTACCACCACCGCCCGGTGCTGCTCCACGAGGTCATCGACCTGTTCGGCCCCGTTCCCCCGGGGACCGTGGTCGATGCCACCGTGGGCGGCGGCGGCCACGCCCGGGCCCTGCTCGAGGCCCACGACCACCTGTCGGTGGTCGGCCTCGACCGGGACCCTCGTGCCGTGGCCGTCGCCGCCGAGCGCCTCTCGGAGTTCCCGGGACGCGCCCGGGTCCGCCACACCCGGTCCGACCGTCTCGCCACCGTCATGTCCGACCTCGACCTGTTGAGCGCCAGCGGCGTGCTGTTCGACCTGGGCGTGAGCTCCGACCAGCTCGACCGGCCGGAGCGGGGCTTCAGCCACCGCCACGAGGGGCCCCTCGACATGCGCATGGACCCCACCACCGGCCAGAGCGCCGCCGAGCTCATCGACGAGGCCACCGAGCACCAGCTGGCCGACCTCCTGCGGCGCTACGGGGACGAGCGGTACTCCGGCCGCATCGCTCGGGGCATCGTCGCTGCCCGCCCCATCACCACCACCGCCCGCCTGGCCGAGGTGGTGCGGGACGCCATCCCCGCCCCGGCCCGTCGGCGGGGCCGGCATCCCGCCACCCGCACGTTCCAGGCCCTCCGCATCGCCGTCAACGCCGAGCTGGAGGTGCTGGCCGACTCGCTCGATTCGGCCATCGACGTGCTCGTGCCCGGAGGCCGCTGCGTGGTCCTCTCCTATCACTCGGGCGAGGACCGCATCGTCAAGTCCCGCTTCCGGGCGGCAGCCACCGGCGGGTGCACGTGCCCGCCGGGCCTCCCCTGCGCCTGCGGCGCGGTGCCGACGGTCACCCTGGTCCGCCGAGCAGGCACCACGCCCTCAGCCGCCGAGGTCGAGGCCAACCCGCGGGCGGCGAGCGCCCGGCTGCGGGCGGTCGAGAAGCTGCCGGCGCCGTCCTCCACCGACCGCGAGCGAGGTGAGCCATGAGCCCTGTTCCCGTCCGTGCCCGCGTCCCCGCCCTCGCTGCGGCGCCGCTTCGCGCCCCGCATCCCGGCGCCCGGCGCCCCACCGCTCCCTCGGTCCGGCCACCGCTGCGCCTGGTCGACAACGCCCGGCTGCGGCTCGCCCTGCGCCAGCGCCGGAGCCGGCGACTGCTGGTGGTCGCCGCCGTGCTCGTCGGCGCCTCCCTCCTGGCGCTGGCCGCCTCCCACGCCATGATGATCTCGACCCAGGTCCGCCTCGACGACCTCGACCAGCGGGTCGTCGAAGCCCAGGCCCGCCATCAGGCCCTGCGCCTCGAGGTGGCCACGCTCGAGGCACCCGACCGGGTGGTGTCGGTGGCCCAGGAGCGCCTCGGCATGGTCTCGCCGGACACCGTCACCTATCTGCAGGCAGCCGCGCCCGCTGAGTCGGCGCCCGAGCCACCACCGGCCGTCGCCTCGGCGGGCGAGGCGGGGGAGCTGGGTACCCAACCGTCCTGGGGGGCCATCAAGCCCTACCTGGGCTCGGCGCGTTGAGCCGGTCGGCGAGGCCGGCGCCTCCCACCTGCCGCTCCCGCCCGCCCGCCGCCAGCTCGCCCCCCACTGACCGTCGCCGGGCCTCGGTCGCCGCTCGGGCCACGACGCCCAAGGCTGGGCTCCGGGCGCCATCGACGGCGACGCGGCGCCGGCCGGCAACGACCAGCCCTGGGTCCGCCAGGCGTGCTGCCGCCACCACCGCCCACCGTCGGAACGCCGGGGCAAGAGGCGTCCGCCCGCCGGCGTCGCCGCCCGTCCGCGCCCCCGGGCCCCGCCGCGCTCCGCGCTGCGGTGATCCCCGCCAGCGCTGCCGCAGCCTTCTCGCTGTCGTCCTGCTCGTCTTCGGTGCCGTGACCGTCCGACAGGCCCATCTCCAGGTGGTGGCCCCGGACGACCATGCCGAGCGGGGCGTCGCCCAGCGGGTGCGTACGGTTGCCTTGCCGGCCGAGCGGGGTTCCATCTTCGACCGCAACGGCAACGAGCTGGCCTTGTCGGTGCGCCAGCACGCGGTCTGGGCCGATCCCGCGCTGGTCGGCGACCCGGCCGGCCACGCTGCCGCGCTGGCGCCGGTCCTGGAGGTCGGGGAGCCGGAGCTGCGCCGGCGCCTCGCCGCCGAGGGGAGCCGCTTCGTCTACCTGGCCCGCCAGGTGGGCGACGAGGCCGCGGCCGAGGTGGCTGCGCTCGATCTCGAGGGCGTGGCCCTGCTCGACGAGCCCCGGCGCTTCCGCCCCGCCGGCGACCTGGCCGTCTCCGTCCTCGGTGATGTGGACCCCGACAACCAGGGCGTGTCCGGCCTCGAGCTCGAACACCAGGGGCGGCTGGCGGGCGCGCCGGGAGAGCTCCTCCTCGAGCGGGGGCCCGATGGACGTACCATCGCCGCCGGGGAGCGGCGCCTCTCGCCACCGACCCGTGGCGACGACCTCGTGCTCACCATCGACCGCTCGTTGCAGTACCACGTCGAGCAGTCCCTGGTCGAGCAGGTGACTGCCACCGACGCCCGCGGCGGCATGGCCGTCGCCATGGATCCCGACAGCGGGGAGGTGCTGGCACTGGCCAGCGTCGGCCGGGACGGCGAGGACGAGCCCCGGCCCACCGCCCACAACGCCGCCGTCACCTCGGTGTTCGAGCCGGGATCGGTCAGCAAGGTGCTGACCCTCTCGGCCGTGCTCGAGGAGGACGTGCGCGACCCCGGCGACGTGCTGACCGTGCCCGACACCCTCCAGGTGGGGCCCAAGGCGTTCACCGACAGCCAGCGCCACCAGCCCCTGCCCCTGTCGGTGAGCGACATCCTGGCCCAGTCGTCGAACGTGGGCACCATCCTCCTGGCCCAGGAGCTGGGCATGCAGCGCCTCGACGACTACCTGCGCCGCTTCGGGTTGGGCACCACCAGCGGCCTGGGCTTCCCCGGTGAGACCGGCGGCATCCTGCCCGATCCGGAGGAGCAGTCGAGCACCTCGATCGGGTCGGTGTCCATCGGCCAGGGGATCGCCGTCAACGCCGTGCAGATGCTCGCCGCCGTCAACGTCGTCGCCAACGGCGGGACCTACGTCCAGCCCACTCTGGTCCGCTCCGTGGTCGACGGGGAGGGCACGGAGCACCCGGCGTCCCCGGGGGAGCGCCACGAGGTCGTGTCCCCCGACACGGCGGAGGAGATGAAGGCGATGTTGATCCGTGCCGTGAGCGACGGCACCGGCATCAACGCCCAGGTCGCCGGCTACGAGGTCGCCGGCAAGACGGGGACGGCTCGCAAGCCCTCGACGCAGTTCCGGGGGTATGAGCCGGGCGCCTACATGGCCGTCTTCGCCGGCTTCGTCCCCGCGCAGCAGCCCGAGCTGTCGCTGATCGTGGTGCTCGACGAGCCCCACCCCTACTACGGCGGCATCGTGGCCGCCCCGGTGTTCGCCGACATCGCCGAGTACGCCCTGCGGCTGTTCCGTGTCCCCCCGCCCACCGAGGTCGAGGTGGCCTCGCTGCCGCCAGCCGGGATGCCGCCCACCGGGGCCGCGCTGCCGCGAGACTGAGCCGGTGAGCCGTCCTGTCCCCGTCCCCGTCACGTGCTGCCATGCGACTCGCCGACCTCGCCGCTGAGCTCGAGGTGGTGGCGCTGGAGGGCGACGTCGACGTCGACGTGGCCTCCCTCACCCACGACTCGCGGAGGGCCGTACCCGGTGGGTTGTTCTGCTGCGTTCCCGGCCGTCGTTCCGACGGTCACCGCCACGCCACCGAGGCCGTGGGCAGGGGCGCGGTGGCGCTGCTGGCCGAGCGCCACGTCGACGTGGACGTTCCCCAGGTGCTGGTCGGCGACGCTCGCGTCCAGATGGGCCGGGCCGCCGCGGCGTTCTGGGGGCACCCGTCGCGTCGCCTGCGCGTGGTCGGCGTCACCGGCACCAACGGCAAGACCACCACCACCTGGATGCTGCGGGCGGTGCTCGAGGCGGCGGGGCTGCCCACCGGAGTGATGGGGACGCTCGGAGGGGCGCGCACCACCCCGGAGGCTCCCGACCTCCAAGCTGAGCTCGCGCGGCTGGCCGACGGCGGCGCTGCCGCCGTGGCCATGGAGGTGTCCTCCCACGCCCTCGCCCTCTCCCGGGTCGAGGGCACGCGCTTCGACGTGGCCGTGTTCACCAACCTGGGCCACGACCACCTCGACTTCCATGAGTCGATGGAGCAGTACTTCGCGGTCAAGGCCCGGCTGTTCGAGCCCGAGCTGACGTCGGCCGCGGTGGTGAACCTCGACGATCCCCACGGGCGACTGCTGTTGGAGGCCTGCCGTGTCCCGACACGGGGTTATTCGTTGTCCGACTTGGGAGACGTCGAGGTTGGGCTGGTGGCCAGTTCCTGCACGTGGCGCGGGCGGCGCATGCAGGTCCCGTTCGGCGGCGTGGCCAACCTCTCGAACGCCCTGGCCGCCGCCACCGCTGCGGTGGAGCTCGGCGTCGAGGAGGACGCGGTGATCCAGGGGCTGCGCTCGGCCCCGGCCATCCCCGGGCGCTACGAGGTCATCGACGCCGGCCAGCCCTTCACCGTGGTCGTCGACTACGCCCACACCCCCGACGCCCTGCGCCAGTTGCTCACCGCCGCTCGGGCCGGCACCGAGGGGCGGTTGACCGTGGTGTTCGGCTGTGGCGGCGACCGGGACGTGGAGAAGCGGCCGCTCATGGGTCGAGTGGCCGCGACACTGGCCGACGCCATGGTGGTGACGTCCGACAACCCCCGTCACGACGACCCGTCGGCCATCGCCCAGCAGGTGGTCGCCGGCGCCGAGGGCCCGGCCACGGTGGTGGTCGAGCTCGACCGCCGCGCCGCCATCCGCTCCGCACTGGCGTCGGCCCAGCCGGGCGACGCCGTGCTCGTGGCCGGCAAGGGACACGAGACGACCCAGACGGTCGGGAGCCGCACCATCCCGTTCGACGACCGCGACGTCGTCCACGACGAGTTGGCCTCCCTCGGCCTGGCCGTCGGCGAACGCTCGTGATCCCCCTTCTCATCGCCGGCGGCGTCGCCTTCTTCGTGTCGCTGGTCAGCACGCCGTTCCTGATCACCTGGCTCAAGGCCAACGGCATCGGACAGCCCATCCGCGACGACGGGCCCCAGGGCCACGTCACCAAGACGGGCACGCCGACCATGGGCGGCGTGGCCATCGTCGGCGCCGGCTTGGCGGGCTACGTCATCGCCCACCTCAAGAACGGGGCCATCTTCACCTGGGCGGGGATCATCACCATGCTGGTCATCGCCGGGGCCGGGTTCGTGGGCTTGCTGGACGACTGGATCAAGGTGAAGCACGCCCGCAACCTGGGCCTCAACAAGCGCACCAAGTTCGCGGGCCTCACGCTGGTGGCGGGGCTGTTCGCGGTGCTGGCCGTCGACCTCGCTCAGGTCTCCACCGAGGTGTCGTTCACCCGCATCGGCTCCACCGGCATCGAGCTCGAGCCGGTGCTGTGGGGGCTGTGGGCCATGCTGCTCATCCTCGGCACCACCAACGCCGTCAACCTCACCGACGGCCTCGACGGCCTGGCCGCCGGCTCGGCGGCGTTCTCCTTCTCGGCCTTCGTCGTCGTGGCCTTCTGGGCCTTCCGCCACCCGGAGCTCTACCGCTACACCCAGGCCCTCGACCTGGCCGTGGTGGCGGCGGCCATGACCGGCGCCTGCGCCGGGTTCTTGTGGTGGAACGCCGCCCCGGCGCGGATCTTCATGGGCGACACCGGCTCGTTGGCCATCGGCGCCGGCTTGGCCGCCCTGGCCCTCACCACCAACACCCACCTGCTCCTGCCCATCGTCGGGGGACTCTTCGTGCTGGAGACCCTCTCGGTCATCGTGCAGGTGGGTTCGTTCCGCCTGTTCCACCGGCGGGTGTTGCGCATGGCGCCCATCCACCACCACTTCGAGCTCGGGGGGTGGCCGGAGACCACGGTGATCGTGCGGTTCTGGATCCTCGCCGCCATGTCCACCGGGTTGGCCATCGGCGTCTACTACGCCGACTACCTCTCCACCGGAGCCGTCGGTTGAGCGGCGGGCGAGCCCTGGTGGTGGGCTTGGGCGTGGCCGGAGAGGCCGCGGCCCGGCGCCTGGCCCAGCGGGGGTGGGCGGTGACCGTCGTCGAGGACCGGCCTGGTGAGGCCAGCCGGGCCCGGGCCGGCGCCCTCGCCGCCTCGGGCGTGACCAGCCTGGAGGCGCCGTCGCCGGCGACCCTGGCCGCCCTGGTCGACCAGGTCGACTTGGTCGTTCCCAGCCCGGGGGTCCCGGCCGCCCACCCCGCCATCGCCGCCGCGCTGGCGGCCGGCGTCGACGTCTGGAGCGAGTTCGAGCTGGCGGCCCGCTGGTCGTCGGTCCCCCTGGTGGCCATCACCGGCACCAATGGCAAGACCACGGTGACCACGCTGGTCGAGCGGATGCTGACCGCCACCGGGCTGCGCACGGTCGCCGCCGGCAACAACGACCTCCCGCTGGTGGACGCCATCGCCGGCGAGGCCGATCTCGACCTGGTGGTGGTCGAGGCCTCCTCGTTCCGGCTCGAGTTCACCCGGAGCTTCCGGCCCCGGGTGTCGGCGTGGTTGAACCACGCCGAGGACCATCTCGACTGGCACGGGACCATGGAGCGCTACGCCGCCGCCAAGGCGCGGATCTGGGCCTGCCAGGGGCCCGACGACGTGGCGGTGGCCAACGCCGGGGACCCGCTGGTGATGAAGTCGGCCGGCGAGGTGCGGGCCCGCCTGGTGACCTTCGGGCTGGAGCACGGTGACTGGCGGGTCGCCGGCGGGCGCCTGTTGATGCCTGACGGGCAGGCGTTGCTGGCGGTCGACGACCTCTGGCGCCGGCTGCCCCACGACCTGGGCAATGCCCTGGCCGCCGCCGCGGTGGCGTGCGCCGCCGGCGCCGACCTGGAGGCGGTGCGCCAGACGCTGCGTGCCTTCCGGGGGCTGCCCCACCGGGTGTGCCTGGTGGCCGAGCACGACGGCGTGCGCTTCTACGACGACTCGAAGGCGACCGATCCCCACGCCGCCGCCGCCGCCGTGGCCGGGTTCCCGTCGGTGGTCCTCATCGCCGGCGGCCGCAACAAGGGCCTCGACCTGTCGGCGCTGGCCGGCGCCGGCGATCGGGTGCGGGCGGTCGTCGCCATGGGGGAGGCGGCCGAAGAGGTCGAGGCCGCCTTCGGCGCCAGCGCCGTTCCCGTCGCCCGGGCATCGACGATGGACGAGGCGGTGGCCGCCGCCCGGGCCGCCGCCAGCCCCGGCGACGTCGTGCTGCTGTCGCCCGGCTGTGCCTCCTACGACTGGTACTCGTCCTACGCCGAGCGGGGCGACGACTTCGCCCGGGCGGTCGCCCACTCCCTGGGGGCGCGGTCGTGACCGCTCGCCGCCGCGCCCTCACCCCGGTGCCCTCGGTCGACGCCTCCGTCGCACGCCGGCCGGACGGCCCCCGAGGCGGTGGTTCGTCGGCGCGGTCGAGCTTCCTGTTGATGGCGGTGCTGGTGGCCGTGCTCAACGGCATCGGCCTGGTGATGGTGCTGTCGGCCTCGTCGGTCCAGTCGCTGGCCGAGCTCGGCTCGACGTGGGGCTACTTCATGCGCCAGGCCACCTGGCTCGGCGTGGGCACCGCCGCGCTGGCCTGCACCCTGGCAGTCGACTACCGCCGGTGGCGTCGCCTCGCCGTGCCGCTGCTCGCCCTGTCGGGGCTGCTGCTGGTGGCGGTGCTGTCTCCCCTCGGCGTGAAGGTCAACGGGGCCCAGAGCTGGCTGGCTGTGGGCTCGGCCCGCATGCAGCCGGCCGAGCTGGTCAAGCTGGCCTTGTTGTTGTTCTGCGCCGACCTGCTCGCCCGCCGTGCCCACCGGCTGCACGACAGCTCCCTCACCCTGCGTCCCATCCTCGTGGTGGCGGGCGCCGTGAGCGTGCTCATGATGCTCCAGCCCGACCTGGGCACGACCATCGTGCTGGCGTCGATCGTCGGTTCGGTGCTGTTCCTGGGCGGCATCCCACTGGCCCGCCTGACCGGCGTGCTGGCACTGGCCTCGGCCGGGTTCGTGGCGCTGGCCATGAGTGCGGCCTACCGCCGCGACCGCATCCTGGCCTTCCTCCATCCCGCCGAGGACCCCATGAACACCGGCTACCAGCTGACCCAGTCGCTCACCGGCGTGGCCTCGGGCGGGTTGTTCGGTGTGGGGGTGGGTGCCAGTCGGGCCAAGTACGGCTTCCTGCCCAACGCCCACACCGACTTCATCTTCGCCATCATCAGCGAGGAGCTGGGCCTGCTCGGGGCGCTGCTGGTGCTGGGGCTGTTCGTGGCCTTCGCCGTGGTGGGCGTGCGCATCGCCATGCAGGCACCCGATCGCTTTGGCATGCTCGTCGCCGGCGGGATCACCGCCTGGCTGCTGGCCCAGGCGGTGGTGAACATCGGAGGCGTTCTCGGCCTGCTCCCCATCACCGGGCTGACGCTGCCCTACATCTCCTTCGGCGGCTCCTCCCTGGTGGTCACCATGGCGGCCACCGGCATCCTGTTGAACATCGCCCGCCAGGGGAGCGCCCGGGGGCGGCGTCAGACGGCGTAGCCGCCGTCGCCCAGCAGGTGGCGGTTGTCCCGGATCCAGTCGGAGGTGCGCCGAAGCCCCTCCTCGAGGGGCACCTCGGGCAGCCAGCCGGCCCACTGGCGGGCCCGGGTGTTGTCGCACAGCAGCCGCTCCACCTCGCTGCCGGCGGGCCGGAGCCGGGCCGGATCGGTGGTGACCGTCGCCGTGCCGCCGGTGATGGCGATCAGCAGCTGCACCAGGTCGCCGATGGAGATCTCCCGGCCCGAACCGATGTTGACCACCTCTCCCACCGCCCGGTCGCAGGCGGCCACGGCGAGGAAGCCGGCCACGGTGTCGTCGACGTAGTTGAAGTCGCGCGTCGGGGTGGTCGTCCCCAGCTGGATCTGCTCGGCGCCGGCGTGCAGCTGGGAGAGGATGGTGGGGATGACGGCACGGGTCGACTGCCGGGGCCCGTAGGTGTTGAACGGCCGGACGACGGCCACCGGTAGCTCGAAGGCGTGGAAGAACGACAGCGCCATCATGTCGCCGCCGATCTTGGACGCCGAGTACGGCGACTGCGGCTGCAGCGGGTGGTCCTCGGAGATGGGCACGGACAGGGCGGTCCCGTAGGTCTCACTGGTCGAGGTGTGCACCATCCGGCTCACGCCGGCGCGCAGGCACGCCCGGGCGACGTGAGAGGTGCCGGTGACGTTGACCTGGACGTAGCTCTCGGGCGCCAGGTAGCTGTAGGGAATGCCGATGAGCGCAGCGAGGTGGAAGACCACGTCACAGCCGTCGACGGCGGTGAACACCCGCTCGGCGTCCCGCACGTCGCCGGGCAGGACCCGGACCTCGCGGTGGACCTCGGGGTCGAGCCAGCCCGCCCGTCCGAACGGGTTGTAGTGAACCAGGGCCCGCACGTCGGCGCCCTCGCGGACCAGCCGCTCTACCAGGTTGCTGCCGATGAAGCCCTCACCTCCGGTGACCAGCACCGACCGACCGTTCCAGTTCAAGGGCTCCACCTCCTTGCCGGCGCCGGCGACGGCGGCGAAACCTACACCTCCTCGCCGGTGGCGAAGTAGACGAGGGCAGCCTCGAGCTCGTCGAGGGTGCCGATGTCGATGAACTTCTCGACGATGGGGAAGGCGGTGATCGGCCGCCCGTCGGCGAGGGCGGCCTCCACCAGGTCGGGCATGCCGAAGAACGTGTTGCGGGGGACCATGGCCACCACGTGCGGCTCGACGACGTAGATGCCGGCGTTGCACTGCTGGGAGATGGTGGGCTTCTCGTCGATTCCGGCCACCCGCTCGCCGTCGAGCCGGAGCACCCCGTAGGGGATCTGCACCTCGTGGCGGAACGCCCCCACGGTGACCGAGGCGCCCTGCTGATGGTGGAAGTCGACCAGGCGGGCGAAGTGCAAGGCGGTGACCTGGTCGGCGTTCATGACCAGGACCGGTCCTGCCGGCGGCTCGGGCAGCAGCGACAGGGGACCGGCGGTGTGGAGTGGCTTGTGCTCGCGCAGGTAGCGCAGGCGCACCCCGTAGGCCTCGCCGTCGCCGAGGCGCTCCTCGAACACCTCGGCCTTGTAGTTGACCGAGAGGTGGACGTCGACCACGCCGGCGTCGCGGAGGGCTCCCAGCAGGCGCTCAACGATGGTCGTGCGTCCCACGGTGAGCAGGGGCTTGGGCACCTTGTCGGTGAGCGGCCGCAGTCGCTGGCCCCGTCCGCCGGCGAGGATGACGGCGCTGACCGCCGGCCGGACCCCGCCCACGTCGGCCAGGTGGCGCAGGCCCACGACGTCGTCCCCGTCGACGACGGCGGCGGCCGGCAGCCCGTGCCGCCTGAGTAGCGCCAGGACCTCGTCGTCGGGCGTCGCCGGCGACACGAGCGCCGGGTCGTCTCCCATGACCTCGGCCACCGGGACGCTGAGCTCGGCGCCACCGAGCACCGCCCGGCGGATGTCGCCGTCGGCGATCGTGCCGACGACCGTGCCGCGGTGGTCGGTCACCACCGCCAGGCCCCCGCCGCCGTTCTGCATCTGGAGCAGGGCGTCGCCGACCTGGTCGTCGACGAACACGGTGAGGGGCACGTTCACGACGCCGTCCCCGCCAGCTCGAGGACCCATGTCGCCAGCTCGTCGGCGGCCCGGGGATGGGCGATGGAGCGCAGGGCCGAGCCCATGCGCTCGAGCTCGGAGCGGTCGTCGAGGACCCGCTCGAGCAGGGGGCCGACGACCTCGGCGGTGGCCTCGTGGTCACGCACGAGAAAGGCGGCGCCGGCCTCGACCAGTGCGGCGGCGTTGCGCGCCTGGTGGTCGGAGGGCGCGTGGGGATAAGGCACGAGCACGGCTGGAAGCCCGACCACGGCCAGCTCGGCCACCGTCCCGGCGCCAGGTCGGCACACGGCGACGTCGGCAGCAGCGTAGGCATGGTCCATGCGTTCGATGAACCGGGTGACCTCCACCAGGTTCTCGGCGCCGGTGGCCGCCACCGCCGCCCGTGCCTCCTCCAGGTTGCGGGCCCCGGCCTTGAGGAGGATCCGCACGTCGCCGCGGTGGCGCCAGCGCTGGGCCAGCCCCACGGCCAGCCGGTTGAGCGACGCCGCACCCTGGCTGCCCCCGCTGACCAGAACGAACCCGGTGCCGTCGTCGAGCCCGAAGGCTTGCCGGGCCTCGGCCCGCAGGGCGTCCCGGTCGAAGGCGGAGAGCTCCGGGCCGAGGGGCATGCCCACGGTACGCACGGTGGTGGTGGGCGGGAAGGAGGAGACCACCTCGTCGAAGGCCGTGGCCACGTTGCGGGTGAGCCGGGCGGCCACCAGGTTGGCCTTCCCGGGAACGGCCCCGGACTCGTGGACGAGAGCGGGCACGCCTGCCAGACGGGCGCCCAGGATGAGGGGGATGCTGGCGTAGCCGCCCATGCCGACGGCCACGTCGGCGGCCCGCCGGCGCAGGATGCGGCGAGCCTGCACCGCCGCCCGGACCAGAGCGGCGGGGAGTACCGGCCGTCTCCACCCGGCGAAGGGCACCATGTCCACCAGGTCCAGCTCGTACCCGGCGCCGGGGATCAGCTTTCCCTCCAGGCCCCGGGGGGTGCCCACGAACGAGACCCGAGCGCCGGGCGCCGTCCGGCCCAGGGCCCGACCGAGGGCCAAGCCGGGGTAGATGTGGCCGCCGGTCCCGCCGGCGGCGATCACGATGCTCGGTGCCATGGGCGCGGCAGCCTAGGTCCAGGAGGCCGGCGTGCCGGACCTGCAGGCGTGCGGGGGGACGCCACCCGCCCCGGGTACGGTCGGGCGAATGCTCGATCTGACCACGGCCCGGAGGGTGCACGTGGTGGGTGTGGGGGGGTCGGGCATGGGGCCCATCGCCACCATCCTCGCCGCCATGGGTCACACCGTCTCCGGAAGCGACCTCGCCGCCTCGCCGCGGCTCGACCGGCTGCGATCGCTGGGGGTCACCGTCCACGTCGGCCACGCCGCCGAGCACGTGGCCGGCGTCGATGTGGTCGTCGTCTCCACCGCCGTGGCCTCTGACAACGCCGAGGTGGTCGCCGCCCGGGCCGCTGGCATCCCCGTCGCCCGCCGGGCCGAGGCGCTGGCCGCCCTGTGCGCCAACCGCCGGGCCCTGGCCGTGAGCGGGACCCACGGCAAGACCACCACCACGGCCATGCTCGCCGTGGTGCTGCGAGAGGCGGGCCTGCGCCCGTCGTTCCTGGTGGGTGGGGAGGTGTCGGGACTGGGTGAGAGCGCCACCTGGGACGAGGGGGAGTGGTTCGTGGTCGAGGCCGACGAGAGCGACGGGACCTTCCTCGAGCTCGGTGCCGACGCAGTCATCGTGACGAGCGTGGAGCCCGACCACCTCGAGCACTACGGCAGCTTCGACGCCCTGCGGGACGCCTTCGCCCGGTTCGTGGTGTCGGCGCCCGGGCCCAAGGTGGTGTGCATCGACGACCCGGTGGCCGCCGAGCTCCCCGAGCTGGTCGGTGCCGGTGACTGCCTGACCTACGGCACGGCGGCGACGGCCCGTTACCGCATCGTCGATGCCGAGCTCGGCGGCGGGCGGTCGGCGTTCACCCTGGAGGGCGACGGCGAGCGCCTGGGCCGCGTCGAGCTCGGGGTCCCCGGACTGCACAACGTCAGCGACGCCGCCGCCGCCGCCGTGGCGGCCATGGCCATTGGCGTGCCCTTCGACGTCGTCGTGCGCGGCCTGGGCCGCTTCTCCGGTGTGGCCCGCCGGTTCGAGTGGCGGGGCGAGGCCGGCGGCGTCACCTTCGTCGACAGCTACGACCACCTGCCCACCGAGGTGCGAGCGGCGCTCGCCGCCGCCCGTGCCGGGGGGTGGCGACGGGTGGTGTGCGTGTTCCAGCCGCACCGCTACACCCGCACGGCGGCGCTCGCCGGCGAGTTCGCCTCCGCCTTCGACGAGGCGGACGTGCTGGCGGTGACCGACGTCTACGCCGCCGGGCAACAGCCCCTGCCCGGGGTCACCGGGAAGTTGATCGTCGATGCCGTCCTCGATGCCCGACCTCACCGGCGGGTGGCATGGCTGCCCGGGCGCCCCGAGCTCCTCGCCTGGCTGCGCAGCGAGCTGCGTCCCGGTGACCTGTGCCTGACGCTGGGCGCCGGCGACCTCACCACCGTGCCCGACCAGGTCCTGGCCATGCTCGGCGGCGGCAGCGCGCCGGGTACCTGACCGCCGAGGGTCCGCGCGTCGGCCCTGGCCACGGGCCAGGATGAGCGAGTGGAGGCGAGCCAGCTCGACCTCGGGCATCTCGACGTGCGCGGGACGGGCTCCCACGACGGCATAGCCGATCCGGGAGGCCGCTCGTGACCACGGTGCCTCCCGACGAGTGGCCGTTGCCGGTCGACCCCCGCCTGCGCGCCCGCCGGCGGGCGGTCCTGCGCTCGGAGGGTCGCCGGCGCCTCCGCCGCCTCGGCGTGGTGGCCGCCGGCGCCGGCGTGGGCCTGACCGGCTGGCTGCTGGCGCTCTCGCCGTTGTTGGACGTGGACCAGGTGGTGGTGCACGGGGCCGAGCGCAGCGGGCCCGAGCTGGTGCGCGAAGCCGCTGGTGTCGCGCCGGGCGAGGCCATGGTGACACTCGGCCTCGGGCGGGCCGTTGCCGCCGTCGAGGCGCTGCCGTGGGTCGCCAGCGCCACGGCCGAGCGAAGCTGGCCGGGCACCGTGGTGGTGTCGGTCGTGGAGCGACGCCCGGTGGCCACCGTGTCGGTGACCCAGGGAGAGGGGGCGCCCGGCGCGCCGAGGTGGATGTTGGTCGACGACCAGGGTCGCCTCCTGGCGTTCGTCGACGAGCCACCACCGGAGCTGGCCAGGATCGACGGAACGGCGCAGGGGGCTGGGCCCGGCGCCCAGGTCGGTCCGGCGGTGGCCGGCGCGCTCGAGCTGCTCACCCGGTTGCAACAGGCCCTCCCCGGACCGCCGCCCCGGGTTGCCGTGGGGCCTGGGGGCGCCCTCGAGGCGGTGGTGTGGTCCGACACCGGCACCGAGCGCCGGGTGCAGGTCGGCCAACCCGTTCGCTTGGCCGACAAGGTGCTGACCCTGCGGACGCTGGTGGAGCACGGAGCCCTGGACGGCGCGGCCCCCGGCGTGGTGGTCGACGTCCGCGTCCCCGAAGCGCCGGTCTTGACCGATCGTGACACCGACCTTATACTCTCGACCGTAACGAGAGGTTTACATAACTCTAAATCTCACGTCGAGGTTGAGGGTTCCGCTCCGCAAGGGTCGGGCACGTGAATCCTCGACCGGAGGCGCAGCGACGCCTCCTCCATCCGGACTCGGGGGATACGCCGCCGAGCATGCGCTGAGGAGAGAAAACGACATGGCTGCGAACCCCCAGAACTATCTGGCGGTGATCAAGGTCGTCGGCATCGGCGGGGGCGGGGTGAACGCCGTCAACCGCATGATCGACGCCGGGCTCAAGGGCGTGGAGTTCATCGGGATCAACACCGACGCCCAGGCCCTGCTCATGAGCGACGCCGAGCTCAAGCTTGACATCGGCCAGGACGTCACTCGGGGCCTGGGCGCCGGCAGCGACCCCGAGGTGGGCACCCTCGCCGCCGAGGACCACCGGGCGGAGATCGAGGCTGCGCTCCAGGGAGCCGACATGGTGTTCATCACCGCCGGCGAGGGCGGTGGCACCGGAACCGGCGGCGCGCCCGTGGTGGCCGAGATCGCCAAGGGCCTGGGAGCCCTCACCATCGGCGTGGTCACCCGCCCGTTCTCGTTCGAGGGCCGGCGCCGGGCCGTGCAGGCCGAGCAGGGAGTGCAGAAGCTGAAGGAGCGGGTGGACACGCTCATCGTCATCCCCAACGACCGGTTGCTCACCGTCTCCAACGACAAGACCTCGGTGGTCAACGCCTTCAAGATGGCTGACGAGGTGCTGCTCCAGGGCGTCCAGGGCATCACCGATCTGATCAACACGCCGGGCCTCATCAACACCGACTTCGCCGACGTGAAGATGATCATGACCGACGCCGGCTCGGCCCTCATGGGCATCGGCTACGGCTCGGGGGAGGGCCGGTCGCTGAACGCCGCTCGGGGCGCCATCTCCAGCCCGTTGCTCGAAGCGTCTATCGAGGGCGCCCGCGGGATCCTGCTCAGCATCGCCGGCGGCGGCGACCTGGGGCTGTTCGAGATCAACGAGGCCGCCGAGGTCATCCACGGCGTGGCCCATCCCGACGCCAACATCATCTTCGGCGCGGTGATCGACGACGCCATGGGCGACGAGGTCCGGGTCACGGTGATCGCCGCCGGCTTCGACCGCTGGGAGGAAGCACCGGAGCGCGAGGTGCGTGCGCCCGCCGCAGCTCGCAGTGCCTCCCGCGACCGGCGTGCCGACCGCGGCCGGGAGCGCCAGCGCCCGGTTCGTCGAGAGCCCGACGTGTTCGCCGCCGAGGACGACTTCGACATCGACCTCGAGGGAGACGACGACTTCGACGTGCCGTCGTTTCTCAAATAGCCGCCTTGGCCCCGGCCACCAGCCGTCGACCCGGGATCGGTGTCGGGCGCCACCCGGCGCCGGTCTGGCGGTTCACCGACCGCGCCGACGGTGACCTGTCCATCACCGCCGAGAACGTCGAGGCGCGGCGGCGAGCGGTGGTCGACCTGCCGTGGACCTGGTTGCGCCAGGCGCACGGGAGCGACGTCATGGTGGTCCGGCGCCCGGGTGAGCATGCCGGGCGAACGGCCGACGCGGCGGTGACGGCCGTGCCGGGTGCCGCCCTCGCCGTCCAGGTGGCCGACTGTGCTCCGGTGGCCTTGCTCGGCCCGGCCGGCGTCGGCGCGGTCCACGCTGGCTGGAGGGGCGTGGTCGCCGGCGTCGTCGGCGCCGCCATCGAGCACATGCGCCTCCTCGGGTCGGGCGCGGTCCGGGCGGTCGTGGGACCGTGCATCCGGCCGTGCTGCTACGAGTTCGGCGCCGACGAGCTGGACATGGTGGCCACCGCCCTCGGCGACGGTGTGCGGGCCCGCACGACCGACGGTCGCCCCGCCCTCGACCTCCCCGGCGCCGTCCAGCGCTCCCTGGCTGCCGCAGGAGTGGTCGAGGTCGTCGACGAGGGCGTGTGCACGGCCTGTTCGCCTCGGCACTGGTCCCACCGGGCCAGGGGCGATCGCCGGCGTCAGGCGCTGGTGGCGTGGCTGGAGTGATGCGGTCGCCGGTCATGCCCTTGCCCGATGGACCACGCGGTGGCAGGGCGGGCACGTCGTGACGGCGCTCCACGAGCGGGTGGCCCGAGGGTTGGGAGACGTCCGACGGCGCATCGCCGTCGCTGGCGCCGATCCCTCCCGGGTGACGGTGGTGGCGGTGACCAAGGGCTTCGGCGTCGAGGCCGTCGAGGCGGCGTTGACGGCGGGCCTGGTGGACGTGGGCGAGAGCTACGCCCAGGAGCTGGTGACCAAGTCGAGTGCGCTCGGCCGGACCGACGTGCGGTGGCACTTCGTCGGGCGGCTCCAGTCCAACAAGGTCAAGGCGCTCGCCGGCGTGGTCGATCGCTGGCAGAGCGTCGACCGCCCGTCACTGGTCGAGGAGCTGGCGCGCCGGGCGTCCGGGGCACGGGTGTTGGTCCAGGTGAACGTCAGCGGGGAGCCGCGCAAAGGAGGCTGCCCGCCCGCCGAGACCTCGGCGCTGGTCTCGCAGCTCGTCCGGTCCGGGCTGCGGGTGGACGGCTTGATGGCTGTGGGCGCCTGGGGCCCCCCCGAACAGGCGCGGCCCGGCTTTCGCCTGCTCAGCGGTCTGGCCGACGCCCTCGACCTTCCCGAACGCTCGATGGGCATGAGCGGTGACCTCGAGGTGGCGTTGGAAGAAGGGGCGACCATGATCCGTGTGGGTCAGGCGCTCTTCGGCCCCCGGCCGACCCGAGGCGCAGACCCAGCACCGAGCCGATCGTCGGGGATGGCTCCGTCCCGGTGCGACACTAAGTAACGTCCCGACGTCAGGAGGATCCGCGATGGCGACGATGTGGCGAAGGGCGATGCTCTATCTCGGCCTCGGCCCCGACGATGAGTACGACGACTATGAATACGACGCCGTCGAGGAATCGTCGGCGCGCGCCGCTCCTCGGTATGTCCAGGAGCCGCCCGCGCAGGAACCACCGATGGGCGCCGTACGCCCCATTCCACGCGAGCCCGAGTCCGAGCCCCAGATGGCGGTGCGCCCTCGGAGCCCCATTGTGCGGCCCATCGTGACGGAGCCGAGCCCCAAGCCCCACGCCCTGTCTCCAGAGTCGTTCAACGAGGCGCAGGAGGTGGCCGACAAGTTCATGGCCGGCGTCCCGGTGATCATGAACCTCCAGGGCGCCGAGCGTGAGTTGTCGCGGCGGCTCGTCGATTTCGCCAGCGGGCTGTGCTACGGCCTGCGAGGTCAGATGGAGCGGGTGACCAACCAGGTGTACCTGCTGACCCCGTCCGAGGCGCACGTCTCCGACGAGGACCGGCGCCGACTTGAGGAGCGAACGTCCTAGTGCGCGGTGTCGGCAAGGCGCCCGACCGGCGCGTGATCCGCCATGGCTGAGATCCTCTGCGTACTCGCACAAGCGTATTTCTTCGCGCTTCTCGGTCGGATCCTGCTGAGCTGGTTCCCCGTGTCTCCGGACGGGTTGGTGGCCACCATCTTCTCGTTCCTGTACGCCATCACCGAGCCCGTGCTCGGGCCCATCCGGCGGGTGCTCCCGCCGGTGGCGATGGGGGGCATGGGGCTCGACTTGTCGCCGATCATCCTCATCTTCGTTCTCCAGCTGGTCGTCTTTCGCCTCGTCTGCTGACGGTGACCGGCGTCGCGGAGACCGTGACGTGAATCCGCGAGCCCGCTGCCGCCGATGGGTACGATCATGAGATGGTCACGGACCTCTCCCCCCAGCGCCTGCGAGAGGCGCAGTTCGCCGAGGCGTGGCGCGGCTACCGGATGGACCAGGTCCGTGAGCTGCTCGACCATGCTGCTGAGGCCCTGGAGGATCTTCGCAACCGGGCGCGCCACGCCGACGAGCGAGCGGCAGTCGCCGAGCGACGGCTGGTCGAGCGAGCCGCTGACGACGAGGTGAGCCGCACGCTCGTGCTGGCGCAGCGGACGGCCGACACCGCGGTCAGCGAGGCCCGGGCCGAGGCGGCCCGCCTCTTGGGCGATGCCGAGGAGCGCTCCCGGGCGATGCTCGCCGAGGTGCAGCTTCGAGCAGAGCAGCTGGAGCGGGAGATGGAGTCACGCGCCGAGGCCGCGCTGGCGGAGCTGAACGATCGTCGGGCTGCACTCGAGGCCGACGTGGCGCTGCTGGCCGACTACGTCGAGCGGCAGCGCAGCACACTGGCCGACGAGCTGCGCCAGCTGCTGTCGTGGCTCGACGGTGGCGGGCACCTCGACGCTCCGCCCGTGGCGCTGACCGGTGCGATGGCGAGCGCGACGGGCAGCGGCACGACCGGCACGGTCCCGGCGGCGCCTGATGCGCCGGCCCCTGACCAGGGCGGGTACGACCCGTCGGCCTCACCCGCGGGACCGTTCGCCCCGGGGGGACCATCAACGTCAGGGGGCGCCGACCACGACGGCGACGGTCCCCAAGCGGAAGGGCCCGGCGGTGGCCCGGCGCTGGCTGACGTCGGCGGCGACGACCCCGCCTCCAGGACGCCCGGCGCCACCGGTGCGGCGGGTGAGGTGGGCGACACCGATGCCGACAACGCGGATGGTGCGGCGAGCTCCGAATCGAAGGTCGCCGGGGCGATCGACGACGATCCCTTCCTGGCCGAGCTCCGACGCGCCGTCGAAGACCCAGAGCCGCTGGGGCCGCGCGACGACGACGGGGTGTGGGCGGAGGAGACCCAGCTCTACGACCAGGACATCACTGCTTCCGGTCGCTTCCGTCGCCGCCGCCGCTAGCTCCACGACCAGCGCCACGCGGGAATTGAGCGGCTCGGCGCAGGCACTGTCTAGGATGCAGCCACCGCGCGTTCTCGACCGTTACAAGGCGTCGCCGGTGATCCTGCCGCGACGTCGACGCTCCCAGACAGTGAGGCTCAGTTGCTAGTACTGATCAGCTTTGGACTGGTGCTGGTGGCAATCGTGCTGCTGGTGCTCGGCTTGCTCGCCGGGACAGGGCTCGCGCTCATCTATGCGTCGATCGCCAGCAGCCTTGCCGCAGGCATCGTGCTGGTCGTCGCCAAGGTGGCCGGCCGACCGACCGAGCAGGCGCCGGCCCGGCCCACTCCCGCACGCGAGACCGAACCCGTCGGGGCAGGGACCACTGCGTCGTTCCCGGCCCCGTCGCCGGCGGAGACGACTGCGCCCGTCCCCGTTGCCACCCAGGAGCCCTCCTACGCGCCGACCTCCCGGCAACCGGCCATGGCCGGTGCGGCGGTCGGTGCCGGCGGGGCGGCAGCGCTCGGAGGTGTCGGCGAGGACGAGGAGGAAGACGAGGACTTCTTCCCCATCGAGGACTACGACCGGCTGAAGGTCTCCGAGATCGTGCCGCTGCTGCCGGAGCTCTACGAGGACGAGCTCGACATGGTCGAGCAGCGTGAGCGTGCAGGCAAGGGGCGAGTGTCGATCCTGAACCGCATCGCCGAGCTGCGGGAGCAGCCGCTGGAAGACGAGGCCGAGCCCGAACCCGAACCGGATCTCGACACGGCAGTGGTCGTCGTGCCCGAGGGGTCCGTCGCCGAAGACGACGAGGACTTCTTCCCCATCGAGGACTACGACGAGCTCAGCGTGGGCGAGATCCTGCCGCTGCTGCCCGAGCTCTACGAAGACGAGCTCGACGTGGTGGAGGACCGCGAGCGCGCCACCAAGAACCGCGCCGCGGTCTTGAACCGCCTGGCCGAGCTGCGCGACGAACCCCTCGCCGCGGAGCCCGAGCCGGTCGCCGCGCCCGCCCCCGCCGAGGACGAGGTTGAGCTCGAGGACGAGCTCGAGGACGAGGATTTCTTCCCCATCGAGGACTACGACGAGCTCAGCGTGGGCGAGATCCTGCCGTTGCTGCCCGAGCTCTACGACGACGAGCTGGACGTGGTCGAGGACCGCGAGCGCACCACCAAGCAACGCGCCGCGATCCTGAACCGCATCACCGAGTTGCGCGAGGAGCCGCTGGAAGACGAGCCCGAGCTGGACACGGCAGTGGTCGTCCCAGCCGAGGCGCCCGTCGCCGACGAAGAAGACTTCTTCCCGATCGAGGACTACGACGAGCTCAAGACCTCGGAGGTCCTGCCGCTATTGCCGGAGCTCTACGACGACGAGCTCGACGTGGTCGAGGACCGCGAGCGCGCCACCAAGAACCGGGCCGCGGTGCTCGACCGCCTGGCCGAACTCCGCCTGGAGACGGAACCGGAGCCCGCGGTCGGCGATGTCGACGACGAGGTGCTCGAAGACGCCGATCAGGAGCAGGTCGCTCCCGCCGCGGCGTTCCCCATCGGCAACTACGAGCAGTTGCGGGTGTCCCAGATCCGGGCGTTGCTCCCTCAGCTCTCCGAGGACGAGCTCGAGCAGGTGCGGCGTCGCGAGCAGGACGGCAAGAATCGCAGCACGGTCCTGGCCGCCATCGACCGGGAACTTGGTGTTGCGCCGCCGGCTCCGACCAGGAAGGCCCCGTCCAAGAAGGCCGCGGCCAAGAAGACCGCCGCCAAGAAGACCGCCGCTCGGGGCACAACTCCCAAGAAGGCAGCGGCCGCCACGGCGCCGACGGCCAAGAAGGCTCCGACCAAGAAGGTCCCGTCCAAGAAGGCTCCGGCCAAGAAGACCGCGGCCAAGAAGACGACGGCCAAGAAGACCGCTGCGCCGGCCAAGCGCGTGGCGGCCCCGGCGAAGAAGACCGCCGCTCGCGGCACCACGGCCAAGAAGGCGACGACCAAGAAGGCAGCAGGGAAGAAGGCGACCCGCCGGAGCTGACCGGCGCCCCCACGCGGTCCCGCCGGGTGGGTCCGGGCCTGGGCTAGAGCGCCTCGCCGGCGTCGACCTCCACGTGGACGTGGACGAGCGTGCCATCGATGTCGAGGGCGTGGGCGGCCTCGCCCGCGTCGTCGACCACGTCCAGTCGCGTGGCGAGGATCTCGGAGGCGATCCAGTGCTGGTGCTGCTCGACGGCGCGGCGAAGCTCGGGGTCGCCGGTACTGATGGCCGTGACGACTCGGTCGGCGATGGCGAAGCCGAGCTCGCGGCGCAAGTCGTTCACGAAGCGCACGACCTCGCGTGCCGCCCCCTCCCGCCGGAGCTCGTCGTCGGTCTCCAGGTCGAGGGCGACGGCCCACGTGCCCTCCTGGGAAAGGGCGAAGTCGGCCTGGCGTTCGGCCCGGACCTCCACGTCGGCGACGCCGAGCCGCTCGCCGGCGACCTCGACGAACGCGTCTCGCTCCAGAGCTTCACGAACCACCGACCCGTCGGCCTCGGCCAGGGCTGCCTTCACGGCGTTCACCTTGGGGCCCAGGCGGGGACCGAGGGCGCGGAAGTTGGGTACCACCTTCCAGCGCACCAGGCCACCGAGGGCCTCGATCTCCTCCAGCGCCTTCACGTTCAGCTCCTCGAGGATCTCCTGGCGGACCTCCTCGCCGAGCGTGATGCCGGGATGGAGCAGCAGCGCACGTCGTAGTGGCTGACGGACCTTGGCGCCGGCGTCGGTGCGTGCTGCCCGGCCCAGCGCAACGAGACGTCGGGCGGCGGCCATCTCCTCGGCCAAGCCGTCGGCCTCCGGTGAGGACGCCTGTGGCCAGTCCGCCGCGTGCACGGAGAGGCCGCCGGTGAGGCGGGTCCACAACTCGTCGGCGAGGAAGGGGCAGAACGGCGCCAGCAGCTCCGCGGTCACCACCAGGCACCGGTGCAGGGTGGCGTGGGCGGACCGGTCCAGGGCCCGCCAGAACCGCGGACGGGAGCGGCGCACGTACCAGTTCGACAGGTCGTCCACGAAGCGGCCCAGGCGGGAGGTCGCCCGAAGGGCGTCGAAGTCCTCGAGGGCGGCGGTGACCTCTCGCACGGTGACGTCCAGTTCGCCCAGCACCCAGCGATCGAGCACGTGGTCGGGAGGGCGGTTGTCAGCGGCGTCGGGCTCGAAGCCGTCGAGATCGGCGTAGGTGGCGAAGAACGAGTACACGTTCCACAGCGTCAGCAACGTCTGGCGGGTGGCCTCGCGGATACCGTCCTCGGACACCCGCCGCGCGGTCCAAGGTTGACCGGCGGAGAAGAAGTACCAGCGGAGTGCGTCGGCACCAGCGGTGTCGAACACGTGGGCGGGATCGATCACGTTGCCCCGGGACTTCGACATCTTGTGGCCCTCGCCGTCGACGATCAGCCCCAGGCAGACCACGTTGCGGTACGGGGTCGACCCGAAGACGAGGGTGTTGACCGCCAGCAGTGAGTAGAACCAGCCTCGGGTCTGGTCGATCGCCTCGCAGATGAAGTCGGCGGGGAACGAGGAGCGGAACGGTTCCTCGCCCTCTCGCGGGTAGTGGAACTGAGCCGAGGGCATGGCGCCGGAGTCGAACCACGCGTCGAGAACGGGGGGCAGGCGGCGGGCTTCGCCGCCGCACTCGGGAGCCGGGCAGGCGAGCGTGACCTCGTCGATGACGGGGCGGTGCGGATCGAGCTCGCCCAGATCGGCGCCGGCGAGCTCGCCCAGCTCGGCCAACGATCCCACGCAGGTGTCGTGGCCGTCGGTGCAGCGCCAGATGGGCAGAGGCGTGCCCCAGTAGCGGTCACGGGAGAGCGCCCAGTCGACGTTGCCTTCCAGCCACTTGCCGAACCGACCGTGCTTGATGTGGTCGGGATGCCAGGCGATCCGCTCGTTCTGCTCGAGGAGGGTGTCGCGCTGCTCGGCCGTGCGCACGAACCACGACGTCTTGGCCCAGTAGATGAGCGGCGTCGAGCATCGCCAGCAGTGGGGGTAGCTGTGGAGGTACTCCTGCTCCCGGACCAGCAGGCCGGCGGCGGCCAGGTCGTCGATGATGGCTCGGTCGGCCTGCTTGACCGGGACGCCGGCCCATGGCTGGACCCGAGCGTCGAAGGCGCCGTCGGGGCCCACCGGGTTCAGCACCGCAAGACCGTGCTCCCGCCCGGCGGCGGCGTCGTCCTCGCCGAAGGCGGGGGCGAGGTGGACGATGCCCGAACCCTCCTCGGTGCTCACCCAGTCGGCGGCGATGACCCGCTCGGCCCTCTCCGCCTCGGCGTCGCCGAAGGCCAGGAATTGGTAGGGGCGCTCGTAGCGGTGCCCGACGAGCTCCGCACCGGTGGTGCGAGCGACGACCTCGTAGGGGGCGTCGGGGCCGAAGAACCGCTCGGCGGCGTCCTCGGCCATCACCAGGTCGCGGCCCTCGACCCCACGTACGCGGACGTAGGCGATGTCGGGGCCCACGGCGGCGGCGACGTTGGACACCAACGTCCACGGCGTGGTCGTCCACACCAGCAGGTCGGCGTCGTCGTCCCGGAGAGGGAAGCGGACGTACACCGACGGATCGGTGACGTCGCGGTAGACGTCGGGTTGGCCCATCTCGTGCGACGAAAGGGCGGTGCCGCACCGGGGGCAGTACGGGCTCACGCGGTGCCCCTCGTAGAGCAGTCCCTTGTCCCACAGCTGCTTGACCAACCACCAGACCGACTCGATGTAGCCGGGCGAGAGCGTCCAGTAGGCGTCGGCCGTGTCGATCCAGGTCCCCGAGCGCTCGGTCAAGGCGATGAAGTCTCCGACGTAGCGCGAAACCGACTCCCGGCACCGGGCGTTGAAGGCGGCGATGCCGTACTCCTCGATCTGCGCCTTGGAGCTGAGCCCCAGCTCCTTTTCCACCTCCAGCTCGACGGGGAGGCCGTGGCAGTCCCAACCCCCCTTGCGGGGGACGCGTCGGCCCCGCATGGTCTGGAACCGGGGGTACAGGTCCTTGAACACCCGCGGCCAGACGTGGTGGAGCCCCGGCCGCCCGTTGGCCGTGGGCGGGCCCTCGTAGAAGACCCAGGGCTGGCCGTCCTTGCGCAGGCGTCGCACGTGGTCGATCACGTCGGTCTGGCGCCAGCGGGCGAGCACCCGCTCCTCGAGGGCGACGAGATCGAAGGGCTCCACGGGGCCGAAGGACATGGGGCCAGCGTAGGGCGCGGACGCCGCTGCTTCGGGCCGTCACCGCCCGCCCCGAGGGCTGCGTCTCGGCGCTGCCCCCGCTCCGGCTGCCCGGCGTTGCCGACCGCCACCGGGGGGTGGTATCTTCCCCCACCCTTTGCCTCGGAGAGGAGGCCGGTGATGCCCAAAGCGACGTCTCGCGGCAGCGGGGAGCCGGGTACGGCTGCCGGCGGGGCATCAGCGCCGGCGCCTCCGGGCAAGGTGGCTCGACTGCCGGCCGGGAGGGCCCGCGGCACGACGTCGTCCGGCACATCCGGACAGGGCGGGGCGTCGAAGAAGGGCAAGGCCAAGCCGAGGAGGAACAAGGTGAGCGGAGCCAAGACCGACACGAGCGACACGCAGCGCTCCGGCGCGTCGGATCGCTTCATCGAGTCGCAGCGCAAGCAACTGCTTGCCGAGCGGGAGGCCTACACCCGTTCCGCCACCTCGCTTCGGGCGGAGGCCGATCAGTTGGCCGAGGACCGCGAGCCCGGCGACGTGCAGTTCGACGAGGAGTCGGGTCAGGGTGACTCCATGAGCGTCGAGCGAGAGCGCGATCTCGCCCTCTCGGCCCAGGCGCTGGCCTCGGTGGAGGAGATCGACCGGGCGCTGGCCAAGATCGACGAGGGCATCTACGGAGTGTGCGAGAAGTGCGGCGAAGCCATCCCCAAGGAGCGGTTGAAGGCCCTCCCTCACGCAGCCCTGTGCGTCCGGTGCAAGAGCGGGGGGCTCAGCCGGCGCTGAAGCCGCTCGGGCGCCATCGGTGGGCGCTGCCCGTCGCCGTGGCCGGCGTCCTCGTCGCTGTCGACCAGGCCACCAAGTGGTGGGCGCTCGGAGCGCTGGACGGGGGCCGCACCATCGATCTGTTCTGGACGTTGCGGTTGCGGCTGGTGTTCAACTCGGGGGCGGCCTTCGGCGTCGGAGCGGCCTACGCCCCGGTGCTCGCCCTGGTGGCCGTTGCCGTGGTCGTCGTGCTGCTTCGCGCCGGACGGGCCCTCCAAGGGGTCTGGCCCCGGCTGGCCCTCGGCCTGGTGCTGGGGGGCGCGGTGGGAAATCTGTTGGACCGGGCGCTGCGAGGCGGCGGTGAGCTGCTGGGTGGCGCGGTGGTCGACTTCGTCGACCTCCAGTGGTGGCCGGTGTTCAACGTGGCCGACATGGCCGTGTCGGCGGGGGTGGTCGTACTCATCGTCACCGCCTGGCGGGACCCCGGCGTCGTCTCCCCCTCGGAAGGACCTGGCGGTTCTGTCTCCGGCGCCGCGCCGCCGCCCGAGACCGACGCCCGTCCCGGCCGTCCTTACCGTCGGTGAAGGCCCAGGTGCCAGAGGCGCTGGCGGGGGAGCGCGTCGACCGGGTGGTGGCCATGCTCACCGGGCTTCCCCGCGCCACGGTTGCGGAGTTGGTGGCGTCGGGCGCGGTCCGGGTAGGCGGGCGGTCGATCGTTACCCGCTCCCGGCGCGTGCAGGCGGGGGACGAGATCGATGTCGAAGCCAGCGGTGCCCCAGGTCCGGTCCCCGTCGACCTTCCCGCACCCGAGGTCGACGTGGTGGTGGTCCATGCCGACGGCGACGTCGTGGTCGTGGACAAGGCACCGGGGATGGTGGTCCACCCGGGGGCCGGCAACACCCGGGGTACCCTGGCCCAAGCCCTGCTGGCCCGCTACCCGGAACTGGCGACCGTAGGTCAGGCCGGCCGGGGCGGAGTCGTGCACCGCCTCGACAAGGGGACGTCTGGGCTGATGGTGGTGGCTCGCAACCCCGCCGCCTACGAGGCCCTGGTGGGCCAGCTCGGAGCCCGCACCGTGGGGCGTCGCTACCTGTCGTTGGTGTGGGGCTGCCC
>DASZDK010000108.1:0-11977 GCA_035942035.1 Acidimicrobiales bacterium
GTGATGGGCGTCTTTGCCTTCGTCAATGGGCTCATCGCCATCGGGGCCATGGCTGCGGTCGCGTTTACGACGGGGGAGCCGTTCGTCTTCCCGTCGCTCGGTCCCACTGCCTTCCTGCTCTTCTACACCCCGCTTCTGCCCGCTTCTTCGCCGCGAAACACGGTCCTGGGGCACCTCCTCGGCGCTGCCGCCGGCTACCTGTCTCTCGTCGCCTTTGGTCTCACGGACGCGGCACCGGCGCTCGCGTCGAGCGTCACCGGTGGACGAGTAGGCGCAGCCGCACTGTCGCTCGGGCTCACCAGCGGCGCCATGGTGTGGGCCCGCGTGCCGCACCCGCCAGCCGGCGCCACTACGTTGATCGTGTCGCTCGGCGTCCTCCGAGAGCCCCAGCAGCTGCTTGTGCTGATGGCGGCGGTCGTGCTGCTGGTGGTCCAGGGCCTTGCTATTAACCGGCTGGCCGGCATCCCTTACCCGTGGTGGCGGCCCCGACCTGCGTGAGCGCCGGATAGCCGGAGCAGGTCCATCGGGCGATCGCTCCTTCTGAGCACCGCCCAGAGGACGCCGATATGTCCTCCTGAAGGCGTAGGGCAGGGTAGAGCCCATCCCCGGTTCGACGTGGCACTCGACCGCTGCTCGGGACCAAGGGGACGTCCCGACCGAGGTGGCGCCTGATTTCTGTCGGAGAGCCACATCCTCCTCGATCAGCTCAACGAGGTTGCCGGACTGGCGAACTCTTACGATGTCCGATGGTGCGCGATCGAGTCCCCGTTGGCTCCATTCAGTTGACGGAGGGTATGGCTCAGCGGGATGCGAGCGAGTTGGAGGCGTTCTCATGCGACGCGAACCCTCGCCTGGTTCGCGCCCTCGCTCCCGTCCGAGGGCATGACGCAGTGGACGGCGCAGGCGGGAGCTCTCGCCTGCGCCTGGGAGCATTGGTAGGAGGTGAGTCAGATGGCGAAGCCGGCTGGCTACCTCCACGGCGTCGGCCAGTTGCGTACTTGACGGCGGCGCTCCCTGCGCCTTGCCTGAAGGCTAGTGCCCGCCGCCCGCCGGCGGGGGGCCCATGGTGTGATTGAGGCGTGACCGGCCGGCGCACGAACCTCGCCCTGCTTGTGCTCATCGTGGCCGCGTTCGCCAGTGGCGTGCTGATGTGGGGCGTTGGGTCCGGGTGGGGCCGATGGCCGACGATCGTCCACGGCACCGCCGGGGTCGCCATCGTGGTGTTGGCGCCGTGGAAGTCCGCCGTCAGCCGTCGGGGGATCAGGCGACGAGGAGCGGCGGCGGCGCTTCCCGCCCTCGTGCTGGCATCGATGGTCGTGGTCGCCCTCGCCAGCGGCTTCGTCCACCGCGCCGGGGGCCGAGACGCCGGACCGGTGCTGGTCATGCAGCTACACGTCGGTGCCGCCCTGGTCGTCCTGCCCCTGGCGCTGTGGCACGTGGTCTCCCGTCCCGTTCGGCCGCGGGCGGAAGACCTGGGCCGGCGGACCCTGCTGCGGGGCGCCCTCGTCGCAGCTGGGTCCGCGGCCGTCACGGTCGCCCTTCCCCATGCCGGCCGAGCCGTGACGCGCTCACTCGAGCGGGGTTCGTTCCGACCTTCGGCCATGCCCGTCACCCAGTGGCTCACCGACGGGGTCCCGACGATCAACGGCGACGCCTGGCGCGTGCGGGTGGGCGACCGTCTCTGGTCACGGGAGGAGCTCGAGCGGCTCGGTCACGACCAGGTGGTCGCCACGCTCGATTGCACCGGTGGCTGGTACGCCCACCAGCGGTGGGGCGGGGTACGACTGGATCGGCTGCTGGCCGCCTCGGACGCTCCCCTCGGTGGCAGTGTCGTGGTGCGCTCGGTGACGGGATACAGCCGTCGGTTCCCGCGGCGTGATGCCGGGGTGCTGGTCCTCGCCACGACCGTCGAGGGCAAGCCGCTGTCCGCCGGGCACGGCTTTCCGGCTCGCCTGGTCGCCCCCAACCGGCGGGGGTTCTGGTGGGTCAAGTGGGTGAAGGAGATCCAGGTCGACGACCGGCCGTGGTGGTGGCAGCCGCCGTTCCCGCTCTCTTGAATGCGGCCACCGGCGGCCTGGCCAGTAGAACGAACTGCCACTCCGGACGGGGCTGGCAGCGGAGGACTACGGCGGCGTCGGCGACACGACACCGACAGGACTGATTGTTCTCTTGCCGCTGGCCTCGCCGGTGCGCGAGCCGGCAAATCGGTATGCGGTTCCCGGCCGGATTGGGCGGCCGGGCGGTTCGAGGGCGCCGTGGTACTCCCCATACCGGATCCAACTGGGACCGTCCCGGTCAGGAGTGGGGCACTTTCTTCCGCCTTCCTACCGACGGGTGTTGGACCCTCAAAGCCCGTCGAGGGTTCAGCGTGGCGGACATCGCGGTCATGGTCGTTCCTTGAGCCGTGAAGACGGGACACCCCCATCGACATGCCGTAGTAACCCCCGGGCTCAGTGCCCGCATCGAAGTGCCTCTCGGCCGCGCCGGCACCGGCGGCCGACGCCGGCGCCAGGCAGCGGCCTGCCCGTGCCAATCATCCGTTCCCGCTGACCGCGGCGGCTCGCGAGCCAACTGCCTCCAGAACGCCTCCCTTGACATCCCGAGGAGGACCAGTAGGTGCGGGCCGAACGGTGGGCAGCACTGTCCCCGCCGAGGCCCCGACGGTCGGGCCGGTGCGCACGGGCTCGTGGCAGCGGCTGGGGAGCGACAGCTCGCAGGTATCGGCCCTGTGACCAACGAGGGGGTCGTCCGACTCGCCAGAGGAGCCTCCACAAGCCGAAAGAGGTGCCACAGAGGCGAGCGAGCAAGCGACGACCCTGCTGCAGCCGCCGTGGTCAGCGACGCCTCTGGAGAAGCATTGGACGAGCCGGCTGCGGGTCACATGCCCGAAGCGGGCTCTCCGACCCGGGGCTCGCAGGCGGTTTCTCGGAAGACGCCATCGCGTGGGAATGTGGCTTCACGTTCATCTACTCGCACGCTCGCTATCGGCAGTGGTGCGGCGTCGTTGCCGACGGCTGAATAGAGCGAGCTACACAGCAGGCGAGCACCCGGCGTTCAGCACAGCCAAAAGGGCGGGGTGGACCAGTTCCCGACGAGCGCGGGCGGCGATCCCAATGGCACCAATTGTGGAAAGGCGGCAGCAGTGACGCCCGTGTCGAGGCGTTTGGCGACACGCCGAAAGTGGCGCGTACGACGCGCCAACCTTCAGCGATCGCGAACGATAAGACGTTCGGTGCCGCCATGGTGGCGACTCCAGTGGTGGCCGTGCGGCCGGCTCACCCGCAGGAAGCGGTGCCCCCGGACAGGCTGGCCACGGTGTCGGACGACCCGGTCCCGGTGAGGGTGCCGGCCAGGCGGCCGGGCGGCGGGGTGGTGATCTCGAACACCGGCCCGAACGGGTCGTGGGGGTTCAGCTGAAGGCGCTCGCCGTAGGCCGCCCGCAGGTCGCTGACCGACGAGCCCACGCCGATGCCCTCGGCCGTCGCCAGAGGGGGAAGGACCCCGGAGGGCGGGCCGGCGTCCCAGGCGACGAAGCGCCCGCCACCGAGGAGCACGGCCAGCTCGCCGAACTGCACCAGGCGGTCGGCCTCGCCGCTGGGGCACGACCCCAGGGGCCGGTCGTCGACGGGAGGCCCGAGCACCCCGGCGAGGGCGGCCAGCACCGCCTCGGCCTCGTCACCGAAGGCGACGATGCCCAGGCCCTCGGGTGCCAACACCACCCCGGCGGGTGCCGGCGCGGTGGTGGCGGCGGGAGCCGAGGCCGTCGGTGGCGGGGCGGTGGTACTCGTGGGCGCCGGCGCGATGGTCGACGTGGGATCGGGGCGGGACAGCTCGTCGTCGTCGCCGTCGGCGCACCCGGCGGCGAGGAGCGACAGGCTCACCGCCGCGGCGAGGAGTCCACGCACGCCGGCCACTGCCCCAGGGTAGGCCCCCCCTCCCTACAGTCGAGGCGTGGCTCCCTCGATCCGCGACTACCTGGAGATCCGCACCGCCCGGCCTTCGGGCTTCTCCCCTGCCGGTGATCGGGTGCTCGTGGGCGCCGACCTGAGCGGGACCGTGCAGCTCTACGACGTGCCCCCCGCCGGCGGCGAGTTGCGCCGGCTGACCGACTTGGGAGAGCCGGTCGGCGGCCGCTACCTGCCCGACTGCGACGACGTGCTGGTCTCGTTCGACGAGGGCGGAGACGAACGCCTCCAGATCCACCGGCTCGCCGCCGGCAGCGGCGACCTCACTCCGGTCGTGGCCGACCCCGGGCACATCGCCCGGGCCGGCGGCGTCAGCCGCGACGGCCGCCTCCTGGCCTACGCCTCGAACCGCCGCACCGGCGCCGACTTCGACGTGTGGGTCCGTGACCTGCGGACTGGTCGGGAGCACATGGTCTTCTCCCCCGGCGGGTGGTGCTCGGCCGGGTCCTTCTCACCCGACGGCCGTCAGCTCTCGGTAACCCGGCTGAGCGAGCGCCCCGGCGACAACGACGCCTACCTGGTGGCGGTGGAGACCGGCGAGGTGGTCCACCTCTCGCCCCACGACGACGAGGCCCACTTCAGCGGCGCCTCGTGGCTCCCCGGCGGCCGAGCGTTCTTCTTCACCACCAACCAGGGACGGGAGCACACCGCGGTGGCCCGCTACGACGTTGGCACCGGGTCGTGGTCCTACGTGGTCGACCGGGGCTGGGACCTTGGCTGCGCCGTCGACTGGGCCGGCCGGTCTCTGCTGGTGGTGGCCAACGAGGACGGCGCCACCCGGGCCGAGCTGCTCGACCCGTCCACCCTCCAGGTGCGCACGCACATCCCCCTGCCCGACCGGGGCGTGGCCGGCGCCTGGTCGTTCTCCGCCGACGGGCGGTTCCTGGCCTACGCCTTCACCTCCGCCCGCCAACCCGGTGACGTCTGGTGCCACGACGTCGAGACCGGTGGCACCACTCGCCTCACCAACTGCCCCAAGCCGGTGCCCCCGGCGTCGATGGTGGAGCCCGAGCTCCACCGTTACCGGTCGTTCGACGGCGAGGAGGTGCCGGTCTTCGCCTACCTGCCACCGGCCCCGACCACCGTTCCTCCGCCGGTCGTGGCCGTGCTCCACGGTGGGCCCGAGAGCCAGTTCGTGCCCGGGTTCAACCCGGTCGTCCAGTATCTGGTCGCCCGCGGCTACGCCGTGGTCGCGCCCAACGTACGGGGCTCAACCGGCTACGGAAGGCGCTGGGAGCACCTCGACGACGGCCGGCGCCGCCTCGACGCCGTGCGCGACCTCGAGGGGCTGTCTGACTGGCTGCGCGCCACCGGGCGCTTCGACGCCGACCGGGCCGTGCTCTACGGCGGCTCCTACGGCGGCTACCTGGTGCTAGCCGGCCTGGCCTTCCAACCCGACCGGTGGGCCGCCGGCGTCTCCATCGTGGGCATCTCCAGCCTGGTGACGTTCCTGGAGGGGACGGCCGAGTGGCGCCGCCGCTTCCGAGAGCGGGAGTACGGCTCGCTGGCGGCCGACCGCGACTTCCTCCTCCGGGCGTCGCCGCTCACCTCGGTGGAGGCGGTCCGAGCGCCACTGTTCCTCATCCACGGCGCCAACGACCCGCGGGTCCCGCTGGGCGAGGCGGAGCAGATTCACCGGGTGTTGCAGGCCAAGGGGGTGCCGTGCGAGATGGCGGTCTACCCCGACGAGGGTCACGGCCTCGGCAAGCTGGCCAATCGCCTCGACGCCTATCCCCGTGCCGTCGACTTCCTCGACCGCGTCCTCGGGCTGGGGGGCTAGCCCTCGGCCCCTCGGGCGAGCTGGGGGTCGAGCTGGTCCAAAAACTGGGCACAGCGCTCGGCCTCGTCGTGCTCGCCGATCGCGGCGGCCCGCCGGCCGAGGCCCTGGAGCGCCCGCAGGAAGCCCCGGTTGGTCTCGTCCCGCCAGCGCACGTAGCCCGATCCCCGCCATCCCGACTGCCGCAACCGGTCGAGACCCCGGTGGTAGGCCACTCGGAAGCAGGCGTAGGCCTCCACGTCGTCGCGGGCCAGCTCGCCCAGGCGGGCCCAGCCGTCGAGGAAGCGAGGGAAGCGGGCCACCACCGAGGACACGGCGGCACGCCGGCGGTCGTCGGGCTCGGCCAGCGCCGTCTCCAGGGCGTCGAGGGCCTCGGGCGGCTCCGGGTCGAGGACCGTCTCGGGAGGGCCGGTGGCGCTGAGGTTCACCGGGCTGGAGTCGGGCACGGTTCCGAGGCTAGCCCTCGCCGACCCCAGTCCTCCCGGCGACGGGCGCTGGTCGGTGGAGGCTGGCGCGGTGCCGACGCCGTGGTTGTCAAGGTAGGCGGCAGCGGTGGTGCGAGAACGCTCCATGAGCTCCTGGGTGCGGCTGAAGCCGTCGTAGCGGAACCGGGGCCAGGCCGCGGTGGGCAGGACGTGCACCTCCACCCCGGCCGGCAGCGCCGCCAGCTCGTGCACGAAGCGGCAGTTGCGGGAGATGGCGAACGCCCGCAGCAGCACGTCCAGAGGACGGCGAGGCCGCCGGGGAACGGCGTCGAGGTCCTTCAGCTGGAGCACGAACACGCGGGTGGCTCCCATCTCCAGCGCCTTGGCCAGGGGCACGACGTTGACCGTCGCCCCGTCGATGAACAGCTCGCCGCCGATCTGAACCGGGGGCAGCAGCGCCGGCAGCGCCGCCGACGCCAGGATGGCCTCGGCCAGCGGGCCCTCGGCGAACCACCGTTCGCTCCCCGATTCGAGGGAGGTTGCCACGCAGGCGAACGGCAGGCGGAGGTCGGCGAAGGTCGCCCCCGGGAGAAACCGCTCGATGACCTGCCGCAGGCCCTCGTTGCCGTTGATGGCCGGCCGGCGGCGGAGCAGGTGCACCAGGCTGGTGGCCGCCCCCGCCGGCCACACGTCGTGGCGGGAGACGTCGAGCCACAGCGCCTCCAGCCGGGCCAGCGTGGCGAGGTCGGGCTGGGAGGCCACTGCCGCCCCGTTCAGCGCCCCCACCGAGCAGCCGACGACCAGGTCGGGGACCACACCCCGTTCGAGCAGGGCCCGCAGCATGCCCAGCTGGACCGCCCCCATGTTGCCGGCGCCGCCGAGCACGAAGGCGGTCGTGCCGGCCGGCGAGGGCGGCGTGGGAGGCTGCACCCTGGCGGAGGGTACCGGCACTGCCCCCCCCCGCTGGCCCGAAACATGACCGGGCCGGCCGAGGGGTAGGCGTGGCCGGCGGGACGGCGCCCGCCCCGGCGACGGTGGCGTGGCGATCGAGCCCGGGGGCGCATCCGCAGCTCGACCACGAGCGCTGCGCCGGCACGTCGCCCGCGACCACAGGCAGGAGACCCCATGACCCCCGTAACCGGTGCAGGCCGCTTCGAACACGACCCCGAGGCCCCCGAGGCCGACGCCTTCGAGCAGTCGGCGGCGGTCGGCAACGAGGACGACGACGAGGACGGCGTGGAGGAGGGGCGGGCCACCTGGCGTCCTGACCGCGACGTGGAGGCTCCCGAGGCCGACGCCTTGGAGCAGTCGGAGCTGGCCCCGCTGGACGACGACGACCGTCGCTGACGCAGCGGCGTGCCCGGCTGTCGGTGCCGGAATCAGCCGGCGAGGTCAGCGGTGCCGGACGCCGCCATGGCCGGACGCGGCGCCGGGGACCGTTCCCGCAGGAGCACGGCAGCGGCCACGACGCTGGCCGCTCCTCCGAGGGCCAGGCCGGCGCGGGGGCCGAGGTGCTCTGACACCCACCCGACGAGCGGGCCACCGACCGGCGTCGATCCCAGGAACGCCACCGCCCACAGGGCCATGACCCGGCCGCGCATGGCCGGCGCCGCGCCGAGCTGGAGGAGGGTGTTGGCCGCGGCCAGGAAGGCGATGCTGCCGACGCCCACGCCGACCAGCGCCACCAGCTCGAGGGCGAGGGTGGGTGCCGCGGCGGCGAGGAGGAGGGCGGCGCCGAAGCCGTAGCCGGCGACCACCAGGGATCGCGGCCCCGACCGGTTGCGCCCGGCGAGGACCAGGCCTCCCACCACGGCCCCCACGCCCATGCACGAGGTCATCACCCCGTAGGTTCCGGCGCCGCCGTCGAAGACGAAGCGGGCCATCAGCGGAAGCACGACCTGGAACTCGTAGGCCAGCATGCCCACCACCGCCATGGCCAGCAGCGGCCGGCGCAGCTCGGGGGTGCGCCACACGTAAGCCAGCCCCTCCCGGAGCTGCCCCGGGCCCCGGGGTTGGACCTCGGCCGGGCGCAGCTCCTCTTCCCGCATCGAGGTGAAGGCGGCGATGACGGCCAGGTACGACACGGCGTTGAGCAAGAAGCAGGCGGCCAAACCGGCTGTGGCAATGACGCCGGCGGCGATGGCGGGGCCGAGCACCCGGGCGGCGTTGACCGCCACGCTGTTGAGGGTCACCGCGTTCGCCAGCTGCTCGGGGCCCACCATCTCCAGCACGAAGGTCTGGCGCCCGGGGTTGTCGAACAGGTGCACGACCCCGAGGGCGGCGGCCAGGACCATCACCATCCACATCTGCACGGCGCCAGTGGCGACGAGCACGCCGAGGATCACCGCCAGCACAGCGGCACTCGCCTGGGTGGCCACGAGGAGCCGGCGGGTGTCGACCCGGTCGACCACCAGGCCACCCCACATCCCGAGCAGGAGCAGGGGAAGGAACTGCAGGGCGGTGACCAGCCCCAGCTCGGTGCCGGTGCCCCCCAGCTCGAGCACGAGCCACGCCTGAGCCACCCGCTGCATCCATGTGCCGGTCAGTGACACGGCCTGGCCGAAGGCGTAGCGCCGGTAGTTGGGGATGCGCAGGGCACTGAAGGTGCGGGCCAGGGCCCGGCGGGAGGTGGCTCGTGCCGTCATCGCCGAGCCTCGGCCCGGCGGGCGGACAAACACCACGCCTGCCTCAGTTGAGGCGGGCCCGCAGCCGGCGGGCGGCGAGGGCATCACCGCCGGCGTCGTCGTTGTCGCCGGCCGCCAGCCCGTCCAGCACGTCGGCGGCCTCCCCGAACCGGCACGAGGAGGCGAGGACCTCGGCCAACCGCCGGTGCAACGGTGCGGGGGCTCCTGGCACGAGGGTGCGCAACCGCACCACCCGCTCCAGGAGCACGCGGTCACTCCGGGCGGTGGCGATGCCGTCGAGATTGGCGAGCATCCGGGCCACGATGGCCCGGGCGCCAACCGGGCGCAGGAAGGCGGGGTCGAACGCCGCTCCCGGGCCGTGCAGGTCGCGGAAGAGAGCCTCGCACCCGGCGGCGTCGAGCACCGCGCCGCCGGCGAAGGCGTCGACGAAGACCTCCGGGTCGAGCTCGTCGCGCACGAGGAAGTGGCCGGGCATGGACACGCCGACGAGAGGAACCCCCACCCGGCGACCCACCTCGACCAGGAGGACCGACAGGGTGATGGGGATCCCCAGGCGGCGCTCGACCACTTGGTCGAGGCAGGAGTTCCGGAGGTCGTAGTAGTCGTCCGCATCGCCGGCGAAGCCGAGCTCGTCGAAGAGGCACTTGCACAGGGCGTCGAGCCTCGGCGCCCACACCGCGGCGGCCACCTCGTCGAGCCGAGCGCGCTCGGCGGCCACGTCCAGGTCGGGGCGGACGGCAGCAGCGACGAGAAGGGCCGCCTCGTCGAGGGGGATCGCTGCCTCGGGCCCGGCCATGATCGCCGCGAACCTGCTCGTCACATCCATTCCCGCCACCGTACCGACAGGCAGTGCCTCTTCCCTCGGGAGCCGGGTTGTACCGGCGCCCCGCCGTCGCCCCCCGCCGGCACCAGGCGTTAGGGTCGTCGGCCGTGCCCCGGTCGCCCTGGTCGTTCCTCGACCACCCCGGGCCCCTCGCCTTCGCCCATCAGGGGGGCGCTGGTGAGCATCCCGAGAACACCATGGCGGCCTTCGAGCACGCCGTCTCCCTCGGCTACCGCTACCTCGAGACCGACGTGCACGCCACCGCCGATGGCGTGCTGGTGGCCTTCCACGACGACGAGCTCGACCGGGTCACCGACCGGGTCGGGCGCATCGGCGACCTCCCGTGGTCGGAGGTGCGACGAGCCCGGGTGGCCGGGAGCCATGCCATCCCCCTGCTCGAGGACCTGCTCGGCACCTGGCCGCAGGCGTGCGTCAACATCGACCCGAAGCACGACGCCAGCGTGGAGCCGCTGATCGAGGTGCTGCGGCGCACGGACAGCGTCCATCGCGTGTGCGTGGGCGCCTTCTCCGATCGACGCCTGGCTCGGGTCCGGCGCCAGCTGGGCCCGGACCTGTGCACCTCACTGGGGCCCCTCGGCATCGCCCGGCTCATGGCCGCCGCCCGCCGTGTGCCCACGGGGCGCCTCCCTGCCGCCTGCGCCCAGGTACCCGTGGCCACCCGGGGCGTCACCGTGCTCGACCGCCGGCTGGTGGAGGCGGTCCACCGGCGGGGGATGCAGGTGCACGTGTGGACCATCGACGACCGGCAGGAGATGGTGAGGGTGCTCGACCTCGGCGTCGACGGCATCATGACCGACCGCCCGGCGGTGCTGAAGCAGGTCCTGCACGAACGCGGCGACTGGCACCAGTAGGCGACGGACTGCTGGCAGTGACGGCGCCACGGTTGTTTGGCACACTGTCCGACCAGGGGGAGGGTCGCCTGCCCCACGAAACGGAGGGGGCACGACGGCACGGGAACCCGCCGCGGGCGGCGGCGCCAGCGGCCCGCCCGAGGACGACGATCTGGTCGGTGTGGTCTCGGCGCGCCTGCTGGCGGCGGGCACGCCCCGCCGGGAGCGTCTCGAGGCGCTGAGCCTGCTCGGGCTGCTGTTCGACCATGCCGACGCCGGCGGAAGGGTCCGGGTCCCGCTGGACGACCTCGCAGGCGAGTTCGATCTTCCTCGGGCCCAGGTCGAGGCGGCGCTGGATGCGCTGGTGCGGGTGGGGGTCGTGGGCCGGGACGCCGACGGAGTCGTCCTGTCGGGGCCGCACCCGCCCCTCGCCGGCAGCCTGCGCCTGAGCGCCTTCTTGGCCAACGTCGCCGCGGTGCTGGACGACCAGCACGCCGAGCCGGTGCCGCCCGCTCCGCCTCGCTCACCGGTCCTGTTGGCCGACGCTTCGGCCAGTCCACGGGCCGGTGGGCGCCGGCGCCAACGACGGGTCGGCCCCCGGCAGCCGGCCCTGGCGGCCCTTGCACTCACCGGGGTGGTGCTGCTGGCGACGCTGGGGCCGCCGAGCGAGCCGCCCACCCGCCTCCGCAACGTCGACGGCCCACCGGCGGCCGCGACCCCCCTGTCGGCACCGGCGCCGCAACGCCCGGCGCTGCGGACCAACCCGTGGGTGTCGTGGCCGGTCTCCTCGCCACCGGCGGCCGCGGGCCAAGAGCCGGTCGCCGGGGAGGGTCAGCCTTCGTCGGGAGGGGAGGGCCAGCCTTCGCCGGGAGCCGAGCGACAGGCGGCCGACGCCTCCACCGTGCCCGGGGAAGAACAGCGCCGGTCCGATGACAAGCGGCCGGCGGCGACGGAGACGGAAGCCACCGCCGGCCCCGAGGACGCGACCGCACGTCGGCGAGGGCCGGCGGGTGCTCAGAATGCGCCGCAGGGGCCACGGGCGGGTGCTCCGGCCCCGCCCTCCCGTGCCGAGTCGGCCCCCCCCGTGCGTTGCCCCGCCGGGGCTCCCCAGATCGTCGTCGACGACGCCGCGGTCCGCCGGGCTGGGATCGACGTGGTACCGGCCCTGGGCGTCCCCACCACCTCGGTCACCGAGGTACGGGGGACTTTGACCAACCCGACGCCAGCAACGGCGGTGGTCCGGGCGTTCGAAGTCGTCCTCGGCTCGGGGGCCTCGGCGGTGGCGGTGGCGGGCCCGCCCGGGCCGGTCGTCCTGGCCCCCGGTGGTCGCCAGGAGTGGACGGTGCGCACCCCGAGCTCGGCCGAGCCCGGCACCGCTCCTGCCGTGGAGGGCGCCAGGATCGTCGACTGGGGGTGGCAGGAGGCGGAGCTGGTTCGCGCCTGCCCCACCTGAGCCTCGCCGGATGGTCCGTCCTGGGCAGACCTAGACCA
>DASZDK010000109.1:0-8929 GCA_035942035.1 Acidimicrobiales bacterium
GTCCATGGAGCGCTTCAAGGCGAGCGCGCTGTTCGAGGGGAACAACTCCGAGCTGCGGAACGTCACGTCTCAGGACTCGGGGGTACTGAAGAACCTCACCCGCCAAACCCAGCCGGAACTCGAGGTGCTCTCGTAGTTTCACGCTGGCCCGGGCGAGGCGCCTATGGGGCCGTCACAAACGTTGCATTGGCGGCGTCAGCAAACCAACACCAACACCAGGCCTGGGCCCCGGCAGGGCGAGCGCACGCCTCCGTACGACCGGCGCCAGCGCGGTCTCTGTCTGCTGTGCCGTCCTGGCCCTGCCTGAATGCGCCGGCGCGGGGCTGCGGTACGTGGCCGTCCTGCCTTTCCCCCGGCCATGACACGGTGTGGCCGGAGCCGGCACGGCGACGCCACGGCGAGCTCCTCGCCGGCGCCGCTACCCCGCGCTCATCCAGGCGACGGCCCGGAAGACCAAGCAGCAGGCCGGCGCCGCTCTCGACCCGCCGGGACGCCTGGCTGGCCCGCCACGCCGACGAGGCGGTGGTGGTCTGGGACGGGGACGACGCCGGCGTGGGCCGCCAGGCGCGGTCCTTCGAGGACTCCTGGGCGAGACCGAGGTGTGGATCTTCGCCCCCGAGCCCTTGACCCGCTTCGGACGGTGGGCAGGGGGGTACCGTCGGGCGATGCGGGTGGGCGCCGACACGGAGGGCACCTTCGCCGACGTGGTCCTGGCCGACGGCACGGTGGCCGAGGTTCCGTCCACGCCCGACCCAGCGTGACGCCGTGAGGCCGAGCGATCGGGTCGTTCGCAACCCGGTCTACTCAGGTCTTCTCGCCGACCCGTTCGTGCTCAAGCACAACGGCCGCTACTACGGCTTCGGCACGCCCGCGGCGGGACCAGTGCCCGTCCTGACCTCTCTGGACCTGGTGAGTTGGCAGCCGGCCGGGACCGCCCTGCCGGCACCCCGGGGGGAGAACCAGCACTGGGCCCCCGAGGTTGCCTACGACAACGGGACGTTCTACCTCTACCACTCGACAGGCGGGGTCGAGGGGGAGGGCCACCAGCTCCGCGTCGCCACGGCCTCCAACCCGGTCGGGCCGTTCACCGACCAGGGGAATGTGCTCGATCCCGAGGACCCCTTCACCATCGACGCCCACCCCTTTCGTGACGACGACGGCAGCTGGTACCTGTTCTACAGTCGGGACTTCCTCGACGGCGAGCGCATCGGCACTGGGATCGTCGCCGACCGGATGATCGACATGGTGACCCTCGCGCGGGAGCGGGTCACCGTCGTCCGTCCCTCCGAGGACTGGCACCTCTACGAGCGTGCACGCCGGTGGTACGGCCGAGTGCAGGACTGGTACACCGTCGAGGGCCCGTTCGTGCGGAAGCGCGACGGCCGCTACTGGTGCTTCTTCAGCGGCGGCGCTTGGCGGTCGGCGAGCTATGGCGTCGGTTGCGCGGTGGCTGACCATCCGCTCGGTCCCTACGTTCACCGCCCCGCGCCCACGGGGGCCGACGTCCTTCGGACGGTCCCTGGACGGGTGATCGGGCCGGGCCATGCCTCAATCGTCCTCGCCCCCGACAACGTGAGTGAGTACCTCGTCTACCACGCCTGGGATCCTCGCCTCAGTGGTCGCTACATGTGCATCGACCGCCTCAGGTGGTCACCCGACGGCCCCACCTCGCCGGGGCCGACCGCCGGCGCCCAGCCGCGGCCACCGCTGCCCGAGGTGCGGCATCACTTCGACCACCCCCGGCGATCGCTCGATCGCAACGAATGGGACGTCGCGGGCGGGTCGTGGGAAGCGGGCGACGGCGAGACCGTGCAACGCGAGCAGGCGGCGCCGTGGGCCGCCGCCGCCATCGTCGGTACACCACCCGGTGACGTGCTCGTGGAGGTGAACCTGGCGCTCCGGCGGTGCCGGAGCATGCGCGCCGGCTACGGCATTCTGCTGGGGGCACGTGACGGCGATCAGGTGAGTGTCGAGCTGAAGCCGGGTGAGGGGGTGCTGGCCTGGCGGTCGTGGCGCGGTGGTGGGGTGAGGGCAGCGGGCCTGCTTGGACGGCTGCGGCCGGGGCTCGACCACCGCGCCTTCCACCAGCTGATGCTGGCAAGGGCGGGCATGGCCTCGGCCGAGGTCTGGTTGGACGGCACCTCGCTTGGGTTCACGCCGGATCCCGGCGGTCCGATCGGCCTCTTCACGAGCGCCGCCAGCGCGGCCTTCGCGGGCGTGGCGGTGACGAGGATGGACGGAGCCAAGGCCACCTGAGCGGCAGGCCACGGGTTGCTGGGGCCGCGGCCTGAATGGCCCGGCGCAGGGCTACGTTCGCGTCCTTCCAGGAGGGTGACAATGAACGATCCGAGTCTCACGGCGACGGCTGGGGCGCAGGCCGGCATCGACGCCATCCACCGCGATGGCACCGCAACCCTGAAGGGGGCGTTGCCCAGGCAGTGGGCCGCCGACCTCCTCGCAGACTTCGAGGTGCTCTACGCCGAAGCCGAGGCGCGCGACCTCGGGTCCCCCGTCGGGCAGGCGAGAGCTCGCGTCCCGCGAGGGCCGGGGGAGGTCGCAAGGCGCTACTACCTGGCGGTGCACCCCGAGCGCGTCCGCGGCTTCAGGGATCTCGTGTCCAATCGTCTCGTCGACGCGGTGTGTCGTGGCGTGCTCGGAGACGACTATCAGTTTGTAGAACTGGGCTTCGACGTCGCGATGCCGGGCGCGGTGCGGCAGCCACTGCACCGGGACTTCCCCACGCCACCGGAGACGGAAGGGACGGGTCGGTTGAGCTCGCTCGCCATCAACGCCACGTGCCTCGACGTCACGCCGGAGATGGGGCCGCTGGAGATCGCTCCGGGAACCCACTTCGACGACAGCGCAGACTTCGATCAGGGCATGCGAGTTCCGGCAGCGCTCTCCGGCCGCTACGAGCAGCGACTGGAGCGTCGCATGCCCAAGGCCGGAGACGTGTCACTTCGCTCGGGCCTGGCCATTCATCGGGGGACCGAGAACGTGTCACCCCATCCCAGGCCGGTGCTGATCCTGGGTGTCATGGCGGCGCAGTACGAGACGTTTGCGGACCACGACCTGACGCTGACACGCGACTACTACGAGAGCCTCCCGACCGACGTCAAGGCCCATCTTCGTCGCTGCGCGCTCACCGACGAGCTCGGACCCATCGCTCAGGAATACGTGTTGGACTTCTTGCTCGAAGAGGGGTAGCCGGCGTCCGAGACGGAGGTGAACCCACCGTGAGTCCACGCTGCGGCAGAGTGGTGCTTGTGGGGCAGCAGTGAAGGCAGGCGTCCTCCGTGTCGACGAGCATGGCGTCGCCAGTCTCGACGGCAGGTGGGAGTTCTTCGCGGGGGATTCGTCGTCCCTGGCGGGCCTGGACGCCCGCAACCCGGAGCCGATCGACGTTCCCGGGCTGTGGGAGGCCCAAGGAAGGCTGGAGCTCGACGGGGTGGCGTGGTATCGCCGGCGGTTCTCGATGGAGGACGTCTCCGGCTGGTGGAGCCTCACCTTCGGCGGGGTGATGGACATCGCTGACGTGTGGTTGAACGGCGTGTTCCTCGGCTCCAACGACAACCCGTTCATGCCGTTCAGCTTTGACGCCACCACCGCTCTGCAGCGGGGAGAGAACGTCGTCGCCGTGCGCGTCTTCGATCCGCCGGTCGACCATCCCGAGCACCTCCGTCTGGCCCACGGCAAGCAAGGGTGGGCCAACCACATGTTCCCCAGTCGTCCCAGCCTCTACATGACCTACGGGGGCATCTGGCAGTCGGTGACCCTGCGTCGCCACGGGGCGGTAGTCCTTGCGTCGGTGTTCGTGAACGGTGATCCGGAGGACCTGCGCATCGAGGTCGCGCTCGAGAGCCGGGGCGAGTATCCCCTGGAGGCCCGCCTCGGCGTCCGGGCGATCGGCCGCGTTGTCGACCAAGACGTGCAGCTTGAACCGGATGTCTCCGTTCGCACCGTGGCCCGGTTGGGACGGAGTGACGCCGCGCGGTGGCATCCGGGCGACCCCGTGCTGCACACGGCGTTGGTCGACGTCGTGGTCGACGGTGCGGTGAGCGACCGCGCCGTCGTGAGGTTCGGGCTCCGCACGGTGCGCATCGAAGGCAACCGCCTGTTGGTGAACGATGAGCCCTACCGAATGAAAAGCGTTCTGGTGCAGGGCTTCCGCGCTGACGAGCTCTACGCCGAGGGCAAGCGCGCCGAGATCCAGGAGGAGGTCCGGGCCGCCAAAGCCATGGGATTCAACACTCTCCGCCTGCACATCAAGGCGTTCGATCCGCGCTACCTGGACGTCTGCGACGAGCTGGGCATGTTGCTGCACTGTGACGCCCCGGTTGCCGAGCCCATCGCTCACGACGAGCTCGGTGCGGACGGCGAGTCGGTGACGGCCACTCGGGCGGTGGCAGCCGTCCGCCGCCAGATCGAGCGTGATCGCAACCACCCGAGCGTCATCTTGTGGTCGGTGATGAACGAGCTATGCCTCGAGCGCCCCGAGCTCCGGGATTCCGTCCGCTACCAGCGCTTCGCCAGGGCCCTGGTGGCCGCGGCCAGGCAAGCCGATCCCACGCGGCCAATCATCGAGAACGACTGGGTGGAACCCGATCCCGAGCGTGTCGTCGCCGGGGACGTCCTCACCGCCCACTGGTACGGGCGGCTCCACGCCGAGTATTTGGACAAGGTGGAGCAGGCATGCGAGCGCTGGAGCGGCGAGCAACGTCCGCTATTCGTGACAGAGTTCGGTGACTGGGGCCTTCCCGACATGCCGAGACTCCCCGACCCCCCCTTCTGGGACGCCCGGGGGATCTACTCGGCAGCACTCGCGGAGACGCTGTGGCCCGGGCGCGTCAGCCGCTTCCTCACCGAGACCCACCGCTACCAGGGGCTCTCCGACCGGCTCCAAGCCGAGGTGTTCCGCCGCTGCGATGACATCGGTGGGTACTGCCTCACCGAGCTGACCGACGTGCCCTACGAGTACAACGGCCTGCTCGACCTGCATCGCCGTCCCAAGCCCATTGCCGTGGCCGAGATGACGCGGGCGAACCAGGTCGTGCTCCCCATGCTCCGGCTCGACACCCTCGTCGTGGTGGCAGGCGAGCTCGTCGAGGCGCCTCTCCACGTCGCCAACGACGGCCCCGCCCTCGACAACGTGGAGATCCACGCACGCTTCGGCGACCTCGAACCGCCACCTGGACTGGAAGACCCGGTCGCCCCGGCGGGATCGGGACCGGAGCCGGAAGGCATGGGCGGCCGGTCCAGTGAGTGGTCGTCGACCGTCCGTCTGGCACGCCTCCAGGCGGCCCGGGCAGCTCGAGTCGGCACCGTGGTGCTGGTAGCGCCTGACGTGCCCGGCTCTCACGACCTGGTGCTTCGCCTGTACGCGGGCGGCGGGGTGCTGGCGGAGAACCGCTACACGTTGCACGTGGTGGCTCCGCCTGCGGCACCGGTACCGGTCCAGGTGCTGGGGGATGCCGCCGTCGACCGCCAGGCCCTCGAGCGGGTCCTGGCGTCGCCGGGGGAGAGCGGCCCCGCCATCGTCGCCGAGGGCTGCCTCCACGAGCGCACGGCGAAGGACGTGGCGGTGAGACTGGACCGTGGTGAAGTGGTCGTCGTGCTCGCCCAATCCATTGACGCTGCCGAGCACTATCCCGTCCCGGTGACGTTGCAGGCCGTGAGCACGGAGTGGGGCTCGTCGGTGTTCCGCTTCACCACCGACCACGGTGCCCTGCCCTCCATGCCCAGGCGGAACCTCCTCGTCGCCGAGGACTCCACCGTCCAGGCGCACAGCGTGGTGACGAGCGTCGATGCCACCGCCTTCCCCGATACGCCCGTGGTCATCGCCTACAAGCCGGTGCCGAGAGCCATGACCGGCACCGTCGTCGGCAGCCATCGCGTGGGCGGGGGCCGATTGATCTTCTGCCAGTACCGCCTGTGCGAGCGAGCCGCGGTCGGTGACGGCGCCGCCCGAGCGCTGCTCGCCGACCTCGTGCGCTGGGCGGCAGAGCCTCGGCGCCTGCTCCATGTCGACCGCGCGCGGCTGCCCGACGGGCGGCGGGTGGCCCGCTACTCCCACGCCACCGAGGTGGGCCGATGACCGAGCGTCGCCGTGATGCGCTCACCGGCGAGTGGCGGACGTTCGCCACCCACCGCCAGGATCGCACCTTCCTTCCCCCCGCCGAGCACTGTCCCTTGTGCCCGACGGTCGAGAGCTCCTCGCCCACCGAGGTGCCGTGGCCATCGTTCGAGATGGCCGTATTCGACAACCGGTTTCCTCCACTCGTGGCCGACCCGCCCCCTCCGGAGGTCGCCGGCTCGGGGGCGTACCGGGTGGAGCCGGCGGCCGGTGCCACCGAGGTCGTCGTGTATGCCGACGACCACCGCGCCACGCTCGTCTCACTCGGTCCCGAGCGTGTCCGCCTGCTCGTCGACGTCTGGGCCGAGCGCTACGCCCACCTCGGCGATCGCGACGACATCGCCTACGTGTTCGCGTTCGAGAACCGGGGCGAGGCCGTGGGAGTGACGCTGCACCATCCCCACGGCCAGATCTACGGCTACCCGGAGGTACCGCCCCTGCCTGCTCGGGAACTCGACGTGGCGCGTCGACACCTCGACCAGAACGGGACGTGCCTTCAGTGTGACGTCGTCGCCCAGGAGCGGTCGGAAGGCTCGCGCCTGGTCGCAGAGAACGGTGCGTTCGTCGCCTTCGTGCCCTTCGCTGCCCGGTTTCCCTATGAGGTCCATGTCGTCGTGCGCCGGCATGCACCGTCGGTCCTCGACCTCAGCGACCCCGACCGGGACGCGCTGGCCTCGCTGCTGGTCGAGGTGGTCGAGCGCTACGACGCGCTGTTCGGCTTCCCGCTGCCGTATGTCATGTCCGTGCACCAAGCTCCGACCGATGACGGCGACTGGCAGCCGGTGAGCCACCTCCACATCGAGTTCACCCCCGTCCACCGGGCGGCCAACCGGCTCAAGTACCTGGCCGGCTCGGAGCTGGGCGCGGGCGCCTTCCTCAACGACGTGGCCCCCGAGCAGGCGGCGGCCACCCTGCGAAGCGCGCGGGTGGACTAGCCGTGGGCGGGCGATGGCGAGCGGTGGCGCCCGGACGGGTCAACCTCATCGGCGACCACACCGATTACGTCGGCGGCCTGGTCCTGCCGATGGCCATCGACCTGGTGACCACCGTGGAGGGGCGTCGAGGTGGGAACGAGGTGCGCCTGGTGTCCGAGCACCTGCCGGGCGAAGCAGTCGTCCCACTGGGCGTCGCCGACCCGGCGGCGGTCTCACCACCATGGGCGCGCTACGTGGCCGGCGTGGTGTCCGTCCTCCGCCCAATCGAGGGGTTCACCGGCCGCGTCTCCACCACCTTGCCCGTCGGCGCCGGCCTGTCTTCGAGCGCCGCGTTGGAGGTGGCGGTCGCACTGGCCCTCGGCTTCCGGGGGTCGAGCGTCGAGCTTGCCGTGGCCTGCCAGCAAGCCGAGCAGCGGGCCAGCGGCGTCCCGTCCGGGGTGATGGACCAGCTCGCCTCGGCTGCCGGCCTGCCGGACCACGCCCTGTTGATCGACTGTTCGTCGATGACCGTAAACCCGATACCGCTGCCCGAGGACGTGGATGTGGTCGTCGTCCACTCCGGCCAGTCCCGCGGACTGGCGGACTCCGCGTATGCGGAGCGCCGGGCGCAGTGCCGAGCCGCGGAGGCCGTCCTCGGCCCCCTCCGCCTCGCCGGCCTGGACGCGGTGGAGTCCCTGGCCGACCCTGTCGTGCGGGCCCGCGCCCGCCACGTGGTCACCGAGAACCAGCGGGTCCGCCGTTTCAGCGGGGCGTTGCGCGCCGGCCGGGTCGAGGAATGCGGCGCCTTGATGGTCGCCAGCCACGAGAGCCTGCGGGACGACTTCGAAGTGTCGACCCCCCGCCTGGACGCGCTCGTGACCGAGCTGTCGGCCATCCCCGGCGTTCACGGGGCGCGCCTGACCGGGGCCGGGTTCGGTGGCTGTGTCGTGGCGTTGACCGTGCCCGGCGCTCTGACGGGTGGGTGGCACGTCCAAGCGGTGGCCGGAGCGAGGCTGATCGAGGTGGAGCCATCGTCTTGAGGGACACAGAGCGTCGACGTCGACCAGGCCCGATGGCGCACGGGGTCACGGGCTCGAGGCCGCGGGCCGCCACCCGTCCACCCGTGGCCGTAGCAGCTTCGTCGCCACGTCACGGCGGCGGCTGAGAACAGCAGCACCGCCGAGACAACGTAGACGGCGTCCAAGTCCACCCAGGTCGGCGAGGACACCGCCGGCGCCGAGCGAGAGCAGCCGGGCGGGGTTCCACGACACGTCGTAGAAGGGGAACGCCCGACCTCGCGTCTCCGCGGCACCATGAGAATGAACAGGCAAGTTGCGCCGCCACTACAAGCATCGTCACTCTCCCCGCTCTCCTAAGACGATTTCGAAACCGGGTCGGCGGCTCGCAGAAGTCGGTGAGGAACAAGATGGGGTGGCGAAGCGCACGACGTCGGGCGTGGGCACCACCACGTTGGGCCACCAGACAGCGCGTTGCCGACCGGGGCCAGTACCAGCAGCGCCTTGACCCGATCTGTCTGGCCGGCGAAGACGTCTGAGAAAGTGATGCGCAAAGCGCGCTCGCCCCATGCTCCCGGTAGACCGACCGACGTCCTGGAGGCAGCTTGGAATTGCGGCCCGGGGCGGAGAAGCAACAGCAGATGCGCAGTTCGGTGCAACGGGCGCTCGGCGGATCATCGCCCGGCGCAATGTGCTTGTCGCACCCTCTCCCTAGCATTCCAGGTACCGCTCGATCGCCGGCGGCAACGGCTCTCCTCGCGAACCCTTCCGAGAGGAGCCGCCGTGCTCGCCACCATCGCCTCCGCCACCTTGCTCGGCGTCGAGGGCCGCCCCGTGTCAGTCGAGGTCCACGTCTCGGCCGGGCT
>DASZDK010000110.1:0-36331 GCA_035942035.1 Acidimicrobiales bacterium
GGGGGGGCTCCCATCCGGCGCCGGCGCCCCCGCGGCGGGCCCATAGGGCGGTCGAGGGTCTCCACCGACCCCTTCGGCCCTAGCATCGAGCCATGGCCGTGGCGGAGACCAAGCAGCGCTGGACCCCCCACTGGGCCCACCTGTTCGACGAGGTGGTCACCTCCGGGCTGTGCACCGGCTGCTCGGGCTGCGTGGTGGCGTGTCCGCACGACGTACTGGGCTACGACGACGCCGAGGGGGTGTACAAGCCGTTCCACCTGGAGGACGAAGGCGGCCCCGGTGGCTGCGGCCACGGTGACCGAGGGTGCACGTCCTGCACCCGGGCCTGCCCCCGCTTCCGGAGCTGGGAGCCCGAGATCGACACCGCCCTGTTCGGGCGACCCCGCCGGCCCGAGGAGGTCGACGGGATCTCCAAGGACATCATCCTGGCCCGCGCCAGCGACGAGTTCGTCCACCGGGTGGGCCAGGACGGCGGCCTGGTGTCGGCGCTGTTGATCTGGTGCCTGGAGCACGGCTACATCGACGCCGCCCTGGTCTCCTACCTGGAGGGCGACGGGACGTCGTGGAAGGCGCTCCCCGGCGTCGCGCGTACCGCCGAGGAGGTGCTGGCCGCCGCCGGCAGCCGCTACACCTACTCGGCCACGCCCATGGCCTACGGCGAGGCGGTGGCCGGCGGCGCCGAGAAGCTGGCCCTGGTGGGGATGAGCTGCCACAGCTCCGTGCCGCCGATCATGGGCGTGCGCAAGGTGGGCAAACCGGCGCGGCGCTTCGCCCTCAACATCGGGCTGCTGTGCTCCAAGACCTTCGACGACGCCATCTTCACCGAGCTGTTCGAGGCCAAGTACGGCCTGAAGAAACAGGACATGGTCAAGATGAACATCAAGGGCGTCATGCAGATCTGGATGCGCAACGGTGACTACCACGAGATCCCGCTCAAGGAGTGCCACGCCTGGACCCGTGAGGGGTGCAAGCGCTGCCCCGACTTCGCCGCCCAGCACGCCGACATCTCCACCGGCGGCATCGGCAAGTTCAACGATTGGACCCTCACCATCGTCCGTACCGACCTGGGACGGGAGATCCTCGTGCGCATGCTCGAGGACGGCACCATCGTCGGCCGTCCCGGCGACGACGACCCCGGCGCCATCGCCCTGCTGCGAAAGCTGAGCATCAAGAGCCGCAAGCGCTGGCCGGAGTCGGCGGTGGAGGCGCCACGCCTGCGGCCAGCCCCCTCGCCGGCGGCCGCGCCGTCTCCGGCGCCGGCCTCCGCCTCGTGATCCTCGATGGACCCCGGCGACGCCACCCGGGCGCGGCGCATCGTGCTCCGGGCCTTCGACCTGCCCGGCGCCGGCTGGAAGGCGATCCCCGCCCCCGAGGCGGTGGCCGAGATCGTCCACGGTGACGACCTGCTCGACGCCTGCCTGGCGGGATTCCCCGACCCCGACGTCACTGCCTCCGCCGAGTCCGCCCGCTTCACCCGGGACGACGCGCTCGCCTACTCGGTGGTCTGGCTCCTGGCCTCGGAGGCGGCGGCCGAGCTGGCCTTCGCCACGCTCGCGCACGAGCGGTTCGCCTCGGCCTTCGTGTACGGCATGGCCGCCGAGGTCGATCCCGACCAGTGCCGGGCCACCCTGCTCGGGCACGTCGCCGCCCCCGTGCAAGGCATCGACGCCCGCGGCCAGTCGGCGGCCCACCGGGCCCGGCTGACCGCGGCCGACGCCGACGGGATCCTGCCCATCCACCTCGAGCTGGTCGCCCTGCACGAGGAACGAGCAGTGACCCTCGTGATCCTGGCCGATAGCCCCGACCCCATGCCGCCTGTCGACGTCCATGCGGTGGCCGAGCGGGTGGCCGCCCGCCTCTGCGCCTGAGATGAGTGACGCTGCGCAGCCGCCAGGCGGAGCAGCTGACGGCGCCCATGCGGCTCCGTGCGAACGGGCGCCGGCGGATTATCGCCGGGGCCACGCTGCGCAGCCGCCAGGCGGAGCAGCTGACGACGCCCATGCGGCTCCGTGCGAACGGGCGCCGGCGGATTATCGCCGGCGCAAATGAAATGGAACCGGGCTGGCTGCGGGACGTCCTCGCCCTGCTCCTGGGGGTGGGCACCGGCGTCTTGTCGGGGGCCTTCGGCGTGGGCGGGGCCATCCTGTCCACTCCGGGCATCCGTCTCCTCGGGGTACCGCCGCTGATCGCGGTGGGCACCACGCTGCCGGCCGTACTGCCGAGCGCCATCAGCGGGGGGCTGCGCTACCAGCGCGAGGGGCTGATCAACTGGCGGGCGGTCGCCCTCACCGTGCCCGTCGGCGTGCTCGCTGCGCTCGGCGGCGCCGTGGCCGCCCCGGCAGTGCCCGGGCAGGGCCACGTGCTGCAGATCATGACCGCCGCCCTCCTGGCGCTGAGCGCCTGGCGCATCGGCCGCCGGTCCCGGAGCGCCGGCGGCGAGGAGAAGAGCGCCCTGAGCAGCGACGGGGACGACGAGGAGGAGGGTGCGCCGCCACGGCCGGGGCCGGGGCGCTACGCCGGCGTGGGGGTCGTCGCCGGCGGCTTGTCCGGCCTGCTCGGCATTGGGGGGGGCCTGGTCCTGGTCCCGGGGCTCAACCAGGTCGGCAAGCTGCCGCTGCGCACCTCGGTCGCCACCTCCCTCGTCTGCGTCGGCGCCTTCGCCGTGCCGGGCACCCTCGCCCACGGGCTCCTCGGCAACATCGACTGGCGCGTTGCCCTGCTCTTGGCCGTCACCGTGATCCCCGGCGCCCGGGTGGGCGCCGGCGCCTCGCTCCGCCTCCGGGACCGGCGGCTGGCGCAGTTGGTGGCCGCCTTCCTCGGCGTGATCTCCGTGGGCTACGCCGGCGGCGAGTTGCTGGCACTGCTGCGGTCGGTCGACTGACCCTCACCGGGCGGCGGCGCCAGCTCCCGTGCCCTGGAGAACACGGCGTCGAACATCTCCTCGGTGAGCTTCCCGGTGAAGGTGTTCTGCTGGCTGGGGTGGTACGAGCACACGACGGTGCGGCCGTCGCCCACGACCGCCTCCACACCGTGGCCGAACCGAGGGCGGGGACGCAGGCCGGCCAACCCGGCCACCACCTGGTAGGCAAAGGCGCCCAGGGCCACGACCACCCGGACCTCGGCGAGCAGCGACCACTCCCGAGCCAGCCACGGCGCGCAGGCGTCACGCTCCGCCGGCGTGGGCTTGTTCGCCGGCGGGGCGCAGCGCACGCCGGCGGTGACGTAGGCACCCACCAAGGTGAGGCCGTCGTCGCGGTGCTCGCTGGTGGGCTGGTTGGCGTACCCGGCCCGGTGCAGGGCACGGAACACCCAGTCGCCCGAGCGGTCGCCGGTGAAGACGCGCCCGGTGCGGTTGCCGCCGTGGGCGGCCGGGGCCAGGCCCACCACCAGCAGCCCGGCGGCGGGGTCACCCAAGCCCGGCACCGGCCGGCCCCAGTACTCCTCGTCGGCGAAGGCGGCTCGCTTCTCCACCGCCACCCGCTCCCTCCACTCCACGAGGCGGGGACAGGCCCGGCACTCGACCACCTCGGCGGTCACCACCTCAAGCGCCTCTGCTGCGCCGACAGTCACAGGGCGCCACGGTAGGTTGACCGCATCGCCGCCCGCACCCGGAAACCCAAGCCGCCGCCGGCCACCGTCGTGATCCTCGTCCGCCACGGACAGACCCCGACCACCGGTTCGGTCCTGCCCGGGAGAGCTGCCGGGCTGCACCTGGCCGAGGCCGGCACCGCCCAGGCCGAGGCCGTGGCCGAGCGCCTGGGCCAGCTCGACCGGGTCGACGCCGTCTACACCTCGCCGTTGGAGCGGACCCGGGAGACGGCCAAGCCCATCGCCCGGGCGCGGGGCCTGCGGGCCCGGGTCGAGCGGGGTCTGCTGGAGTGCGACTTCGGGGAGTGGACGGGGCGGCCGCTCAAGGACCTGGGCAAGCTGGCCGAGTGGACGACCGTCCAGCGCTACCCCAGTGGCTTTCGCTTTCCCGGCGGGGAGTCGTTCACCGAGATGCAGGGTCGCATCACCGGCGCCCTGGCCCGCCTGGTCGAGCGCCACCGGGGCGGTGTGGTGGTGGCCGTGTCGCACGCCGATCCCATCAAGGCGGCGGTGGCGTCCGCCCTCGGCACCCACCTCGACCTGTTCCAGCGCATCGCCGTGTCCCCGTGCTCCATCAGCGCAGTGAGCTACGGCACCACCGGTCCCATGGTGCTGACCGTGAACTCCGTCGCCGGCCCGCTGTCCGGGCTGAAGCCCTCGTGAGGCCGCGCCGATGAGCAGGTCCTTCGACCTGCCCGACGTCGACCGCTTCGTGGCCGGTGCCGTCGGCCCTCCCGGCGCCCGCGTGTTCTACCTCCAGGTGGTCGCCGGCAGCGAGGTCATCACCCTCAAGCTGGAGAAGGCCCAGGTGGCGGCCCTCGCCGGTTACCTGGCCGAGCTCATGTCCGACTTGCCCACCCCGTCGCCGGACGAGCTCCCTGAGCAGCCGGAGCTGATGGAGCCGGCGGTGCCGGAGTGGGTCGTGGGCCAGCTCGGGGTGGCCTTCGACGAGTCCCGTGACCGGATGGTGATCCGAGCCGACGAGGTGTCCGCCGAGGAGGAGCAGGCCGACAGGCCGGACGCCGGGGTGGCCCGTTTCGCCCTCAGCCGCTCGCAGGTCGCCGCCTTCGTCGTGCAGTCCGCCGGCCTGGTGGCCGCCGGTCGCCCCCCGTGCCCGCTCTGCCGGCGCCCCCTCGACCCCTCGGGTCACGTGTGCATCAAGACGAACGGGCACCGTCCCCACTGAACCTGCTCGCCGAGGGGGGGATCGAGCTCAAGGGGCGCATGCCGTGGAGCTCGAACCGGACCTTCCTCGTCGAGATCAGCGGCGCCGACGAGCGCGTGCTCGCGGTCTACAAGCCCGGACGAGGAGAGCGCCCCCTGTGGGACTTCCCCGGGGGCCTGTACCGCCGGGAGGCCGCCGCCTGGGTGCTCTCCGAGCTGTTGGGGTGGGGCATCGTCCCCGAGACGATCGTGCGTGACGGCCCCCTGGGCGAAGGGTCGGTGCAGCGGTTCGTGCCCGCCGACTTCCGCCAGCACTACTTCACCCTGCTGGAGGACGTCACCCACCACGACGCCCTGCGCGTCATCTGTGCCTTCGACCTGGTGGCCAACAACACCGACCGCAAGAGCGGCCACTGCCTGCTGGGCGAGGACGGGCGGGTGTGGGCCATCGACAACGGCCTGTGCTTCCATCCCTCGCCCAAGATCCGGACCGTCATCTGGGACTTCGCCGACGAGCCGGTGCCGTCGGCGTTGTTACCCGACCTCGAGCGGATGCTCGACGGGCTCCCCGGCGGGCTGGGCGGGTTGCTGGCCGACGACGAGGTGGCCGGCGTGCGCCGACGGGCGGAGGCACTACTGCGCCGTCCGGTCTTCCCCGCCCCTGATCCCCTCGCCCACTGCTATCCCTGGCCACTGGTGTGAGCGCCCGCATCGACGCCGCCATGGCCGCCGGCGACGTCGACGAGCTGTCGCAAGGGGTTCCACCGGTTGTGCGAAGCGCGAGACTGGGACGGGCTGGTGCGCCTGCGCCAGGCCAGCCGTACGGCCTTCCTCCTCGCACGGGGCCACCAGCTGTGGCCGGTGGCCAGCCACGTGGAGTACCGCCTCGCCCTGGAGGCTCCGGGGGCGTGGGCGGCCTCGGTGCTGGTGGAGGGCAGCGGTCGCTTTTCCCGAGAGCCGTTGGCCGAGGTGGCGGCTTCCACCCACACGTGGGCGGAGTTGGCGCGACGAAGGTCTGGCGTGGGCGGTGGCCGCCACCGACCGGGCCTGAACGCCCGACGGTCGCCGCCCCTCACCGCTGGGTCAGCCCGATGCCGGCGGCCCCACCGCCGCCGCCCGCTCCCGGTAGGCCTCGTTCATGATCTGGTTCGCGTCCAGGACCGCGTCCAGCGCCTCGACCACCGCCGGCCACGCCGGCCCGGGGACGGCCATGTACAGCTCCTGGTCGGCCAGCCCCGTCACCATGCGGTTGCCGGCGCAGCCCAGGCTCAGCGCGGCCTGGCCCTGCTGCATGGCCAGAGGCAGCACGGCGCAGCCCGGGCGTCCGGACACGGGTGCGGTCATGGGCGTGACCCCTGCCCGCAGCGCCGCCTCGTGGAGGAGCATGGTCTGGGCGGGGGTGGCGGCCACCACCACGACGCTCGGTGCGAACGGGGCGGTGGCGGCGGGCGCGTAGGCCACCACGCCAGGAGGCTCGCTCACCGTCGGGATGCCGGGCACCTCGGCGGGGTCGACGTAGCCGGCCGAGGCCATGAGCCCGAGGGTCTCTCCGAGCTCGGCGGCCCGGTCGTCGGGGAGGGTGATGCCGTGCACGTGGCTGCCCACCGCGCAGTTGTGGTGGTCGGCGGGCACCGTGTAGAAGGCGCGGCCGTTGCGGGCGTGGCGCCAGAAGGCGCAGCCGGCAGCGACGGGGGCGTCCTCCCAGGGGGCCACGCCGGGCGGCGGCTCCCGCAGGAAGGCGACGGCGACGGGAGCCCCATCGAGTCCCAGTGCCTCCTGGACGTCGAGCGGTGCGGGCATGCGGACTCTCCTCCCCGTGCGTCACGGCAGAGATTAGCGGTGAGCCGCGCCCCGACCCCGCGGTCACCCCTCCCGGCGCACGGCCTGCCCGGGCACCTCGTCGCGGTGGAAGCCGGCGGGGCTCTTGACCACCCGGCCGGCGACCAGCACCCACTCCACGCCGGTCGAGGGACGTGCCGGGTCCTCCACCGTGGCCCGGTCGACCACCGTCGACGGGTCGAACACGGTGACGTCGGCGTCGGCGCCGATCTGGAGCCGGCCCTTGCGCCGCAGGGCGGGAGCGCCACGCTCGAGCCGGGCGACAGGGTCGGCGGTCATCTTGGCCAGCGCCTCCATGAGCGAAAGCAGGCCCTGCTCGCGCACGTAGCGGCCCAGGACCCGGGCGAAGGTCCCCGCGCCTCTCGGGTGGTTCTCGGCATCAGGTTCGATGATGGAGTCGCTCCCGATCATCACCAGCGGGTGGGCCAGCGCCCGGCGGACGTCGTCCTCGGGGATGGCGTCGGCCACGGCGAGGCGGTTCTCGGCCCGGTAGCGCTCGAAGCTCCGGGCGGTCAGCTGCTCCCCCCCGGGGAGGCGGAGGTCACTGAAGTCGATGCGGAACCGCTCCTGCCACCCGGCGGCGAAGCGGGGAGAGCCCAGGTACGTCGCCCACGAGTCGTAGGGATAGGTGCAGGCGGTGACGTCGACACCCTCGTCGCTCGCTGCCTCGAGGGTGGCCAGCGACTCCTTCATGGAGAAGGTGCCGCCGGTGCTGACGATGTGCTGCACGTGCACCGCCGCCCCGGTGCGCCGGGCCGTGCCGAGGATCTCGTCCAGGGCCTCGGCGTTGGTGCCCGGCGGCTCGACGTCGGAGTAGCGACCGTGGAAGAACAGGGGGACTCCCGCCGCCGCCGCCACCCGGCCGAGGGCGTCGATCTCGGCGGCGTCGATACCGGGGGTGTACTCAGGCTCCACGTCGATGCCGAGCCAACCGGCCGCCAGCGCCGCCTCGGCCTCGTCCGCAAGTTGCCGCACCTGGTCGGCCGTGGCCGCCTGGTGGGGGGCGATGCCCATGCGGGCCCGGGCCCAGGGGTCGTCGAAGGCGCCGCCGAAGTGGGTGGGGCAACCCTCGGTCGACCACCGGGCGAACCACGGCTCGGGGTCGGCGTTGATGCCGTGCATCCCCAGGTTGGTGGTGACGCCGTCGGCGATCTTGAGCCAGCTGCCCACGGGGTTGGGGTCGTAGGAGAGGATGTCGACGAAGCCGGGCGCCACCACCAGGCCGGTGGCGTCGATGTCGATCCGCCCCAGCAACGGCTCGCCGGACCGCGGGCGGATGGCGGTCACGGTGTGGCCGTCGATGCCCACGTCGGCCGTGGCGTCGAAGCCCGATGCCGGGTCCATCACCCGGCCCCCCGTCACCACCAGGTCATGGACGTGCCCGGGGGCGGGTGGCCCCATGGCCCCCTCGACGGTGACCGGTTGGGTGACCACGCCGGTCGGCCGGCGCCTTCCAGCCGCCCCGGAGGCAAGCGGCGGGAGGGCCCGGACCAGGGCCACGTTGGCGGCCGTGAATGCCATCCCCACCAGCAACCGGCGACGGTCGACAGAACCGGTTCGGCGCGGTGCGGGCCGCGGGCTGCCCACGCCGCCGACCCTAGTGCGACGGCGGTCGCCGGCGGCGCCACCCCAGCCGCTCGGCAGTGGGCGAGTCAGCGGTGATGAGGCAACTGCTACCGTCTCGCCCGCGAACCTCCTCCTCCTCGTCAACCCCGCAGCGTCCTCCGTGACCGCACGTGGCCGGGTGGTCATCCACAAGGCCCTGGCTGCCGACCACGACGTCACCGTGGCCGAGACGACCCGTCGCGGCCATGCCAGCCGGCTGGCCCAGGGGGCGGCAGCGGAGGGCGCCGACGCTGTCGTGGTGCTGGGAGGCGACGGGACGTTGAACGAGGCGGCCAACGGGCTGGCCGGGACCGACACTGCCCTCGGGGTGCTGCCGGGCGGCTCGACGAACGTCTTCGCCCGTACGCTCGAGATCCCCAACGACCCCATCGAGGCGACGGCCACCCTGCTCGACGCCCTGTCCCGGCGGTCGTTCCGCCGAGTGGGTCTGGGCTCGGTCAACGGCCGCTTCTTCTTGTTCCACACCGGCGTGGGCTTCGATGCCGCCGTGGTCAGCCAGGTGGAGCGCCGCTCGGCGATCAAGCGCTACGCCGGTCACCCGCTGTACGTCTACGCCTCCCTGACCACGTGGTTCCGCCACTACGACCGGACCCGGCCCCGGTTCGCCGTGCACCTCCCCGGCGGCGTGGTGGTCGACGACGCCTACTTCGCCCTGTGCTTCAACACCAACCCCTACACCTACCTCGGCAACACCGCCCTGCACGTGTCGCCGGACGCCACCTTCGAGCGGGCCCTGGTGATGTTCACGCTTCGCTCCCTGTCGTTGCCCACCATCCTCAGCGTCGCCGGCTCGGCGCTCCGCTCCGGCCGGCTGGCCCGCCGTCACCGCCACACCGACTACCGCACCGACCTCGACGAGGTGCGGGTGCGCGGGCACGGGCCCTTCCCGTACCAGGTCGACGGCGACTACCTCGGCGAGATCGAGGAGCTGGTCTTCCGCCACCACCCCGACGTGCTGGGCCTCGTCGTGCCCTGACCGGCGCGCCGGGCGAAGGCTCGTGACCCTTGCGCGACGCTCGCCGCCCGAAGTAGCTTGCCGGCACGTTTGAGGGCCGTCCTCATGTGAAGAGGATCACGACCTGGTGGGGAGGGGTGCAGTGACGCTGGCGTTGACTCGGGACGAGTCCTGGGCCGTGGACGAATGGCGGAACGACGCCTCGTGCCGCAGCACCGACCCGGACCTCTTCTTCCCCGTGGGCACCACCGGAGACGCCGTCTCCCAGATCGAGGCGGCCAAGGCCGTGTGCCGCACCTGCCCGGTGCAGTTCCAGTGCCTGGAGTTCGCCCTGGACACCAACCAGGACGCCGGCGTGTGGGGAGCCGCCTCCGAGGAGGAGCGGCGAGCGCTGCGCAAGCAGCGGCTCCAGGCCCAGCGCCGGGCTTCCTGAGCCCTTCCTAGCGTCCCGTGTACTGAGGGACGGTCAGCGGGACGCGCAGGTTCACCACCGTGCCCGGGCCGCGCCCGTCGCCGATGTCGGCGCCCGCCGGCGTGCGCATGGAGATCGAACCCTCGATCTGGGTGGTCACGAGGCTGCGCACGATGGAAAGCCCCAGTCCCCTGGCGTCCTCGAGGGCGAAGCCGGGGGGCAGGCCCACCCCGTCGTCGACGACCCGCACGGCCAACTCCTCGCCGTCGTTGTCGAGATGGACCAGCACCGATCCCACCGGCGGCGGCTCCACCGTCGCCGGCGTCCCAGGGTCCTCCGGTGCCTCGGGACTCCCTGCCGGCAGGGGAAAGGCATGGTCGGCGGCGTTCTGCAGGAGCTCGGTCACGACCACGGCGAGCGGCGTCGCCACCCGGGCGGGAACCCGGCCGGCGTCCCCCTCGACCCGGAACCGCACCTGGCGGTCGGGTGACACCAGGCTCTCCTCCACAATGCGCACCAGCGGCCGCACGATGTCGTTGAACGGCACCTCGCCGCCGCCCTCCTGGGAGAGTGTCTCGTGCACCAGGGCGATGGAGCGGATGCGCCGGACCGACTCCTCGATGGCCTGCTTGGCCTCGATCGAGGTCAGGCGTCGACCCTGGAGGCGCAGCAGGGAGGAGATGGTCTGGAGGTTGTTCTTCACCCGGTGGTGGATCTCCCGGATGGTCGCGTCCATGGAGACCAGCAGACGATCGCGGTGACGCAACTCGGAGATGTCTCGCAGGAGCAGCAGGGCCCCCGTCGGCCGCTCCCCGTCGAGCAGGGGCAGGCACCGCAGCACCACGGTGATGTGGGGGCCCCGCTCGATCTCCTCGGTGACCGGACCGCCGATGGCGAAGGCGGTGCGCACCGCCACCTCCTCCAGGCCCAGGTCCCCCAACTGCTTGCCCTGAGCGTTACGGTGCACGCCCAGACGGTGCAGCGCCGACACGGCGTTGGGCGAGGCGTACTCGACGCAGCCGGAGGCGTCGAGCACCAGGGCCCCGTCGCCCACCCGGGGCGCCTCCTCGGTCTCGGCGTCCTCGGCGGCGAAGGGAAACGAGCCGGCGGCGATCATGGCGGCGAACCGCTGGAACACCGAGAGGTAGATGCGCTCCAGCTCGCCGGGCTGGCGGGCCGAGGCGAGCGCCGACTCCCGGCTGCACACGCCGATCACCTCGCCTTCCCAGCGCACGGGGATGGCCAGGACGTGGATTCGTTCCCGATGGCTGGCCAGGTGGGCCTCGCCCTCGGTGATGGCTCCGCTGCGCAAGGCCTGGGCCACGAGGGGTCGCTCGGCGCCGTCGACCACCTCTCCCACGAAGTCGTGGCGGTACACCGTCTGGTTGGTGCTGGGTCGCACCTGCCCGGCCACCACGTACTGGCGCCCTTCCTCGCCGGCGATCGGCAGGAACAGCAGCAGGTCGGCGAAGCACAGGTCGGCGAGGGGCCCCCACGAGGCCACCAACCGGTGGAGGTGGGCCAGCTTCGGCCCGTCGAGGCCGGCATGGAGCCGGGCGAGCTCGGCCATCCCTGCCATCACGCCCTCCTGGCCGGGCTCGCCTGCGGACCACCGGCGGCCGGGGCCGCCGCCGCGTCATCGCTGCCCGGCGCCGGCGCCCCGGCGAGCGATACCGGCCGGGGCCGGCGCCCGGCGTAGGCCACCAGCTCGTCGTAGCCGGCGGCGGCCAGGAGGCCGGCCAATTCGCCGCGGCGCTCGGCAACCCGCGACAGGCCGTGGGCGTCCGAGGCGGTGGTCACCGCCACCCCGGCGCGGCGGAAGCGGTCCAGCAGCGGTGGCGCGGGGTAGGCCTCGCCCACCGGCTTGCGCCAGCCGGCGGAGGAGACCTCGGCGGCCATGCCCGAGCGGGCCGCCGCCTCCGCCATGCGGGCATAGAACTCGTCGGGCACCTCGGGTCGCCGGCCGGTGACCTTGCACAGGTCCGGATGAGCCAGCACGTCGCACACGCCCGAGTCGGCCAGCTCCTCGAGCGAGGTGGTGTAGGCGTCCCACACCGAGTCCACGCTACGGGTGTCCCACTCGGCGGCGAAGGTGTCGTCGCCCAGGTTGTCGAAGCCCCACGGTCCCAGCCAGTGCACCGAGCCCAGCAGCACGTCGAAGGGGTAACCGGCCAGCAGCTCGGCCACCTGGTGCATGCGCCCGGGGTAGTGGTCGACCTCCAGGCCGAGGACCACTGGCAGTCCCGCCGCCTTGGCCGCCAGCACGGCGTCGACGTACTGGTCGAGGTCGCCGCCCTGCTCGCTGGCCCACCACCGGCCCATGGCGCCGGCCAGCGCCGGCGGGCGGTGGTCGTGCCACCAGCCCCCGAGCACGGCGTCGGCCTGGCGGAAGCGGAACAGGTGCTCGGTCAGGGCGATCTCGGTCACCCCCGCGGCGGTAGCCGCCTCGCAGTAGGCGGCGACGTGCGCCACGGTGGCCTCGAGGGGACGAGGGCCGTGCTCCCACAGGTGCAGGTGGTAGTCGAGCACCAGCGCCATGGTACGCCCGGTGGCGCCCGAGCCCGTGGCCCTACCGGCGGGCCGCCCCGCCGCCCCAGAGCTGACGGCCCAGCCGGAGCAGGCCCGACAGGTCGAACACGTCGGTCTCGAGCGAGGGCACGGCGGTGACCACCTCGGCGCCCACGCCCAGCTCCGCCCGCTGCTCGGCCTCGCGGGTGGCCACCACCTGGAAGTTCAGGAAGCTCTCCCCCAGCTCGGCCAGCACCCGGGCCACCAGCGTCCGGTCGGCCGGCTCGGCCGAGGGCGCGCCGAGCAGAGCCTCGGCCACACTGGCGTCAGCCAGCAGCTCGTCGGCCAGCTCGCCCGGGCGGGACCGCAGAGCACGGGCAGCGGCGGTGGCCTCGGGATCGAGCAGCTCGACGGGCAGGACCTTGTTGAGCACCACCGCGCCCAGGTGCAGCCGGCGGTCGGCCAGGGCGGCGATGAAGCGCGTCGCCTCGTCGGCCGGAGCCGCCTCCAGGGTGGTGACCACCACGAAGGTGGTCCGGCGGTCGCCGAGCACCCGTTCCACCGCCTGGGCCCGCTCGATGAATCCCTCGTACATCGACTGGAAGAGGATGAAGAACTCGGCGATGTCCCGGAGGAACGCCGAGCCCAGGAGCCGGTCGGCGAGCTGGTAGAAGGGCCGGGAGGCGGCGTTGACCAGCCGGCTGCGGTAGGGCGCCAGCAGCCAGCGCAGGAGACGGCTGGAGAAGAAGTCGGCCATGCGCTGGGGCGCGGCCAGGAAGTCGAGTGCGTGGCGGGTGGGCGGGGTGTCGACGACGATGAGGTCGTAGGTGCCGGAGGCGTGGAGCTCGTAGAGCCGCTCCATGGCGATGTAGTCGTGGCTGTGCACGAACTTCCCGGTGACGTTGCGGTACAGCGGGTTGGACAGGATGGCGTCCCGGGTCCGGACATCGGGCGCGTGCCGGCGCACCAGGTCGTCCCAGCTCCGCTTGGTGTCGAGCATGGCCGCCCACAGCTCGCCCCGGGGCTCTGCCCCCGACACCGCCAGCGCCTCCGCCGGGACCCGGGTCGCCTCGTTGCCCAGCCCGGCCAGGCCCATGGCGCCGGCCAGGCGCCGGGCCGGGTCGACGGTCAGCACCAGCACCTTGCCGCCCAGGTGGACCGCGGCCATGGTCGCCAGGGCGGCGGCGGTCGTGGTCTTGCCCACCCCGCCGGCCCCGCACACGACCACGATCTCCTTGGCCGCCAACAGCTGGGGGATGCCGGTGTCGCGCGGAGTCACGACAGCTCGGCGTCCAGCGCCCCGGCGACCTGGCGGGTGGCGCGCAGCCCGTGGGAGCGGGCGAAGAGCTCGGGCACGTAGAGCACGGGCCGCGACGGGCCCAGACCCTCGCGGAGCCGAGCCAGGTGGCCGGCACGAGTGCGTCGGAGGGTGACCGCCAGGCGGGCGGCGTCGACCACCGCGACCGCCGAGGGGCCGGCGGCGGCAGCGAGGGCGGCGGCCGGCTCGGGCCGGGCCAGGCGCTCGAAGACCTGCTCCTCCGCCCGGCCGAACAGCTCGGGCAGCACCCGGTTCACCACCACCGCGGCGAGATCGATGTTGGTCTGGGCCAACCGGTCGACCAGCTCCAGCGACTCGGTCACCGGCATCTCCTCGGGCGCCGCCACCACCACGACGCCGGTCGTGGCCGCATCGGTCAACAGCTCGAGCACCCACCCGGTCTGCTCCCGGATCGGCCCCACTGAGAGCATCTCGTTGATGGCCTGCGGCGCCTGGAGCTGGCCGATCACGTGGCCCGAGGCGGGAGCGTCGACCACCACGAGGTCGTAGTGGCGCTCGCGCACCTCCCACGCCAGCTTTCCCACGGTGAGGATCTCCTTGACCCCGGGGGCGGCGTTGGCGAGGAAGTCGAAGGTGTGGGCCAGTCCGCCAAGGCGGGTGAAGCGGGGCAGCTTGAGCTGGACGGCGAGGTACTCCCGCAGCGACGCCTCTGTGTCCATGGCCATGGCGAACAGCCCCGGGTGGAGCTCGCGGGGCTCGAAGGCGATGTCCCCCGACTCGTAGGAACCGGCCAGGTCGCCCTTGGCGTCGACCTCGCACACCAGCGTGCGCCGCCCCTGCTCGGCGGCCAGCAGGGCGAGGGCGGCGGCGATGGTCGTCTTGCCCACCCCGCCCTTGCCGGTGACGAACAGGAGCCGCCGGTCGAGCAGCCCGACGGTCACCCCGTCAGCCGCCGCCGAAGCCGATGCGCCGGTCGTCGTGCGGGCTCCCGATCTCGACGTAGGCGACCTTGCCCACCGGCACCCCCACCTGGCGCCCTTTGCGGTCGGTCAGCCACAGCACGCTCTGCTCGTCGCGCAGCACGGTCTCGATCTCCGACCGGAGCTCGCCGGCGTCGGCATCGTCGCCGAGCTCCACGTCGATCTCCTTGGCCGAGTAAGTCACGCCGATGCGCACGTCCACGAGCACTCCCCTCGTCACCGCCTGGCACGGCGGGCCGTCCGCCGGTGGTCGGGTCGGGTCGACATCGTAGGCGGCCCGGCGTCCGACCCCGCGGCCGGCAGCCAATCGGCTTGGGGATGGCGCTAGACCACCCGCAGCTCGGAGCGGTAGCGCCGGGTCGGCGCCAGCTCCTCGTCGATGCGACGGGCGATGAGGGTGAAGGCGGCAGCGGCCTCGCCCTCGGGCTCGGCCACCATGATCGGGCAGCCCTTGTCGCCGCCCTCGCGCACCGCAGGCACCAGGGGGATGCGGCCCACCAGGGGCACACCCAGGCGGTCGGCGAGGACCTGGCCGCCACCGGAGCCGAACAGCTCGTAGCGCGTCCCGTCGTCGCCGGTGAACCAGCTCATGTTCTCGATCACCCCGTGCACGGCGAGTTTGATCGCCTCGCTCTGGAACATCAGCCCCGCCCGCTGGGCGACCCGCTGGGCGGCGGGCTGGGGGGTGGTGACCACGTACGCCTCGGCCCGGGGGACGAACGAGGCCAGCGACAGGGAGATGTCACCGGTGCCGGGAGGCAGGTCGACCAGGAGGTAGTCGGGCTCCCCCCACCAGAAGTCGGTGAGGAACTGCTCGAGCGCCTTGTGCAGCATCGGCCCCCGCCACACCACGGCCTGGTCCTCCCGCACGAAGAACCCGATGGAGGCGCAGGCCACACCGTGGGCCTCGGGCGGGAGCAGCAGCCGGTTGCCGAGGATCACCGGCGGACGCTCGATGCCGAGCATGGCGGGGATGGAGAAACCCCAGACGTCGGCGTCGACCACACACACCCGTTTGCCCCGCCGGGCCAGGGCCACGGCCAGGTTGACAGTGACCGACGACTTGCCCACCCCCCCCTTGCCCGAGGCGATCAACAGCACCCGGGTGCGAGCACCGGCCTCGGCCATGGGGATGGGTGAGGTGCGGCTCTCCTCGAGGTGACGGGCGAGGTCGTCGCGCTCGTCGTCGCTCATGACCAGGAGGTCGACACCGACCCGTCCCACGCCGTCGAGGCCGGACAGGGCCTCGGTGACCTGGCGGCGGAGCTCGTCGGCCGGCGACTCGGCGAAGATCTGGGCGACGACCACGTCGACGTCGCCGCCACCTCCGACGTCGATGCGCCGCACCAGGCCCAAGTCGACGATGCTGCCGTGGAGCTGAGGGTCCTGCACCGGGCGCAGAGCCTGGCGCACCTGGTGTTCAGTGACGGGCACGGCATCGCCTCCGGTCGGGCCGAGGACGAGGGGTACAGTAGCGGTGTGGAGCCCGAACTCCCCGACCCGGGCCCGGCGGCATCCGACAGGCCGGCGCTGTCGGCCGACGACTTCTCCGCCGCCGTGGCGGCGATCACCTCCGCCTTCGGCGATCCCACCCGGCGCCAGATCTACCTGTTCGTGCACGAGCGCGACGAAGGGGTCACCGCCTCGGAGGTGGCCGACCACTTCGATCTCCACGCCAACGTCGCCCGCCACCACCTCGACAAGCTGGCTGCCGGCGGCTACGTGGAGGTGCAGGCGGGGCGCACGCCGGCGGGGGTGGTCGGGCGGCCCTCCAAGCGCTACCGGGCCACGGGCCGCGAGATGACCCTCGAGTTCCCCGTCCGCCACGACGACTTGATGATCGCACTGCTGGGCCGGGCCCTGGAGCTGCTTCCCCGGTCGGTGGCCGAGGCCATGGCCGAGGAGGTGGGCGAGACCTACGGACGGGCCATGGCGGCGTCCCTGGCGTGCGACGGCGAGGGCCAGCGGACGTTCCGGCGGGCGCTCCACGCCGTGGCCGACGCCCTCACCGCCCACGGCTTCGCCGCCCACACCGAGGGCCGGGGCGACGCCCTGCGCATCGTGTCCGATCACTGCCCGTTCGGCGGTGCGGCGGTGGCCTCGCCGGTCATCTGCGCCGTCGACCGGGGGATGGTCAAGGGGATGCTGGCCACCCTCTACGGGGAGAGCACGGCCGAGACGGCAGCCTCCCGGGCCCTCGGCGACGCCATCTGCGTCACCGCCGTCCGCGGCTGACCCCCATGGGGGGATGAGCGCCGGCCGCCACTACCTCGATCACGCCTCGACCTCGCCCTGCCGGCCGGAGGCGCGGGAGGCCATGGCCCCGTGGTTCGGCGCCGGCGGTGACCCCGGGCGGGTCCACGCCGAGGGCACCGCCGCCCGGGTGGCGGTGGAGCAGGCCCGGGAGCAGGTGGCGGCCCTGCTCGGGGCCCGCCCCCGGGAGGTGGTGTTCACCAGCGGCGGCACCGAGGCCGCCGTCACCGCCACGTGGATGGCCACCGAGCGGGGCGACGACGTGGTCATCACCGCCGTCGAGCACTCCTGCGTGCGGGAGGCGTCGGCCCGCCACCGCGTCAGCGAGGTGGCGGTCGACCGCCAGGGCCGGGTCGACCCCGACGAGGTGCTGGCGTCGGTGGGGCCCACCACCGCCCTGGTCCACGTGCAGTGGGGCAACCACGAGGTCGGGACCCTGCAGCCGGTGGCCGAGGTGGTGGACCGCTGCCGGGAGCGGGGGGTCCTGACCCACGTCGACGCCGTGGCCGCCGCCGGCCACGTGCCCATCGACTTCCGGGCGCTCGGCGCCGACCTCATGAGCGTGTCGTCCCACAAGCTCGGCGGCCCTCCCGGGGTGGGCGCCTTGTGCGTGCGCCGGGGGCTGCGCCTGCGGCCGCTGTTCGTGGGCGGGGACCAGGAACGGGGCCGGCGGGCCGGCTACGAGAACGTGCCCGCCATCGTGGGCCTCGGCGCCGCCGCCGAGCGCCTGGCCGCCGGCAGCCTGCACGCGGAGGCCGGCCTGGCCCGGGCCCGCACCGAGCGCCTCGTGGCCGCGGCGCTGGCCGGTGAGCTGGGCAAAGGCGTCGAGGGCATCCTCGGCGACCCGCTCGGGCGACTGCCCCACGTGGTGTGCCTGGGACTCGGGGGGGTGGAAGCCGAGCCGGTGCTGCTGGACCTCGACCGCCGGGGCGTGGCCGTGCACTCGGGGAGCTCCTGCTCCTCGGAGTCACTGGAGCCGTCGCCGGTGCTCGAGGCCATGGGGGTCGACGCGTCGCGGTCACTGCGGATCTCAGTGGGCTGGTCCACCGTCGATGACGACGTCGACGCCCTGCTGGGTGCGCTCCCGCCGGTGCTCGACCAGCTGCTGGCCCTCGGGGAGCGCTGAGGGGCTACGCCGGCGAGGCGACCGCCGGCGGCAGCGTCTGGTCGACCAGGGCGGCGGCCACGGCCACGACCCCACCCTGCTCGGCCGCCTCCCGCTGGCGGCGGGCGCCGCTGCCCTGGGCCACCTGCCGGCGCACCAGGCCGGCGACCTCGTCCCACTCGCCGTGCTCCTCGAGGTCGGGGCGCAGGAACGCCAGCAGGTGTTCCACCATGTCGCCGGCGGGCACCGCCCGGCACTCGGACAGGTCGACGAGCTCGCCCTCCAGGCCATGGCGCGCCGCCCGCCACCGGGCGGCGCGCACCAGCTCCGGCCGGGGATGGTCGAAGGGCTCGTCGCTCATCACGTGCGCGTGGCAGGTACGGGTGAGGGACCGGGCCAGGCCGGCCAGCATCACCGTCTCGTCCACGGTGGCGCACACGTCGGCGATGCGGAACTCGATGGTGTCGAAGCGATCGGAGGGGCGGATGTCCCAGTAGAGCTGGCTGGCGTCGGGGATGCTGCCGGTGGCCACCAGGGCGTCGACCACCTCGTCGTACGCCGCCCGGGACCCCAGCGGGATCGGCGCCCCGGACGTAGGCCAGCGGTCGAACACCGCCATCCGGTAGCTGGCGTACCCGGTGTCCACGCCCTCCCAGAACGGAGAGTTGGCGGTGAGGGCAAGCAGCACCGGCAGCCAGGGCCGGGTGCGGTCGATGATGCGGATGGCGACGTCGCGGTCGCCCACGAAGACGTGGACGTGGGCTCCGCAGATGAGCTGCTCCCGAGCCAGCTGCTGGTAGTTCTCGGCGAGGCGGTGGTAGCGCTCGTTGTCGGTCACGGCCTGGCCCCGCCAGGTGGAGAACGGGTGGGTGCCCGACGCCAGGATGCGCCGGCCCTTCTCGGCCGCCGCCGCCGCCACCTGGGTCCGCAGGCTCCCCACCTCTTCGCCGATTTGGTCCAGCCGCTCGCACACCGACGTCTCCACCTCGATGAGGGCGGCCAGCATCTCCGCCGTCACGTGGTCGTCGCCCACCCGCAGCTGGGCCCGCGGGAGGATGCTGTCGACGACCGGGCGCAGCCCCAGGGTCTCGGCGTCGACGATGAGGTACTCCTCTTCCACGCCGACGGTGAACCGCTCGTCGCTCATCCCGCAGTTGTTCCCATTCCGCCGTTCCTCCACCAGACCGAGCTCCCCGTCCCCGTCCCGCCGCTCGCCAGGTATCGACCGATGCGGCCGTTCCTTGACCGCTCCATGGCCGCAGCGGCGCGTTGGGCCTACCATCCCGGTCCCCATGACGTTGCATGTCGTACGCCACGCCGCCGCCGGCGACCGCTCCTCGTGGAAGGGGCCGGACCAGCTGCGACCCCTCGACCGGGTGGGCATGGCCCAGGCGCTGGGGCTGGCCCACCTACTGGGCGACCTGCCGGTGAAGCGGGTCCTCTCCAGCCGCTACGTGCGCTGCACCCAGACGGTGCAGCGCCTGGCCGAGCGGCTGGACCTTGAGGTGGAGACCCACGAGGCCCTGGCCGAGGAAGCCGACCCCGCCCGCACCTGGGCGCTGCTCGAGGAGCTGGGCGGCACCGAGACCGTGCTGTGCACCCACGGCAACCTCGTCGGCCCGCTCCTCGACCGCCTCCAGCGCCAGGGCGTGGAGCTGGTCGCCGAGGACTGGGCCTGCCAGAAGGGCTCGGTGTGGTCGCTTGAACCCGACGGGGAGGGCGGCTTCTCCCGGGCCACCTACCTGTCGCCGCCGGCCTGAGGGGCCGACGCAAAACTACTTGGACCCACCGGGTGTAGTTGACCTGCCGGGCTCTCCACAGGACCGCTCAAGTCGTTCTGCGCCGGACCCTGACCGGTACGCCGGGCTCCGAGGCCGGGCGGCCTCAGGGCTGGTCGGCGGGCGCTGGCGCCGGCTCACTGATGCTGGCCAGGAACTCCTCGATGGCCTGGCGCAGCGCCGGGGGCGGGTCAGCCGCCAGCGCCTGGCGGAACGCCTCGGTGGCGGCCTCGTCGTCGCCCTCGAGACGCAGGGCCAGGCCCCGGTAGAACAGGATCCGGGGGCTCCCCGGGCGGAGCTCGAGGGCCCGCTCGATCGACGCTCGGCCGTCGGCGGCCAGGGCCGGGCGCTCGGTCGCCGAGGCCACCGAGACGAGCAGCAGGCCTCGCTCGGACAGGGCCTCCACGTTGTCCGGGTCGTCGGCCAGCACCTCGTCGTAGCGGCGGAGCGCCTCGGTGAGCTCGCCGTCGCGGGCCAGGGCGGCGGCCTGCTGGAGCCGCGAGGCGCTGGTCTCGCGGATCTCGCCGCTGAGGGTGTCACCGGGGAGCCGGGAGCCCGCCGCCGAGGCCACGGCCAGCCCGGCGGCCACGGCAAAGGCGGCCACGGCGGCGACGACGAGGACGGTCCGCCTCCGGCCGCCTCCGGCCGGCGCCGGCGGCGGGACGGGCGCCGTCGCTGGCTGCTCGGGGTCGGCGTCGTCAAGGGCACGAAGGACCCGGGCCGCCCGGGCGGTGTAGTCGTCCTTGAGGGCCCGGTAGTCGTCGTCGGCCAGGTCGCCCGCCGACCACTCCCGCTCGAGGTCGTCGATGGAGCGCAGCAGGAACTCGCGCTCTTGCTCCAGCGCCACCCGGGCCTCGAGGCGGTCGGCGGCAGGCGCGGTCACGGCCCGGACGACCGGGCCCGCTGCACCAGGGCGCGATCGTCGTCGCTCGGCGCCGGCAAAGGCTCGGCGCTCCAGCGCCGGAAGGCGGCGGCCAAGCCGGCCACCGCCGCCACCAGCGCCACCACCGGCAGGGCCCACACCAGGACACCCAGCCCCGAGGCCGGCGGCGTGAGCCGGAGCGACTCGGGGAACTTGCTGTCGACGTAGGCGAGGATCTCCTCGTCGCTCTGCCCCTCGTCGACCCGCCGGTCGATCTCGGCGCGGATGGCGGCGGCGGCAGGGGCGTCCGAGTCGCGCACCGACTGCCCCCGGCAGGTGGGGCAGCGCAGCTCCGAGGCAAGGGCGGTCTTGCGCTCGGCGTCGGTGGGCGGACCCCCGCTGCCGCCGGCGCCGACCACGAGGGATCCGGCCACGACCAGGGCCAGCGCCAGCCACGGCAGCAGGCGGCGGGCGGTCATGGACGCTGTCCCTGTGGAGTGGCTCCCCCGGCGTCCCCGCCGCCGTGGGCCACGCCCTGGGCCTGGGCCAGCAGGTCCTCCAGGCTGTCGAAGCGGATGCCGCCGACCACCTTGGCCTGCACCGTGCCGTCGGGGCCGACGAGGAAGGACTCGGGGACCCCGGTGACGCCCCACTCCAGGGCCACCCGGCCGACGGGGTCGTCGATGACGGGCCAGTCGCCGCCCTGGCGCTCGAAGAACCGGCGCACGTCGTCGGCGTCGTCGCTGAACACCACGCTGATCACCCGGGCGTCGCCGGCGCCGGCGTGGGCGGCGTCGAAGCGCACCAGCTCGGGGTGCTCGGCCTGGCACGGGACGCACCAGGTGGCGAAGAAGTTGACCAGGACCCAGCGCCCCCGCTGGTCGGCGAGGTCGAAGGTGCGGCCGTCGAGCAAGGAGGGGCCCTCCACCGCCGGCGCCGGCCGGCCCAGGAGCGGGCTGTCGGCGGTGCGGGTGCCCGAGTAGTCGCGGGTGGCCAGCACGGCGACCAGCAGGACCAGCACCACGCCCACGCCTCCGGCGGCGAGCAGGGCGGTCCGGCGGCGAGGGGCGGCCGGCAGGCCGCCACCGGGCGGCGCCGGCGCCGGCGAGGCGCCGCCGTCCGGAGCTGCCGCGGTGCCCGAGGGGGCGCTCATGGGCGGTACCGCACGGGCCGCAGGCCCGTTCCGCTGACGCTCCCGAGCGGGTGGCGGGTGGGGTGGGGCCCGCCCGAGCGCAGCGAGGGTGGGAAGGGGACCCCGCCCGACAGGACCCGTGAGGGACTCACGACCCCACCACGGCCGGCGCCGGGACGTCCCCACCGGCGTCGTCCGCATCGTCCGCCTCGCCCGGCTGGCGCTCCTCGGCCGGAGGCGCGGCCGGCGACGCCCGCACCCGCCGGCGCCGCTCACCCGGCCACAGCGCCAGGACCGTGCCGAGCGCCATCACCCCGCCGCCGATCCACAGCCAGGCGACCAGCGGCTGCACCAGGACGCCGATCAGCGCGGGGTCGCCGGGCTCCTCGGGCATGGCCACCAGCGTGAGGTAGACGTCGTCGGTCAGGGTGGTGCGCACCGAGGGGGTGCCGATGGTCTGGGTCGCGTTGGGGAAGCGGTTGAGCGCCGGCTCGTACACCCCGGCGCCGTCGATCTGCACCCGGGCGCTGAACACCGTCTTCTGGGGCGTCTCCACCGGCGGGTTCATGCCCTGGTAGGTGACGGTGTGACCGGCGACCGTGGCCGACTCGCCCGGCACCAGGCGCACCTCCTCGCCGGTGAGGTAGGCGGAGGCGGCGGCAAAGGCCACCGCCACCAGCACCACCCCCAGGTGGACGATCATGCCGCCACTGGAGCGCCCCACCAGGCCGGCCACCACCGAGGCCCCCCGCCGGCGGGCCGCCCGCACCGACAACGCCAGCTGGCGCAGGGCGCCGGCGGCGGCGAAGCCACCGAGGCCGAAGGCCAGCAGGGGCGCCAGGCCCCGGGCACCGAGGAGCACGGCGCCGGCCACCGCGGCGGCGCCGCCCCAGGCCGGCCACTGGAGCCGGGTGCGCAGCAGCTCGCCCGACGCCTTGCGCCACGGCAGCGCCGGCGCCACCGCCATGAGGAACAGCAGGGCCAGCCCGAGCGGCGTGGTCATGCGGTTGAAGTACGGGGTGCCCACCGACAGGCGCTCGCCGTTGACCGCCTCGACCACCAGGGGGAACACGGTGCCCAGGAGCACGACGAAGGCGAAGGCGGCGAAGACCACGTTGTTGGCCAGGAAGGCGCCTTCTCGGGACACCGGCGAGTCGATGCGCCCGGGCGCCCGCAGCCGGTCGCCCCGCCAGGCGATGAGCCCGAGGATCACCGCCACCACGACCCCGAAGAACGACAGCAGCCAGGGCCCGATGGGCGACTCGGTGAAGGAGTGCACCGAGTCGAGCACGCCCGAGCGGGTGAGGAAGGTGCCCAGGATGGTCAGCGAGAACGTGGCCAGCAGCAGCGACAGGTTCCACACCCGCAGCATTCCCCGGCGCTGCTGGACCATGACCGAGTGGATGTAGGCGGTCCCGGTGAGCCAGGGGAGGAACGAGGCGTTCTCCACCGGGTCCCATGCCCAGAAGCCCCCCCAGCCCAGCACCTCGTAGGACCACCAGGCGCCGAGGACGATGCCCACCGTGAGGAAGCCCCAGGCGGCGAGGGCCCAGCGCCGGGTGGCCGCCAGCCACCCTTCGTCCAGCCGGCCGGTGACCAGGGCGGCCACGGCGAAGGCGAACGGCACGGTGAACCCCACGTAGCCCAGGTACAGCAGCGGCGGGTGGATGGCCATCAGCGGGTGGTTCTGCAGCAGCGGGTTGGGCCCGGGGCCGTCGGCGGGCACGGCGCCGGCCACGGTGGTGAAGGGGTCGGCCGGCCCCAGCATGAGGGCGAAGAAGAACACCGCCACCGCCAACATGGTCAGCGTGGCCCACGCCACCAACGGGTCGGACGCCTGGTGGCGGAACCGGTGGGCCACCGCCGCCAGGAACCCCGCCAGCACCAGCGCCCACAGGATGATGGAGCCCTCGAGGGCGGCCCACAGCGAGGCCACGGTGTAGAGCAGCGGGGTGGCCCGGCTGCCGTTCTCGGCCACGTAGGTCAGCGAGAAGTCGTGGGTCACCAGGGCGATCTCCATGGCCACGGTGGCCAGCACCGCCCCGGCCAGCACCAGCCAGGCGAACGGGCGGCCCAGGTGCAGCAGCGCCTCGGCACCAGCTGCCGGCTGCCCGGAGGTGAGCGCCCGCCGGCGCCGGTTGAGACCGACGGCCACCACCACCACGCCGAGGACGGCGCCCGCGAGGCCAAGGGTCACCCCTGCGGTGCCCAGAGCGGCGTTCACGCCGGGCACGCCTCGTCGGCGGCCAGGGCCAGCCGGTCGCTCTCCTCGGCGCGGTACTCAGAGGTGTGGCGCACCATGATGCGGTCGCTGGCGAAGGTGTCGGTGCCCTCGGCGAAGGCGCCCTCGAGCACCACGGGGATGCCGTCGACGAACAGCTCGGGAGGATCGCCCCGGTGGCGGACGTCGACGGCCACGCAGTGGTACTCCACGGCGAAGGCCACCTCGTCGCCGGCGGTGCGCACGGAGCCGGGGACCACGGTGCCCTGGAGCCGCAGCCGGCGGGTGCCCAAGTCGTCGCGCTGGGCCACGGCCTCGTCGGCGTTGCGGAAGTAGGTGGTGGCGTTGTCGAGGCCCTGGATGACGAGAAAGGCGAGGGCGCCGCAGACCACGGCGATCACGATGCCGAGCCGCAGGCGGCTGCGGTCGAAGTGGCGTGGCTCGCGCTGGTCCTCGACCAGCGGCGGGGCGTCGGGGCTCACGAGGACTCCACCGGGGGGCCCGGTGCGGCCTCGGACGCGGCGCGCGACAGCGAGCGCCCCCGCCACACCACCCGCAGGGCGTAGGCGGCCAGGGTGAACAGCGTGATCCCGTAGCCGGCGGCCACGTAGCCGTTCACGGTGCCAGCACCGCCTCTCGCCGCCGCTCGTCGAGGGCCACGGCCAGGCTCTGCTCGTCGAGGCGGTCCTCGAGGCGGGCCACCCGTACCCGGTGCACCAGCAGCCAGCAGTAGACCAGGGTCATGGCCAGGAAGCCGAGCAGCATGACGCCGACGAAGATCCCGTCGAGGTCGTTTCCCGGGGTGGTCTGGGCCAGCGACCGGCCCTGGTGGAGGGTGCGCCACCACTCCACGGCGAAGTGGTTCACCGGAACCACGGCCACGGCCAGCAGGGCGGCGATGGCCGAGCGGCGGGCCCGCACGTCCACCGGGGCCGGCACCCGTCGCAGGGCGAGGTAGCCGAGGTAGAGCGCCAGCATGAGGGCGCTGAGGGTGAGGCGGGCGTCCCACACCCACCACACGCCCCAGGTGGGCCGGCCCCAGATGGAGCCGGTGGCGAGCGTGAGGGCGGTGAAGACCACGCCGATCTCGGCCGACGAGCCGGCGACCAGGTCCGAGCGGGGGGACCGGGTCCGGGGCCACAGCCACAGGGCGCTGGCGGCGGCGGTCACGCCAAAGGCCAGGTACGACGCCCATGCCAGCCCCGGGTGGATGGCGATGAGGCGGGAGTACTCGCCCTGCTCGACGGTGGCGGGAAGGCTGAGCCCGAGGGCCACGGTGCCACCCAGGGCGAGGGCGGCGGCCAGCCCCAGGCTGAGGGTCAAGGCGCTGGCCGTGCCGGTGCGGTTGGTCATGTCTCCTCCATCAACGGGCCGAAGGCAACGACCCCGAACCCCACGTACATCACCGCGAAGACACCCAACAGAGCCAGCCACTGCGACGCCGCCCCGAGCGGATCACCAGCCAGCGCCGCCTCCGATGCCCGGGTGGCGGCGATCAGCACGGGTGCGACCACCGGCAGTACCAGGAGCGGGAGCAGGGTCTCTCGCACCCGGGATCGGGTGGCGAGCACGCCGTAGAGCGTACCGGCGGCGGCCAGCCCCACGGTGGCGGCCCCGGCGGTCAGGGCGAGGGTCCCCAGCCCGGCCGGGTCGATGTCGTAGAGGACCACCACACCCACGCCCAGCAGCACCTCGAGGGCGAGCAGTTGCACGGCGACGGCAGCGGCCTTGCCCAGGAAGATGCCGGCCGGGTCGAGACCCGACAGGCGCAGGGCGTCGCCGGTGCCCTCGGCCGACTCGACCCCCTGGGCCCGGTGCACGGCGAGCAGGGTCGACAGCAGCACCGCCACCCACAGCAGGCCGGCGGCGGCCTGCTCGAGCATCCGGCGGTCGGCGTCGAGGGCGACGGCGAACAGGATGAGCACCAGCACGGCGAACGGGGCCACCTGGTTGGTGGCCACCCGCGACCGGGCCTCGATGCGCAGGTCCTTGCCGGCCACCAGCACGGCGTCACGCCACATGGACGGCCTCCGGTTCGGGAGGCGGCGTGGTGGCCGGCGGAGTCGTCGCCAGCGGTCCCGGCGAGCGAGAGGGATCGCTGACGAGGCGGCCGCCGGCGAGGGTCACCGCCCGGTCGGCCAGCGAGCCGGCCCGGTCGAGCTCGTGGCTGGCCAGGACCACGGTGGCGCCCTGCGCCGCGGCCGACCGCACCAGGTCGTCGAGCAGGTCGCGGCCGGCGGCGTCGAGGCCGGCGTGGGGCTCGTCGAGCAGCCACAGCTCAGGGGCCCGCACCGCCAGCACGGCCAGGGCCACCCGCCGGCGCTGCCCGGCCGACAGCCGGGCGGCGGGCACGTCGGCCAAGCGGCCGGCGAGCCCGAGCCGGGCCAGGGCGGGATCGGTGTCGGGCACCGGCCGCCCGGCGGCACGGGCCCAGAACCGCAGGTTGTCGGCCACGCTGAGGTCGTCGTACAGGCCGCTGGCGTGCCCGAGCAGGCCGACCCGCCGGCGCAGGCGGCGCCGGTCACGGCGCAGGTCGTGGCCCAGCACGACGGCCTCGCCCTCGACCACGGGGACCAGCCCGGCCAGGGCCCGCAGCAACGTGGTCTTGCCCGCCCCGTTGGCCCCCCGGACCAGCACGGTTTCACCGCTGGCCACGTCGAGGTCGGCCCCGGCCAGGGCCGGGAATCGGCCGAGCAGGCACACGGCGGAGCGGAGGTGGACGGCGAGGTCCATGCGCTGCCCAACGGTACCGGCGGCTGCGCGATGCCGCCCAGTCACCGGGGAGCAACGCCGGTAGGTTGCCGGAGTGCTCTATCGGGTGATGGGAGGCGTCGGGCGGCTCCTCATCGCGCTGGGCGCCGTGGTGCTGCTCTTCGTGGCCTACCAGCTGTGGGGCACCGGCCTCCACGAGGCGAGAGCGCAGTCCGACCTGGAGGAGGAGTTCGAGCAGTCCCTGGACGCGGCCCTGGCTGGCCGGAAGCGCCCAGCGGTGCCGGCGGCGCCGGCGGAGAGACTGCCGAGCGAGGACGCGCCGGCCCAGGACGAGGAACCGCTGCCTCCGCCGCCGGGCGGGGCGGTGGCCATTCTGCGCATCCCCAAGGTCGACGTGGAGAAGGTCGTGGTCGAGGGCGTCTCCCTGGCCGACCTGCGCAAGGCTCCGGGTCACTACCCGCAGACGCCGATGCCGGGCCAGCCCGGCAACGCCGCCATCGCCGGCCACCGCACGACCTACGGCGCTCCCTTCTGGGACCTCGACCAGCTCCAGCCCGGTGACGAGATCCTCACCCGCACGCTCCAGGGAGAGTTCCGCTACGAGGTCGACCGGACCTCGGTGGTGCGGCCGGACCAACTCGAGGTGCTGGACCCGACGGATGAGGCCCGCCTGACGCTGACCACCTGCCACCCCCGCTTCAGTGCCGCCCAGCGCCTGGTGGTCTCGGCTGTCCTGGTCGACGAGCCGGCACCGGTACCGGTACCGGTGGAGCCGGGACCGGGCACGGCAGAGCCGGCGGAGCCGGGGACCGAGCCCGAGCCGGGCACGGAGACCGCCGCCGAGGACGTCGCCCTGACGGGCGATCCCTCGGCACGGGGACCGGCCGCGCTGTGGGGCAGCGTCGTCGTGGCCCTGTACCTGGCTATCTGGCTCGTGGGCCGGGCCTGGCGCCGATGGCCCGTCTACCTGCTCGGCACCCCGGCGCTGCTGGCGGCGCTGTTCGTGTTCTTCCAGCAGGTCAGCCGGCTCTTCCCCGCCAACATCTGATCCCCCCGTGGGGGCCGGCCGCGCGCGGAGGCGCGGCCCAGCGGCGTGTAGCGACGGGGCCGGCATGGGACACTGGGGCCCGTGAACGACGGCAACCTGATCAGCTACCTCCTGGGCCTGGCCGTGTTCGGGCTGGTCGTCGGCGCCATCGCCCGCCTGCTGATCCCCGGGCGCAACCCAATGGGATGCCTGGGCACCATCCTCGCCGGCGTCGCCGGGTCGTTCCTCGCCGGCCTCGTCGGACGCCTGCTCTTCGGCCGTGGCTACACCGCTGGCTGGATCGCGTCGATCCTCGGCGCCGTCGTCGTGGTGTACCTGTTCACCCGGGCCGGGCGGGGCCGGCGCTATTACTAACGCCGGCGATAATCCGCCGGCGCCCGTTGCACGGAGCTGGGCCAGCGTCGGAGGGTGCTACCCCTAGCGGACTCGATGTCTCTTGCGCCGGCGATAATCCGCCGGCGCCCGTGCACGGAGCCGCACCAGTCGTCGTTGCTGCTCCGCCTGGCGGCTGCGCAGCGTCGCTGGGACCGTCCCCGACGGGGCCCAGCGGTTTGCGGCAGACTGCTGCCCATGGGCCTCCTCCTCTACATCATCGTCCTGGCGATCCAGGGTCTCATCGTGGGGGCGCTCGGTCGCCTGGCCATCCCCGGGCCCAACCCCATGAGCATCGGCCAGACCATCCTGGTCGGCATCGGCGGGTCGTTCCTCGGCGGGCTGGTCGGCTACTTCCTCCTCGGACAGCGCTTCGGCTTCCTGCTCGGCGTCCTCGGCGCTGCCCTGATCGTCTACCTGATCGAGCGCGGCCGCACTCCCGCCCGCTAGCGCTTCGCTCCCTTGCCCTCGCGCCCCACTGAGCTCCGGCGCTCGCTGGCCACTGCCCTGTCCGCCCCCCGGAAGCGCTTCCGCTGATGCGGGTGACCATCGTCGCCCTCCTGTTGGGCCTCGCCTGCGGCCTCGTGGCCCTCGTGGTCAGGCGCCGGCTCCGAGACATCCCCCTTGCTCCCGTGCGCTGGCCGGCGCTGTTAGTCGTCGCCGTGCTCGTCTACCGGGCGCCGGCGTGGCTCGACGCCTCCGGTGCCCTGGCCCTCGGTCCCGTGCTCGCCGCCTACGCCGGCCTGGTCGTCTTTGCCGCCGCCAACCTGCGGCTGCGGGGGATGATGGTCGTGCTGGTTGGGCTGGCCTGCAACGCGGCCGTCCTGGTGGTCAACGGCGCCATGCCGGTGGACGAGGAAGCCGTGGTGGCGGCCGGCGTGGCCCGCGCCGAGGAGCTGCCCCGCATCGACCTCGAACCGCCCCGTGAGTGGCGCGCGCCCGAGCACCGCCTCGTCCTGCTCAGCGACATCATCCCCGTGCCCGCCCTGCGGGAGGTCGTCTCCTTCGGCGACCTGATCCTGGCCGTCGGGCTGGCCAATCTGGTGTTCCGGCTGCTGCCGCCCCTCGTCGGGCCGCCGGCGCCGAGCCGGTCCCCCCGCCCGGGCGGCAGGCGGCGAAGGAAGTTCCGCCGTCGCCAGGCTGCCACCGAGGTGCCTCAGGACTTCGACGACTTCGACGACTTCCACGACTTCGACCACTTCGGTGGGGTCGACGGGTTCGACGGATTCGACGGGCCGGAGCGCCTCCAGGAGCCGCACGAGGCCCACGACTCGGACGGGCCCGAGGAGCCCGGGGAGCCGGAGGCGTCGAAGGAGCCCGAGGAGCCCGAGGCGGAGGTTCCCCGTGACCCTGCCGGCTGAGGCCGAGACGCTCGCCCGGCGGATGGTGGACGTCGCCCTCGCCGCCGGCGCCGGCGCTCGCGGTTCGTGTCCAGCGAGGGCTACGAGCTGGTGCGCCGACTCGACCTGGTGTGCCAGGCGCCCCGCGTGGCCGAGCAGGCGGTGCAGCAGCTCGACGCCGACCCGTGCCCGGCGGGGCGCACCACCCTGGTGCTCGACGGGGCGTTGCGAGACTGCCTGTCGTCCCGCGACGCGGCGGCCGCCATTGGTCTTGTGCGCTCGGCTGGGCGCCCCGGGGGCCTCACTCCTGGTTTACATCGCCGACCACGCCGTGGGCGCCCGTCTGGCCTCGTTCCGGTTCACGATGTCCGACCACTGAGATGGGCGCCGTGGACCCGGTCCGCGCCCAGCGGGCCCGCCTGGCCAAGCTGGCCTCACGGGGCAAGCGGGTCGGCTACCTGTTGTTCCTGGCCGCCGGGGTCGTCTTCGCCATCGGCCTGACCACCGAGTTCACGGCCGGGGTGTCCGCCGTGGTGACCACCTGCCTGGTGGTGGGCTCGATCGTGCTGGCGCCGGCCATCATCCTGGCCTACGCCGCCCGGGCGGCGGAGCGCCAGGACCGGGAGCGGGGCGTCTAGCCCACCACCTCGTCCTGGGGGAACCAGGGGCGGAGAACGCACCGCCTCCACCGCCAGAAACGGCGGCGGCTCAGCCCGAGCCAACCGGTGTCGGGTCGTCCGGTGGCCGATCGGCGTAGCCCGCCGGCGGGGCGACCCCGAAGTCGTCGGCGCATACGATCTCCAGGCCGGCCTTGGCCATGTTGGCCCGAGCCTTCAGCTCCTCCACCGGCGTCACGCCGGCGTCACGCTCGGCGACCACCTCGGCGAAGGTTTCCATGATCGAACCGAGCTGCGGGCTCGCCTCTCGGGCCTGCTCCACCCGCTCGGGCGTGGCCGTCAGGTCGTCGAAGAAACCGGCGCAGACCGCCCTGCCCTTCTCCACCGAGGCCTGATCGGGCGTGGCCGACCCCGAGCCGTTCGAAGCGTCACTGCAGGCGGACAGGAACACGACCACCGCCCATCCCAGGGCCACCGCCTTCGCCGCCGGCGCCATCTCGTCCTCCTGCTTCCCTCGGGCAGGGCCAGGGTAAGGGGTCCGGCCGCCGGCCCGCCCGTCGGCGGGCCCAACGGCGTGCACCACGGTCGCGTCGCTAGGCATCTACGCTGGCACCACGTAGGGTGTTGGCGGGCAGCACCGAGGAGGTCCCTGATGCTCACCGACGCCGAGTTGGTCGACGGTGTGGTCGCCGGGTACGACAGCGCTTTCGCCGAGCTCTACCAGCGCCACTCCCTGGCCGCGTGGCGCCTCGGCCAGACCGTCACCGGCAACGCCGACGATGCCGCCGACGCCGTGGCCGAGGCGTTCGCCCGGGTCCTCGTCGCCGTGCGGGCCGGGCACCTCGCCAACGGCAGCTCCTTTCGGTCCTACCTCCTCACCGCCACTCGCAACGCCGCCCTCGACAACATCCGCAAGACCAACCGGGCCCGCCCCACCGAGCAGGAGAACCTGGCCCAGGTGGAGTGCACCTCACCGACGCCCTCCGAGCACCTGAGCAGCGACGAGGAGGCGGTGCTGGTCGCCGAGGCGTTCCGCAACCTCCCCGAGCGGTGGCGTTCGGTGCTGTGGCTCACCGAGGTCGAGGGCATGCCGACCAAGGACGCCGCCCGGCAGCTCGGGCTGTCGGCCAACGGCGCCGCCCAGCTCGCCGTCCGGGCCCGGGCCGGGCTGCGAGAGCGCTTCTTGCAGGCCCACCTGCGCCAGGCGCCGCCCCCCCTGTGCCAGGCGACGGTCGACCGCCTGGGCGCCTACGTCGGTGGCGGGCTGTCGCCGCGGGACCTGGCCAAGGTCGACCAGCACCTGGCCGGGTGCGCCGCCTGCCAGGTCCGCAAGAACGAGCTCGCCGACCTGGGCAGCACGCTGCGCCGGGCCGCGGTGCCCGTCCCGCTGGTGATCGGCAGCGCCCTGGGGGCGTCCGGTGTGGGCGCCGGGCTCGCGACCTCCGTGGCGGCGGGCAAGGCGGCCAAGGCGCTGGCGTGGGCGCAGGGGGCGTGGGCCCAGAAGGCAGCGGCGGCCGCCACCGCCGGCGTGCTGGCCCTGGGTGCCGGTGGGGCCTACGTGGCCGGCTCCGACAGCGGCGAGGCCCCCTCCACCACGCCGATGGTCTCTGCCGCCGCCGAGCCGGCGGCCCCGGCGAGCACCGACGCCCCGTCGACCACCGCCGAGGCGGCCGACACCACCGCCTCGCCCCCGGCGCCGAGCTCCACCCCCGCGACCGACGACGGTGAACAGGCGGCCACGAGGGAGACCCAGGCGGCGCCGTCGGTCTGCGGTGGTCTGGGTGACGGCGAAGGAGCCGGCCAAGGCGGCGCGGGAGCGGTGGTCGAAGGGTCCGCTGGCGGCGGCGAGGAGGAGCTGCAGGCCGCCTCCGGTCGGCGACTGGGTGGCCTGGCCGGCGTCGCCCTGCGGTTCTCGCGCAGCCAGAGTGGCGAGCAGGCCGAGCAGGCCGAGGGTCGGCAGCCGTGGAAGGAGCTGCCCGAGCTCGAGCCCGAGCTCGAAGGCGCACTCACCGGCGTCGGCGCGCCGGGCGACGAGGGCTCCCAGGCAGGGCTCGACCTGGCTCGCGTGTCGGGCTGTGTCGAGCAGGGGGAGCTCGGCGGCGTCGACCTCGAGCACATCGACGTTCCCCCGTTCCTCCCCGGCCCCGGCGAGTAACCCCCCGCCGGCAGCAGGGGGCAGCGCCTCCTAGTTCCGCCGGCGCCGCACCCGCGTGCCGGTGGGCGTGTCCTCGACCACCCAACCCCGCGCCACCAGTTCGTCACGGGCGGCGTCGGCCGCCGCCCAGTCCCGCCCGGCACGCGCCTCGTCGCGGGCGGCCACCAGCGCCGCCGTCTCCGGGTCGGCCACCTCGTCGTCGGCGCCGAGGACGAGTCCCATGGCGCCGGCGAGCTCCTGCACGGTGGCGAACAGCGGGGCGGCGCCGACAGGGTCGCCGGCGTCCAGGGCGCTGTTGGCCTGGCGCACCGCGTCGAACAGCACGGCGAGCGCCGCCGGGGTGTCCAGGTCGTCGTCCATGGCCGTCCGGAACCGGTCGAGGGCGCCGGCGTCGGGAGCGGCGTGGGGAAGGGCCTCCTCTGCCGCTCGCCGGACGAGGTTGTCCAGCCGCTCCAGCGCCGACGAGGCGTCGGCCGTCGTGTCCGGGGTGACCTCCAGCGGCGAGCGGTAGTGCGATCGGAGCACGAGCAGCCGGTAGGCCCGCCCGTCGACCCGCTCCAGCAGGTCGACCAGCGACGTGTAGTTGCCGAGCGACTTGCTCATCTTCTCGCCGCCGACCATCACCCAGCCGTTGTGCACCCAGTGGCGGGCGAAGCTCCGGCCCATGGCCAACGCCTGGGCCCGCTCGTTCTCATGATGGGGGAAGGCCAGGTCCTGGCCGCCTCCGTGGATGTCGAAGCCGTCGCCGAGCAGGTCGAGCGCCATCACCACGCACTCGGTGTGCCACCCGGGCCGCCCCGGTCCCCACGGGGACGGCCACGACGGCTCCCCCGGCTTGACCTTCTTCCACAGGGCGAAGTCGACCGGCGAACGCTTCTCGTCGTCGACCTCCACCCGGGCGCCGTGCTGCAGCGAGTCGAGCGACTGCCGGGCCAGCAGCCCGTAGCCCGGCACCGAATCGACCGATAGGTACACCCCGTCACCGGTCTCGTAGGCGCAGCCCCGCTCGACCAACTGCTCAACCAGGTCGACCATGTGATCGACATAGGCGGTGGCATGGGGGTCGACGTCGGGACGGCGCACGCCCAGGCCGTCCGTGGCCTCGTACCACACCGCCTCGTACTGGAGGGCGACCTCAGACTCGCTGCGGCCCTCGGCGTTGGCCCGCTGGATGATGTTGTCGTCGACGTCGGTGATGTTGGAGACGTAGCGGACCTCGTAGCCGCTCCACTCGAGGTAGCGGCGCAGCACGTCGAACACCAGGACGAAGCGCCCGTGGCCCAGGTGGGGAACGTCGTAGACGGTGGGCCCGCAGACGTACATCGCCACCCGCCCCGGATCCCGGGGCTCGAAGGGACGGACCGCGCCGGTGGCCGTGTCGTGCAGACGGAGCACCGGGCGAGGTTAGAGGACGCGCCAAACCCTCCTCGGCCGCCGGGGCCGGCGGTAGCGTGCCCCCATGGTCACCGTCCCGGAAAAGCCCTCCCTCGCCGGGCTGGAGCAGAAGTGGTCGGCGCGGTGGGCGGACGAGCAGACCTACAGGTTCGACCGTACCCGGCGCCGCGACGAGGTGTACTCCATCGACACTCCCCCGCCCACGGTCAGCGGGGCGCTGCACCCGGGCCACGTGTGCTCCTACACCCACACCGACACCATCGCTCGCTTCCAGCGCATGCGCGGTGCCGAGGTGTTCTATCCCATGGGCTGGGACGACAACGGGCTCAACGTCGAGCGCCGGGTGCAGCTCATGCTCGGCATCACCTGCGACCCCACCCTGGCCTACGACCCGGACTTCGTGCCCGAGCAACCGCCGCCCAAGCGCCCCGTGCCCGTCTCCCGGCCCAACTTCGTGGAGCTGTGCGCGGAGGTGACCGTCCAGCTGGAGCAGGCGTACCACGACCTGTGGAGCACCGTGGGGCTGTCGGTCGACTGGGACCTCACCTACACGACCATCGGGGAGAAGGCTCGGCGCACCTCCCAGCGAGGGTTCCTGCGCCTGCTCCACGAGGGCGTGGCCTATGCCGCCGAGGCGCCCACGCTGTGGGACGTCGACTTCCGCACCGCCGTGGCCCAGGCCGAGCTCCAGGACCGGGAGCGCCCGGGCGCCTACCACCGCCTGGCCTTCCGCGACGCCGGCGGCAAGCCAGTGCACGTCGACACGACCCGGCCCGAGCTGCTCCCGGCCTGCGTCGCCCTCGTCGCCCACCCCGACGACGAGCGCTACCGCCCCCTGTTCGGGACCGAGGCCCGCACCCCGTTGTTCGACGTGGCGGTGCCAGTGCTGGCCCACGAGCTGGCCGACCCCGAGAAGGGATCGGGCATCGCCATGGTGTGCACCTTCGGCGACACCACCGACGTCACCTGGTGGCGTGAGCTGGCCCTGCCCGTGCGCTCCATCGTCGGGCGCGACGGCCGCCTCGTGGGCGAGCCCCCGCCCGGGGTGGCCGGCGACGGGCCGTGGGCGGAGCTGGCGGGCAGCACGGTGAAGCAGGCCCAGGCCCGCATCGTCGAGCTGCTGGACAGCTCCGGCGAGCTGGTGGGCGAGCCGGAGCCCATCACCCACCCGGTCAAGTTCTGGGAGAACGGCAACCGTCCGCTCGAGATCGTGACCAACTGGCAGTGGTTCATCCGCTACCCGCCGAAGAAGGACCTGCTCCGGCGGGGCGAGGAGCTGCGCTGGCACCCCGAGTTCATGCGGGTCCGCTACGAGAATTGGGTCAACGGCCTGATCGGCGACTGGAACATCACCCGCCAGCGCTTCTTCGGCGTGCCTTTCCCGGTGTGGTACCCGGTGGGCGACGACGGCAGCGTCGACCGCAGCCGGCCCCTGGTGCCCGGCGAGGACCGCCTGCCGGTCGACCCGTCCACCGACGTGCCCGATGGCTACGACGAGTCGCAGCGAGGGCAGGCGGGCGGGTTCGCCGGCGATCCCGACGTGATGGACACCTGGGCCACGTCGTCGCTGTCGCCGCAGCTCGTCTCCGGCTGGGTCGACGACCCCGACCTGTTCGAGCGGGTCTTCCCCATGGACCTGCGGCCCCAGGCCCACGAGATCATCCGGACCTGGCTCTTCTACACGATCGTGCGCTCGCATCTCATGTTCGACCGGCTGCCGTGGACCGACGCCGCCATCTCCGGCTTCGTGGTCGACCCCGACCGCAAGAAGCTCTCCAAGTCGGCCGGCAACGTGGTGGCCGGGCCCATGGCGCTCATCGACGAGTACGGCGCCGACGCCGTGCGCTACTGGGCGGCGAACGGCCGTCCCGGCGCCGACGTCACCCTCGACCCCAACCAGATGCGGGTGGGGCGTCGGCTGTCCACCAAGATCCTCAACGCCTCCCGCTTCGTGCTGTCCCGCCTGCCCGAAGAGCCGCCGGGTGATGCGGCGGTCACCGCCGCGCTCGACCGCTCGATGCTGGGCCAGCTCGCCGGCGTGGTCGCCGACGCCACCGCCGCCTTCGAGGCCTACCACTACACCCGAGCCCTGGAGCGCACCGAGGCGTTCTTCTGGCGCTTCTGCGACGACTACCTCGAGCTGGTGAAGGGTCGGGCCTACGGCGCCCACGACCCGGCCGGCGCCGCTTCTTCGCACCAGGCCCTGGCCCGGGCGCTGGAGACGCTGCTGGCCCTGTTCGCCCCGTTCCTGCCCTTCGTCAGCGACGAGGTGTGGTCGTGGTGGAAGCCGGGCTCGGTCCATCGCTCGCCGTGGCCCGACGCCAGCGCCCTCGCCGCCCTGGTCCGGGACAGCGACCCGGCGGTGTTCGACGTCGCCGCCCTGGTGCTGGGCGAGGTGCGCAAGGCCAAGACCGGCGCCCAGCGCTCGCTGCGGGCGCCGGTGGCGCACGTGGTCGTGACCGACACCTCCGAGCGCCTCGTTGCGCTCCGGCAGGCGGCCGCCGACGTGCGAGACGCCGGGCGGGTCGACCATCTGGAGCTGGTGGAGGGCGAGGCGCCCTCGGTGGTGGTGACGCTGGCCGAGGAGTGAGCCCGACTCCTAGCCCACCTTGGCCGCGCCCGACGGGCTGGCCTCGGGGCCCTTGGCCTTGACCTTGGGGTTGACCTGCTCGCGCCCTTCCAAGCCTTGGGCGGGGTCGTCGGCGGCGGACGGCGTGTCGCCGTCGGCGCGGACCCACACCGTGCGCTGGGGGAAGGGGATCTCGATGCCCTCCTCGTCGAAGGCCTCCTTCATGCGCTGGCGCAGCTCGCGCATGACCTTCCACTGGTCGGCCGGGCGGGTCTTGATGACCAGGCGGATGGCCACCCCGTCGGGCCCGAACGCCTCGACGCCCCACACCTCAGGCTCCTCCAGGACGCTGCGGCTCAGATTCTCGTCCTTCCACACGCTGTCGGCCACCCGCTTGATGGTGGTCTTGGCCTGGGCCAGG
>DASZDK010000111.1:0-35268 GCA_035942035.1 Acidimicrobiales bacterium
GCCGGGCGTGGCTTGGGGCGGGGCCCGGGGCGCGGCGGGGCGGGGCGGCCCTTCCCCATCGGAGCGGGGCCGCCGCGGCGGGGCGCCGGCGCCGGGCGTGGCTTGGACCGGGGCCCCGGTGACGGACGTGGCTTGGGCCGCGGGCCGGGAGCGGGTCGCCCCGTGGGTCGCGGGGTACCGGAGCGGTGGCGCGGTCTGGCGGAGGTCATGAGAGGACGCTCGTCAGGACGAGCGCCGGCGTGACGCTAGCAACGGCGCCGTCACGTCTTCCCTTGCTCCGCTGGCGCGCCCCTCTTGTCTCGCCGCCAGCCCGTCCCCGGCCTGGCCGCTGCCGGCGGTGGTGGGATGGGTCCCGGCGCCACGGGTTCCGCCAGCTCGGGGTCGGGTCCGACGAGGCGGGGCATGCTCGGGATGGCGACCCGTCCGGCGGCGGCGGCGGCGACCGCGGCGACGAGCCCGCCGGCGAGGGCCACGGCCAGGCCCTCGGACCACCCGTCGAGGGCAGGGGCGCCGGCCCACGCCCACGTGCCGGGGGCCACGACCAGCCACGCCCCCACTGCCGCCGCCGGGAGCCCGGCCAGCAGCGGCCCGGCGTCGTGGTCGGCGGCCGAGCCCGCCCCCGCCCGCTCCCAGACGTCGTTCCGCCAGCGGGCCAGGGCCACGGCTGTCAAGCTGGCGGTGACCACGACCAGCGCCACCAGCGTCAGGCGGACGGCTTGGGGATCGGCCACCAACGTGGCGGTCAGGGCGGCGGCGCCAGGGACGGCGCTGAGGGCGGCGAGCGGCGTGAGGGCCACCGCCGTCACCACGGCAGACGCGGCCAGCAGCCACGCAGCCGGGAGCCCACCCGAGGGCAGGCCGGCGGGCACGGCGGTATCGGCGGCGGCGGCGGCCAGCGCCAGCAGGGCCAGCGCCACCACCAGTGGTGCCAGCCCGTCGGCCAACCGGGCGGCCCAGGCGCCGGCCGCCGCCACCGCCGTCAGGCCGAGGACGAAGGCCACGGCGTCGCCTTCGGGTCCGAGCGCGGCCAACGCCGGGATGCCGACGGCGAGGCCGATCGGGAGCAGCAGCGCCGCCACGGTCCGGGCGCGAAGGGCCGCGGCGGCGGCGGCCACCACGGCGCCGGCGGCCAGCAGGGCGGCGGTCGCCTGCCCGGGCAACTCGGCGGGAAGCAGCACGCCGCCGGTGCCGGGAGCGGTCAGCAAGGCGCTCTCGGGCTGGCTGGCCGCCAGCCGGAGGAGACCACCGGCGACCACCGCCATCCCCGCCAGCGCCAGGACGCCGGCCGGTCCCTGGCCGTCGCCCCGGCTGGTCACGGCGATCACTGCCGCTCCGGCCGCCAGCACGGCGCCGGCGAGGACGAGCGACCCGGAGCCGGCGACGAGGGCCAGCCCTCCGGTGAGCAGCGTCAGCGCCACCCCACCGGCCACCGCCGACCGGCGCCGGACAGGATGGCGCACCGAGGCGAGCACAAGGGCGGCTCCCACCCCAGCCGGCCCCACCGGACCGGCGGCGGTGAAGGGGCCGGCGACCACGTGGCCGACCAGGGTCACGCCGACCCACAGCCCGGCGGCCACCAGTGCCGCAACCCGCACAGTCACCCGTGCCAGCGCCGCTGCCTGCTCCACGGCCCCGGGATCCGGAGGAACCGGAGCAGCATCGTCGCTGTCGACCGAGGCGCCAGCGCCCTCCCGCACCCGTGGCGCCCGCTGCCGGCGACGACCGCGACGACCGCGACCGCCCTCGGCACCTTCGTCGTCGGGGCCCATCTCTGCCGGCGCCGACCGACGGCTCGGTCGGCGCCGGCGCGGGGGGCGATCCGGCGAGGGGACGGCCAGCGCCACCACCGCACCGATCAACGGCACGAGGATGGCGGCGAGAAGGGTGGCGGTCATCAGTTCAGACGCCGACCCGGCCGAGGACCACGGTGGCACCGAGCACGGTGGCGACCACGCCGAGAACAAGGGCCAGTCCGGCCGTGGCCTGCTGCCACCGCAGTGAGGCGATGCCGGCGGCCAGGACGACGGCCGCGGCAGTGGCGCCCAGGCGCAAACCCAGGCCGGTGTCGTACTGCGGACCGGCCACGGCCACGACAGCGGCAGGCCCGGTGGCCAGCGCCGCCACCAGGGCCGCCGGCGCCGGCCCGCGGCGACGGCGCCGGCCGCCGTCGTGGCCTTTCACGGTGGCCTCGTCCACGTCACCACCCGCAGGAGGAGAGGCCAGCACCAGGGCGGCGGCGGCGAGCCAGGCGGAGGCGGCGGCGGCGGCGGGGCCCACCACCCCGCCCGGGCCCAGCACCGACTGGGCGCCGGCGACCGCTCCCAGCGAGGCGGTCCCCCATCGGGCGAGCACGGCCAGGCCGGCGAAGAGCACGGCCCCGACCGCGGCCGGGGACGCCACCACCACCGCCAGCAGGACGGCGAGGGCCACGACGTGGCCGGTGGAGGAGAGGCCGAGGACGGCGGCGGCGGCGGCGGCGCTCAGCCGGAGGGGGCCGAGCGACGCGATCGACCCTGGCCGAGCGGGAACGTCCGGGCCAGGTGGTTCCACCCGCACGCGGGGCAGACCTCGACGACGTAGGCGGCGCGTCCGAGGCTGCTGCGGGCCAGCCGCTGCAACTCGCTCTTCGTCGTCACGCACCGCCCGTTCGCCGGCAGCCTCGCCCCGAACACGTACGTCACGAGCACGAGCTTTGCGGCGTCGCAGATTGGGCACTGCTGTGTCGACTCCTCTCCGACGTTGCGGGCGGCCCGCACCAGCTCCGGGTGGGCGTCACACACCTCGTGGCGGGCCAGGCGGCCCTTGCGGAACTCCGAGATCACCGCCTGGCGAGCCAGACGGTAGTCGACCTCCCCCGGCAGCCCGGCGGCGTCCCCTCGCGGCATCGGCACGCCCAACGGCACGCCGCAAGGGTAACGAAGCCGGGCCCGTCTCGGAGCAGCGGCTCCTGTCCGCCTCGCTGGGCGACTCCCACCAACCCAAAGGTTGTCGTCCGATATATCAAGCCGATATGTTGGGCCGCAGTGATCGAACTCGCCATCCTCGGCATCCTCAAGGAGTCCAACCTCCACGGCTACGAGCTGAAGAAGCACCTGCGCAAGGTGCTGGGACCGCTGTCCAACGTCTCGTTCGGCTCCCTGTATCCCGCCCTGGCCCGACTCGAGCGGGAGGGCGCGGTCACCATCGTGGAATCCGGACAGGACGCCGCCCCGCCCATGCCCATGACCGGTTCGCTCACCGGGGAGGCGGCGGCCTTCCGCTCCCGCCGGCGGCCGACCCGGGGCCCCCGGAACCGCAAGGTGTACGGGATCACGCCCGCCGGCGAAGCCCGCCTGGTGGAGCTCATGGCCGACCCCGCCGACGACGAGCGCACCTTCGGCATGAAGCTGGCCTTCTTCCGGTGGTGCGACCGGCCCACCCGGCTCCGGCTCCTCGAACGCCGCCGAGCCAGCCTCCTCGACCGGCTGGAGGAGACCCGCAGAGCCGTCTCGGCACGTGACCAGGACGACCCCTACGTCCGAGCGCTGATGGAGCACGACACCGAATCCACGATGAACGACATCGCCTGGATCGGCCGTTTGATCGCCAGGGAGACCGGCGACGAGGGGCTGGACAAGGAGACCACAGGAGGTCACCGATGAGCACGATCAAGCTCGCCATCGCCGGCGTGGGCAACTGCGCCAGTGCCCTGCTGCAGGGCCTGGAGTACTACCGCGACGCCGACCCCACCGAGACCGTCCCCGGGCTGATGCACGTCGACGTGGGCGGCTACCACATCGGTGACGTCTCGCTGGTGGCCGCCTTCGACGTGGACGCCGCCAAGGTCGGCCTCGACGCCGGCAAGGCGATCTTCGCCAGCCAGAACAACACCCTCCGGTTCGCCTCCGTGGGTGAGCTGGGGGTCGGCGTCCAGCGGGGGCCGACCCTCGACGGATTCGGCCGCTACTACCGCGAGGTCTGCGAGGAGAGCCCGGCCGAGCCGGTCGACGTGGCCGCCGCCCTGCGCGACAGCGGGGCCGACGTGCTGGTGTCCTACCTCCCGGTGGGCGCCGAGCAGGCTCAGAAGCACTACGCCCAGGCCTGCCTCGACGCCGGCGTCGCCTTCGTCAACGCCATCCCGGTGTTCATCGCCAGCGATCCCGAGTGGGCGGCCCGCTTCGCCGACGCCGGCGTCCCCATCGTGGGCGACGACATCAAGAGCCAGGTGGGCGCCACCATCGTCCACCGCATCCTCACCCGGCTGTTCGAGAACCGGGGCATGGTCCTCGACCGCACCTACCAGCTCAACGTCGGCGGCAACATGGACTTCAAGAACATGCTCGAGCGCGACCGGCTCGAGTCCAAGAAGGTCTCCAAGACCCAGGCGGTGACCAGTCAGATCGACCGGACGATCTCCGCCGACGACGTCCACATCGGGCCGTCCGACCACGTGCCGTGGCTCGACGACCGCAAATGGGCCTACATCCGCATGGAGGGTCGCAACTTCGGCGACGCCCCGCTCAACATCGAGCTGAAGCTCGAGGTGTGGGACTCGCCCAACTCGGCCGGGGTGATCATCGACGCCATCCGCTGCGCCAAGCTGGCGCTCGACCGGAGCATCGGCGGTCCGCTGCTGGGCCCGTCGGCGTACTTCATGAAGTCGCCGCCGGTGCAGTACCACGACGACGACGCCCACCGCATGGTCGAGGAGTTCATCGCCGGCGACTGAGGTCGATACCTCTTGCGGCGGCGATAATCCGCCGCCGCCCGTGCACGGAGCCGGCGAACGCTGCGTCAGCGGCTCCGCCGGGCGGCTGCGCAGCGTCACGCCGAGCCGCCCGGACCACCTTCAGCTCGCCGGCGAACCTGGGGTCGCCGGCGCTAGTGACATCGCTCCGCCCACCAGGCGTCGAGCCGGCGGCGGGCCTCCTCCTCGCCCAGTGGGCCCTCCTCCAGGCGCAGCTCGAGGAGGAAGTCCAGCGCCTGCCCCACTGCCCGCCCGGGCCCGATGCCGAGGTGCTCCATCACCTGCCGGCCGTCGAGGTCGGGGCGGATCCGACTGAGCTCCTCCTCGGCCCGCAGCTCCTCGATCCGGGCCTCGAGCGTGTCCATCCGGCGGGACAGCTCCTCGGCCTTGCGCCGGTTGCGGGTGGTGCAGTCGCAGCGGGTGAGCTCGTTGAGCCGGTCGAGCAGCGGGCCGGCGTCTCGCACGTAGCGGCGCACGGCGCTGTCCGTCCAACCCATGCGGTAGGTGTGGAAGCGCAGGTGGAGCTCGACCAGCCGGCTCACTGCCTCGACGTCGTCGGCCGGGTAGCGCAGCGCCTGCATCCGCTCCCGGGTCATGCGGGCGCCCACCACCTCGTGGTGATGGAAGGTCACCTTGCCCCCGGGGCCGAACGAACGGGTCTTGGGCTTGCCCACGTCGTGGAACAGCGCGGCGAGGCGCAGGATGCGGTCGGGCCGGGTCTTGCCGACCACGGCGATGGTGTGGGCGAGCACGTCCTTGTGGCGGTGGACGGGATCCTGCTCCAGCGCCATGGCCGGGAGCTCGGGCAGGAACTCCTCGGCCAACCCCGTCTCGACCAGGAACTGCAGGCCGGCCTCGGGCCGCTCCACCACCAGCAGCTTGTCGAGCTCGTCGCGGATGCGCTCGGCGGACACCACCTCGAGGCGGGGATGGAGGTGTCGCACCGCCTCCACCAGCTCGGGCTCGGGAGCCAGCCCGTGGGCGGCGATGAACCGGGCCGCCCGCAGCATCCGCAGGGGGTCGTCGGTGAAGGACTCCTCGGGCGACAGGGGAGTGCGCAGGCGCCTGGCGGCCAGGTCGGTCGCACCCCCGAAGGGATCGACCAGCTGCGGCTCGTCGCCCGCCTCCCCCGCCGGGGGGGTCCCCACCCGCAGCGCCATGGCGTTGACGGTGAAGTCGCGCCGGGACAGGTCGGCCTCCACGGCGTCGGCGAAGCGGACGTCGGGCTTGCGGGAGTCGGGGCGGTAGGCCTCGGCCCGGTGGGTGGTGATCTCGAACTCCCGCCCGGCCTTGCGGCAACCGATCGTCCCGAAGCGCTTGCCCTGGACCCACACGGCGTCAGCCCATCCCCGCACCACCTGCTCGATGTCGTCGGGGCGGGCGTCGGTGGTCAGGTCGAAGTCGATGGACTCGAGGTCCCGCCCGAGGAGCAGGTCGCGCACCGTCCCCCCCACCAGGTAGGCCCGGTGGCCGCCGGCCGCCAGCCGCTCGGCGAGCGGCTGCACCTCGTCGAGGACCGGCGCCAGCCGCTCGGGGACCATTGCGCCACCGTACCGGGCGGTGCGCCGAGGCTCCCTGGTGGGGCCGAGCCGAGCGCCGGCGGTGGGAGACCTGGCTCGGAAGGTGGCCACGTTGGTGGTGGGCCTGGCGTGTCACGCCGGTGCATCGACCGGAAGGCCGAGCGCTGTGGCAGCCGCGCTCATGCGCTCGTCATAGGTGAGCACCGCCCTGAGGTCAGCGACGAGAAGCTGCGCTGACGCAAGGTGGACAGCGTCAGGCTTCGGAGGGCCACTCCTGGGCCATCGTCGCCGCCGTGTCCAGGAGCACCGTGTCGATGTTCACGTGATGCACCCGAGCGAGTTGTCGGCGAGCTTTGGCGATGGCGTCCGCGCCGCCCGAGAGGACAGCGCGCACCACCTCCACGCGAGCGAGCGAGCTCGTGACCCGATCGTCGGACCGATGTCGACGGAGGTACCGCCGCAGGGACTCTGACTTGGCCTCCTTCTGCACCAGCTTCACGATGGCCGAGGAGTCGTGGTAGCTCTTCAGCCCTCGTTCTCCCGCATCGCCGCCAGCTGGCCTGACGGGTCGATGCGGTAGTCGCTCGGCGCCTCGTCCACGACGTCGCTGTCATCGGTAGGCGGGCTCACTCGCCCGCTCTCCAGCAGGGCGTGCCATTGGTCACCGGTGACCGGCACCAGCAGCGCCACCGGGCAGCCGCGATCGGTGATCTCGAGCATCTCTCCCCTGCTCACCCGGGCGAGATGGCGACTGGCGTGCTGACGCAACTCTCGGACGCCGATCCTCTCCATGTGCTACATGGTGGCACTAAGTGCCGCAGAAAAAGTCCTCAAGTTCCTGCCCGTCCCTACCGATGACCATTGTGCACGTCCCCCTCGAGCGAGCCGCCCTTCCCCCGGGGCGGTTCGCCCGCGTCCGGGCTCAGTCCAGGAGGCGGCGGGCGGCGTCGACCACGTCCATGCCCGGGCCTCCCGACGTCGCCGGCTCAGGGCGGTGCTCACGCCCGACGAGGGCCGCCGCGCAGGCGCCGGCGGAAGCGGCCAGTGCGTCCAGGTCGTAGCCACCCTCGAGGAACAGCACCCGGCGCCCCCGGGGGGCGTACTCCAGCACCGTGCGGGTGAGATCGGCGAAATCCCCGCTGGAGAGGGCCAGGCCGGTGAGCGGGTCGGCCCGGTGGGCGTCGAAGCCGGCAGAGACCAGGAGCCAGGTGGGGGCGAAGGCCTCGACCACCGGGGTGACGACCTGGTCGAGGGCGGCCAGGGCCACGTCGCCGGTGGCGCCGGCGGGGAGCGGCAGGTTGACCGTCCACCCCTCGCCCTCCCCCGCGCCCCGTTCCTCCAGCGCCCCCGTGCCGGGATAGAAGGGCCACTGGTGCAGGGAGGCGTACAGCACCTGCCCGTGGGACCAGAACACATCCTGGGTGCCGTTGCCGTGGTGGTTGTCCCAGTCGACGATCGCCACCCGCTCGCCACGGGCGGCGAGCACGGCAGCGGTCACCGCCAGGTTGTTGAGCAGGCAGAAGCCCATGGCCCGTGCCGGCGTGGCGTGGTGGCCGGGCGGGCGCACGGCGCAGAAGGCGGCCTCGGCCTCACCCCGGTCGAGCCGCTCGACGGCGTCCGGCCCGGCGCCGGCGGCGAGCAGGGCGACCTCCCAGGAGTCGGGGCCGGCGGCGGTGTCGGCATCGATGACGCCTCCGCCCCTGGCCGAGAGCTGCTCCAGAAAGCGCAGGTGGCTGGGGGTGTGCACCAGCTCCAACTCGGCTCTGGTCGCCCGACGGGGGGCGAAGCGTCGCAGTGCGTCGCTGACGCCGGCGGCCTCGATCCCGTCCAGGACCGCCTCCAGCCGCGCCGGGCGCTCGGGATGGCCGAAGCCGGCCTCGTGGTCGAGGAAGCGCGGTGAGGTGGCGAGCAGGAGGCTCAGGCGCCCGAACCTAGCGTCGGCACACCCTCGCAGAGCCCCGCAGCGGTGGCGTCTCTCCAGTGCGGTGTCACTAGCCTCGCTGGCCATGCCGGGGCTGCGCGTCGTCCGCCTGGGTCCGGAGCGACTGCGGATGGGACCGTGGCGGGGCGACGCCCGGGTGGCGTGCCTGGCGCCCGTGGCCGACACGCCGGGCCCCACGCCGGCGATGGTCCAGCACTGCTGCACCATGCTCGAGCGCCAGGGGTTCGCCGAGGTGGTCACCGCGGCGTTGAGCATCCACGAGCAGCGGGGCTTCCTCCTCTCCGGCTTCGAGGTGCGCGAGGAGCTCCACCTGCTGTCACGGGATCTCGACACGCTGCCCCGGGCCCCGGACGCGCCGCTTCGGCGGGGACGGCGCCGCGACCGGCGCCCGACGCTCGAGATCGACACCATGGCCTTTCCTCCCTTCTGGCGGCTCGACGAGATGGGTCTGGTCGACGCCATGGCCGCCACGCCCTCCACCCGGTTCCGGGTCGCCGGCCACGGCCGGGTCCTCGGCTACGCCGTGTCCGGACGGGCGGGGGCCCGCGGCTACCTCCAGCGGCTCGCCGTGCACCCCGAGGTCCAGGGACAGGGGCTGGGACGGGCCCTGGTGCTCGACGGCCTGCGGTGGATGCGGCGAGGGGGGGTGATCCGGGCCATGGTCAACACCCAGGTGGAGAACGACCGGGCGCTGCAGCTCTACCAGAGCATGGGCTTCCAGATGGAGCCCACCGGCCTGGCGGTGCTGGTACGCCGGCTTCCGGACCGGGAGCTCACGTCTTGAGCACCCGCACCCTGCTCGCCCTCGGCGCCGTCGTGCTGGCCGGCGTCCTCGGCCTGGCTCCGCCCGTGGGTGCCCAGTCGACGCCCTCGGGTCGGGTGTCGCTGGCGTCCCAGACTCCCTGGGTGAGCGAGGGGAGCACGTTCCGCCTCCGGGTCGACATCGCTGGCGTGCGCCGGCCCGACGCCGTGGAGGTGGCCGTTACCGTCCACGAAGCGGTGACCTCGCGCTCGCAGTTCCAGCGCACCCTCGAAGGCCGACTCCTCGGAGCGGTGCTCCACTCGGTCCCCGTCGAACCGTTGACGGCCGTCCAGCTCGACGCTGCCGGCGCCATCCGCTTCGACCTCCCCCTCGCCGGGCCGGGGCCAGCCGCTGAGCCCAGCGACGTGGTCCTCCCCGGGGCGGGGGTCTACCCCGTGCGGGTGGCACTGCGGGAGGCGGGAACCGGCACGGTCATCGACGAGTTCACCACCCACCTGGTGCGAGAGCCCGATGACAACGCCGAGCCCCTCGCGGTGGCCTGGGTGCAGCCCTTCGGCGCTCCGCCCGCCCTCCGACCCGACGGGACGGTGGAGCTCGACGACGACCGGGTGGCCAGGCTGGCCACCCTCGCCGGCGCGCTGGCGACCTCCGACATGGCCTTCACCCTGGCCCCCCGCCCCGAGACCCTCGACGCCCTGTCGACCGAGGCCACCGACACCCTGGTGGCGGTGGGGGAAGCGACGGCGGGTCGCCAGGTCGTGGCCGGGCCCTATGCCAATGTCGACGTCACGTCGCTTCTGCGAGCGGGCCTCGTCGACGAGCTCCGCTCCCAGCGGGAGATGGGCGCCGCCACCGTGGAGCACCACCTGGGGGTGAGCGCGGACCGGGCGACGTGGATCAGCGAGAGGCCCCTCACCGACACCGCCATCGACGCCCTGACCGGCGTGGAGCAGTTGGTGCTGCCCGAGGACGCCTTCACGCCGCTCGACCGTCCGCTCACGCTGGCCAATCCCTTCCTGGTGGAGGGCGCCGGCGGCGATCCCGTCGAGGCGGTCGTCGCCGACGACGGCCTCGTCGCCCACCTCACAGGGGCCGGAGACCCGGTGCTGCGTGCCCACCACCTCCTCGCCGATCTGGCCGTGCTGGCCTACGACGCTCCCGGCCTCGAGCGGGGTGTCGTAGTTCAGCCGCCGTCGGGCTGGAGCCCTTCGCCGGACTTCCTCGCCGCCGCCCTCGACGGCCTGGGCCGTGGCTCGGTGGTCGAAGCAGTGACGCTCGACACGCTGTTCCGGGAGGTCCCGATGGCCTCGAGCAACGGCATCGCCCTGGTACGCGAGCTGAGCGCTTCTCCCAGCGAGCCCCTCGACATGGACACCGACCGGCTCGACCAGCTGCGGCGGGACATGGCCAGCCTGGGCGCCGTCACCGAGGGCGCCCAGGCCCTCCGCCCCGACCTGGCTGAGCGGCTGCTGCTCGTCGCCCAGGACCGCTCGCTCGGGCCGGAGCAACGTGACGACTACCTCGACGGCGCCCGGCGCAGCATCGCCGAGCGCCTGACGACGGTGACCATCCTCAGCCAGGGCAGCTTCCGTCTCACCTCCCGCGAGGCCACCATCCCCCTCACCCTGGTCAACAACGTCGACGCCGAGATGCGGGTCTCCCTGCTGCTCCAGAGCGAGAAGCTGGATTTCGTCGGGCCCGACGGCTCCACCACCGGGACCGCCGCCATGCCCCTCACCCTGGCTCCCGGCAACAACCCCGTGGTCGTCCCCGTCGAGGCCCGCACCTCGGGAGAGTTCCCCCTGCTGATCTCCGTGAACTCGCCCGACGGCGCGCTCTCGCTCGCCACCGCCCGTCTCACCGTGCGCTCCACCTTCCTGTCGGGGATGGGCGTGGGGCTCTCCGCCGGCGCCGGGCTGTTCCTGGCGGTGTGGTGGGCCAGCCACTGGCGGAGCGCCCGCCGCGACCGCCGCCTGGTGCCGTCCCCGGGATGACCGCCGGCGACCGACCGCCGCCGGCGCCGGGCTCCCCGTCAGCGGCGGCGCCATCGGGCCGGCGCTCGTCGGCACTGGTGGCCGGCGGCATCCTGCTCAGCCGGGTCGCTGGGCTGGCGCGCGAACGCGCCATCGCCGCCCACCTCGGGACCGGCTTCGCCGTCGACGCCTTCCGGGCGGCGGCACGCATCCCCAACCTGTTGCAGAACCTCCTGGGCGAGGGAGTGCTCTCGGCCTCCTTCATCCCCGTCTACGCCCGCTTGCTGGCCGAGGGCGAGGAGGAGGAGGCCGGGCGGGTGGCCGCCGCCGTGGCCGGGCTCCTCGCCGTCGTGGCCGGCGTCCTCGTCGTGGTGGGCGTCGTGTTCGCCCGGCCGCTCACCGCCGTGCTCGCAGCCGGCTACACCGGCGAGCGCTTCGAGCTGACGGTGATCCTGGTGCGCATCCTGACCCCCGGGCTCGGTCTCCTCGTGCTCTCGGCGTGGTGCCTGGGGGTGCTGAACAGCCATCGCCGCTTCTTCTTGTCCTACGTGGCGCCGGTGTTGTGGAACGTGGGCCAGATCACGGTCCTCGTGGCCGTGGCGGCCCGCGGCCTGAACCAGTCCTCCCTGGCTGTGGCCCTGGCGTGGGGTGCCCTGGCCGGCGCCGCGCTCCAGCTGGGTATCCAGCTGCCGGCAGTGCGCTCGCTGCTCCGGTCGCTGCGCCCGAGCCTCGATGCGCGCCGGCCCGCGGTGCGCACCGTGCTGCGCCGCTTCGGCCCGGCCGTGGCCGGCCGCGGCGTGGTCCAGCTCTCGGCCTACGTCGACCTGTTCCTCGCGAGCTTCCTGGCCGTGGGCGCCGTCGCCGCCCTCACCTACGCCCAGGTCTTCTACCTGCTGCCCATCAGCCTGTTCGGCATGAGCGTCGCCGCCGCCGAGCTCCCCGAGCTCAGTCGCCTCGGTGACGCCCCCACCGGCGCCGCCGCCCAGGCTCGTGGTCCGGTCACCGAAGCGCTGCGGGCTCGGTTGCACGAGGGCCTGGGGCGGGTCGCCTTCTTCGTCGTGCCGACGGCGGTGGCCTACCTGGTGCTGGGTGACCTGGTGGTCGCCACGCTGCTCCAGACCGGCCGCTTCGACGCCGGTGACACCCGGCTGGTGTGGTACGTCCTCGCCGCCTTCAGCCTCGGCCTGGTCGCCACCACCGCCAGTCGCCTGCTGCAGAACGGCCTGTACGCCCTGGGGGATACCCGCACGCCCGCACGCATCGCCGGCCTACGGGTGGGCCTGGCCGCGGTGCTCGGCGCGGTGCTGATGCTCCAGCTCGACCGGGTCGTCGTGGACGGGCCCGGCCTGGGCGGGCTGGACGTGGCCGGCGCCCTGCCGGCGCTCGTGCCGCTGCCCGCCGAACTGCGCGACGCCACCGGTGGTGCCCTGCGCCTCGGCGCCGTGGGCCTGGCCCTGGCCTCGGCGACCGCGGCATGGCTCGAGCTCGGCCTGCTCCGGCGCCGGTTGCAGGCCCGCGTCGGGCGCCTCCGACTGGGCGGCGCCCAGCTCCTCCCCGTGCTGGCTGCCGGCGCCGTCGCCGGCGGGGTGGCCCTGGTGGGCCGTTCCCTGACCACGGGGCTGGCGTCACCGCTGGCGCTGGTGATCGCCGGGCTGCCCGCCGCACTCGCCTATGTGGCCACGGCGTCGGCGCTGCGGGTGGAGGAGCCGGCGGCGCTGCTCGCCGCGGTCCGCCGCCGTCTGCGCTGAGGGCCCGATGGCCCTGAGACGGTGACCGCCGCTGCTCGGACGACCTACGCTGCGCCCACCGGACCGAGGGGAGCACAACAGATGGCCGTGCGCGTAGTGACCGACAGCGCCTCCGACCTGACCGACGAGCTGGCCGCCGAACTGGGAGTGGGGGTCGTGCCCTTGTCCATCCGCTTCGGCGAGGAGGAGTACGTCGACCGGCGCGACCTCACGCCAGCGGCGTTCTACGCCAAGCTGGCATCCTCCTCCGTGCTGCCGGAGACTGCCGCGCCCTCGCCCGGGGCCTTCCAGGCGGCGTTCGGGAAAGCCTTCGACGCAGGAGCCGACGCCGTGGTGTGCATCAACATCTCCTCGGGGGTCTCGGCCACCATGCAGTCGGCCAAGGCCGCGGCCGACGACCTCGACGGCGCAGACATCCGGATCGTCGACTCCCGCTCGGTCACCTGGGGGCTGGGCAGCCAGGTCGTGGCCGCAGCCCGAGCCGCGGCGGGCGGCGCCATGGCCGACGAGGTGGTGGCCCTCGTCGAGGACATGATCCCGAGAACCCGGGTCTTTGGCGCACTCGACACCTTGGAGAACCTCAAGAAGGGGGGCCGGGTCGGCGGTGCTCAGGCCCTGGTCGGCACCCTGTTGTCGATCAAGCCGGTGATCGACATCAGCTCCGGCGTGGTGGAGGAGGCGGGCAAGCCCCGGACCCGCTCCAAGGCGCTCAAGTTCCTCGCCGACAAGGTGGCTCAGCACGGCGACGTGGAGAACCTGGCGGTCATGCACGGGAGTGCCCCGGACGTGGAGCAGTTCCTCGATCTCCTCGCTCCCCTGTTCCCCCGTGAGCAGATCCACGTGGGTGAGATCGGGGCGACCATCGGGGTCCACGGAGGTCCCCGGGTGATGGGAGTCACCTTCCAGGTCAAGGGCTGAACCGCCCACCCGCGCCATCGGGGCCGAGTGCGTCCGCCCCGGCGGGGCCGGTACGGTGAAGTCGACGTGGCCGAGCCCGCTTCAACTCCCGCCCCCATCGAGACGGTCGCCCCCGGTGTCAGGATCGCGGCGCGCTACCGGCTGGTCTCCCGAATCGCCCAGGGCGGGATGGCCGAGGTCTGGGAGGCGGTCGACGAGGTCCTGACCCGCCCGGTGGCGGTGAAGATCCTGTTGCCCCATCTGGCTGCCGACAAGGCGTTCGTGACCCGCTTCCGGCGCGAGGCCATCGCCGCCGCCCGGCTGTCCGACGCCCACATCGTGTCGATCTACGACACTTGCAGCGTCGATGACGTCGAGGCCATCGTCATGGAGCTGGTGCGCGGCACCACCCTGCGCCGCTTCCTCGACGACCAAGGCGTCGTGCACCCTCGGCGGGCGGTCGACATCGCCGTGCAGATCGCCGCCGCCCTCGATCACGCCCATTCCAACGGGCTCATTCACCGCGACGTCAAGCCGGGCAACATCTTGCTCTCCGAGGACGGCCGGGTCCTGGTGACCGACTTCGGGATCGCCAAGGCCGCCGAGGCGGTGTCCGACCTGACCGAGGCCGGCCAGGTGGTGGGCACGGCCAAGTACCTCTCCCCCGAACAGGTCCAGGGCGCGGCCCTCGACGCCCGCTCCGACGTCTACGCCCTCGGCGTCGTGCTCTACGAGATGCTGTGCGGCCGGCCGCCCTTCGCCGGCGACAACGCCACCAGCACCGCCGTGGCTCGGCTCACCTCCGAGCCGCTGCGGCCGCGCCAGGTGCGCGCCGGGCTTCCTCGCCAGCTCGAGGACATCGTGCTGCGGGCCATGGCCCGCCACCCTGACGATCGGTACGCCTCGGCCGCCGAGCTGCGGGCGGCGCTGGTCGCCGTCGACCTCAGTCGGGTGGAGCCCGACGACGACGACACCCGCCTCCCCGAGGCCACCGCCATGGCCGCCCATGAGCCCGGCGAGTGGCGCCGGCCCCCGCCGCCCTCAGCTCCCCCGCCTCCTGCCCCGCCGCGCTTCGCCCAGACCGAACGGGCCTGGCTGGTCCCCGCCGCCCTGATCGTGGTGGTGGCCATCACCCTCGCCGTGGTGGGAGTGCTGCTGGGCCGGACGGGGGTCGGCCGCGACTTCTTCGGAGCGGTGCGGGGAGCGACGCCGGGCGGAAGCCCCGCCGAACCGCTGCCCATCGCCGCCGCCTCCTCGTTCGACCCCCAGGGCGACGACGGTCGCGAGAGCGACAGCGAGCTCCCGCTCCTCGTCGACCCCGACCCGGCGTCGGCCTGGACCACCGTCCGCTACAACAGCCGGGACCTGGGCGGGCTGAAGGAGGGCGTGGGCGTCATCCTCGAGCTGCAGGCACCGAGCGAGCTCGCCTCCCTGGCCGTGGACTCGCCCACTCGCGACTGGGCCGCCGAGGTGTACGTGGCCGACGAGGCGGCGCCCGACCTGTCGGGATGGGGCCCGCCCGTGGCCAGCGCCCAGAACATCGACGGCGACGCCCGCTTCGACCTCGACGGGCGGCGGGGCCGAGCGGTGCTGGTCTGGATCACTGACCTCGGCGACGGCAGCGTCGGGCCGCGGTTCTCCACCGCCATCGGCAACGTCGAGCTCAAGGGCCGCTGAACCACCCGGCTCACGCCGGTCGCCACACCGTCGGGTTCAGCTGCGCTCCCGCCGGCGGGCAGCTCCCTCAGTCGTTCGTGGGTTGGCGGGGACGTGCCCGGGCCGCCGGGCGCACCCGGACGAGGGCGACCGCCGCCGCCACGGCGGCGCCGGCCCACGCCAGCACCGGATAGGGCTCGATCCCCTGCCCCGAGTCGATCCAGCCGCCCCAGATCACGGCGCCGGCGGCGAGTGTGGCGGCGAGTGCAGCCGGCGCCCACCCCCGCCACTGTCCGCCGAGCGTCACCACCTCGGAGACCACGAGCCCGAGCAGGACCCCGACCACGAAGGGCACCACGCCGCTGAACTCGTACTCGCCGGCGATGAGCGCGCCGAGGGCGGCCACGGCTGCACCGGCCAGGACAGGCAGAATCCTCCGCACCAGGCCAGGGTAGGCTCCCCCCGTGGCACTCCCCGCTTCTGAGCCGGCGCGCCCCGTACCTGCGACCGGCGCCCACTCCGTTGCCCGGGCTGACGTTCCCGTCCCCGAGGCACCCGGTGCCGCCGGTGACGACTGGCCCAAGGAGGCCGCCGACACCATCGAGCGGGTCGTCCAGTCGGTACGGGGCAAGACCATCGGGCCGCTCGAGAAGCTGGCCCGGGCCCTGGTCTACGGCCTGCTCGCCTTGATCGTCGGCGTTGCCGCCGCCGTGCTGGTGTCGGTTGCCTTGGTCCGCATCCTCGACGTCTCCATTCCCGGCTCGGTGTGGTCCGCCCACGCCATCACTGGTGGAATCTTCTGCCTCGTCGGGCTGTTGCTGTGGGGCAAGCGCAGCGCCAAGACCGCAAAGGTGTGAGCAGGGGATGAACCAGGTCCGCAACGTCGTCATCATCGGTTCTGGGCCGGCGGGCCTGACCGCGGCCATCTACACCGCCCGGGCCAACCTCGCCCCCGTGGTGCTCGAGGGCGAGCCCTCCTCGACCACCGACCAACCGGGTGGGCAGCTGATGCTCACCACCGAGGTCGAGAACTACCCCGGGTTCGTCGACGGCATCACCGGACCCGAGCTCATGGCCACCATGCGGGCCCAGGCCGCACGGTTCGGGGCCGAGCTCGTCGTCGAGAAGGCCACCCGCGTCGACTTCTCCTGCCGCCCGTTCAAGATCTGGGCCGACAGCGATCCCGAACCGACGTACCAGGCGCTGTCCGTCATCATCTCCACCGGCGCCCGATCCCTGATGCTGGGCCTCGACGCCGAGGAGCGGCTGATGGGCCGGGGCCTGTCCACCTGCGCCACCTGCGACGGCTTCTTCCACCGGGGCTCCCACATCGCCGTGGTCGGAGGGGGTGACTCGGCCATGGAGGAGGCGCTGTTCCTGACCAAGTTCGCCGAGAGCGTCACCGTCATCCACCGGCGCGACCAGCTGCGGGCCTCCAAGATCATGCAGGAGCGGGCGTTCAAGAACGACAAGATCCGCTTCCTCTGGAACAGCCGGGTCGTCGACCTGCTGGGTGAATCCGCCCTCGAGGGCGCGGTGGTCAAGGACGTCACCTCCGGCGCCACCTCGACACTCGACGTCACCGGCTTGTTCGTCGCCATCGGCCACCGCCCCAACACCGACCTGTTCCGGGATGTGCTGGACATGGACGACGCCGGATACCTCGTCACCCGGCCGGGCAGCACCTACACCAGCGTGGAGGGCGTGTTCGCCGCCGGCGACGTGCAGGACCACACCTACCGCCAAGCCGTGACCGCCGCCGGCACCGGCTGCATGGCCGCCATCGACGCCGAACGATGGCTGGAAGCCCACGGCGACGCCCCGGACGACATCGCAGAGACCCCCACCGAATGGTGATGGAGTGAGGAGGAAGTATCTATGGCACCGATAACCCTGACCGACGCCAGCTTCGACGAGGAGATCGGCTCGGCGGACACCGCCATTATCGTCGACTTCTGGGCTGAGTGGTGCGGACCGTGCAAGACGATCGCCCCCGTGCTGGACGAGATCGCCGAAGAGCAGGCCGGCAAGCTGCGGGTGGGCAAGGTCAACGTCGATGACAGCCCTGAGGTGGCTCGCCGCTTCGAGGTCATGAGCATCCCCACGCTGATCGTGTTCAAGGACGGCCAGCCCAAGAAGCGCTTGGTCGGCGCCAAGGGCAAGGGCCAGCTGATGAGCGAGCTCTCCGAGTTCCTGTAGCTGCTCATCCACAGGTTGTCCCCAGGCGGCTGGGGACGCCCAGGGGGAAACAAGGACGTCTACGCCTCCACCGGAGAGGAGGCCGTCGCGGGCGTGATCATGGCGCGGTAGATGCGTTCCAGGTCGCCCAGGTCGGCGAAGTCGATGACGATCCTCCCCCGCTTGCCTCCCTCCTCGACCCGCACCGAGGTGGCGAGGTGTTCCGAGAGCAACTCCTCGAGCTCGTGCATGCCCGGTGATCGCAGGCCCGGCCCCGGGGGCCGAGCGGGGGCCGGGGTGTCCCCGGGGCTCTGGTCCCCTCCCGGCGAGCCGGCGGTGGTGCGTGCCCGTACGGCGTCCTCCACCGCCCGCACCGACAGCCCCTCGTCGACCGCCCGGCGCGCCATCTTCTCCTGGAAGCTGCGGTCGGGAGTCCCCAGCAGCGCACGGGCGTGGCCGGCGGAGAGCCGGCCCTCGGCCACCTGACGCTGGATCGACGGCGGCAGCTGGAAGAGCCGCAGCGTGTTGGTCACCGCCGCTCGACTCTTGCCCACGCGCACCGCCAGGCGCTCATGGGTGAGGCCGAAGTCCTCGATCAGCTGCTGGTAGGCCGCAGCCTCCTCCAGCGGGTTGAGGTCTTGGCGATGGAGGTTCTCGACCAACGCCTGCTCGAGCGAGGAGAGGTCGTCGACGTCTCGGACCAGCGCCGGGATGGTCGGCAGTCCGGCCCGCTTGGCCGCCCTCCACCGCCGCTCGCCGGCGATCAGCTCGTAGGCGCCCTCGTCTACGGCGCGCACGAGCACCGGCTGGAGCACGCCGAGCTCCCGCACGGACGCCACCAGCGAGGAGAGTGCCTCCTCGTCGAAGTGCCGGCGAGGCTGGTGGGGATTCGGGCGGATGCTGCCGACGGCGACGTCGCGCAGTGTGGACGCCGCTGTCCCCGTTCCCTCTGCCGGGATCAAGGCGCCGAGGCCCCTACCCAGTCCGCTGCGGCGGGCCACCACTGACCTCCTTGGCAAGCTCCCGGTAGGCGATGGCGCCACGGGACGTCGGATCGAAGGCGATGATGGGCTGCCCGAACGACGGTGCCTCGGAGAGTCGGACCGTGCGGGGAACCACCTGGCGGCAGACCTTGTCGCCGAAGTGGGCCCGCACCTCGTCCACCACCTGCCCGGACAACTTGGTCCTGGCGTCGTACATGACACAGATGATGGCCGAGAGCTCCAGGGCGGGATTGATGTTCTTCTGCACAAGTGACACGTTGCGCAGGAGCTGCCCAAGTCCTTCCAGGGCGTAGTACTCGCACTGCACCGGCACCACCACCTCGGTGGCCGCGGCCAGGCCGTTGACCGTGAGCAGGCCGAGGGAGGGTGGGCAGTCGATGAGGACGTAGTCGTACTGGTCGACCACCGCCTCCAGGGCCCGCCGGAGCCGCAGTTCCCGGCTGAAGGCGGGCACCAGCTCGATCTCCGCTCCGGCCAGGTCGAGGCTGGACGGCGCCACGAACAGGTTCCGCACCGACGAAGGCTCGACGCAGTCCTCGAGGGGAAGATCGTTGAGCATCACGTCGTACATCGAGGAGGCCACGTTCCGGGGGTTGAGGCCCAGGCCGGTCGAGGCGTTGGCCTGCGGGTCGAGGTCGCAGACCAGCACCCGATACCCGAGGTCGGCCAGGCACGCCCCGAGGTTGACCGCCGTGGTGGTCTTGCCCACCCCGCCCTTCTGGTTGGCGAGGGCCATGATCCGGGGTAGCGGCCGGGCGAACCGCTGTCCGCCCGGAGCGGGCTCGGCCTCCGGAGTCGGTGGTGGCGGGGGAGTCGGTGGTGGCGGGGCAGCCGGGATCGATCGTTCGTCGTCGCCCTCGACCTCAGACACCCTGCGGTCCTCGAGCACCGGTACAGGCGAGAACGAGTCGGGACGGTCGATCACAGCTTCATCCTCGTCGCTGCAGGGCGATTTGGCAAGGACCCTCACGTTCCACGTGAAACGGCGGGCTGCCGTCTCCGCCCCTCAACAGGGACCGCCGTTCCAGGAAACCCTCCACCGCCGAGCCGCGCCGCCGCAGCGGGGCGGCGTTTCACGTGGAACCCCCAGCCCTGGGTGTGGGCCTACCAGAGGGGGCGTTTGGCGGGAATGCCCACCCGCCGGGGGAACCGGTCCGGGCAGGCGCCCGCCTGTTGGAGCACGGCGATGCGGGGAGGCCCGGGGGTGATCGTCCTGAGCACCAGTCCCATCCGATCGAGGCCGGCCGCCGGCCACCGCTCATGCCCTTCGGCGGTCCCCTCCGGCGGTTCGCTCACCAACAGCAACCCGCCCCTGGCCAGGAACGGGGCGGCACACTCCGCCGTAACCGCCGGGCGTCCAAAGCCGCGGGCCACTACCGTGCCGTACCGGCCGCGGTGCCCGGACTCCCGGCCGACCTGCTCGGCCCGCCCTCCCACCACCTCGACGCGCGTCCCAAGGTCGAGGCTGGCGACGGCCTGGACCAGGAAGGTGCAGCGTCGCTGGTTGGCCTCGACCAGGGTCCACCGACGCTCGCCGCCTTCGGCGGCCAACACCAGTCCGGGCACCCCACCGCCACTGCCCAGGTCCAGGGACGGTCGGGACGGGTCGCCGCTCCCGGCGGCCGCATAGGCCCGGGCGTGGAGGATGTGGTCGGCCACCGGTCCCGGGCCGAGAAAGCCGAGCCGCCTGGCCTCCTCCAGGACCTCGACCAAGCGTCGGGCCGACGCTGGTTCAGGGGCTCCTTCGCGTTGGCCGGAGGCCATGTGGCCCCGCCTCGGTGCCCGAAACGCTAGGTGGCCGCGTCCTCGGGCACGATGAGGACCCGCCGTTTGGGCTCCTCGCCCTCGGAATGGGTGGTGACACCGTCGATGGTGTTCACGGTGTCGTGCACCACCTTGCGGTCCGGTGGGGGCATGGGCTCCATGGAAACGGCCGTTCCCGTCGACAGGACCTGCTCGGCGATCTCGCGGGTGAAGCGCTGCAGCGCCTCTCGCCGGCGCTCCTGGTACCCACCCACGTCCACCCGCAGCCGGATGCCCCGACCGCCTCCCCGCAGTACGGCAGACCGGGCCAGCTCCTGGACGGCGGCCAGGGTCTGACCGCGCGGCCCGATGAGCAGTCCCAGCCCGTCCCCCGTGACTCGGCCTTCCAGTATCTCCTCGTCGACGTGGTGGACCTCGGTACGCCCCTCGAGTCCGAAGGCATCCACCAGGCCGCTGAGGAAGCTCTGCAACCGCTCCTCCCGCTCCTCTGGCGCCATCACCGGCTCCTCAGCGGGACGCGGTGCGGCGGCCGCCGGAGCCGTCACCAACTTGCCCGCCTCGCGGCCGGAGGCGTCCGACGCACGCGCCTTGGCGCCGGCCCGCTCGTCCTCACCCTCGCCCGCACGACGCTTGCGGTCCCTGCGCTCAGCCTTGGGTCGAGGCCGTGCCGGTTCGACGCGCGCCCGGACCCGAGCCTCTTGCCGCAGCCGGCCGAACAGGCCGCTCTTCGCCTCCTCGACAATCTCGAACTCGGCGTCACCCTCGTCCACCCCGAGTTGGTCCAGAGCCGCTTCCTTGGCCTCTTCGACCGTACGGCCCGTCGTCTCCACCCACTCCACGTGTCATCTCCTCTTCTTCTTGCGTTTTCGAGGCCGAGGAGCGACGGGAGTGGGCGGCTTGGCGTTCTGGCCGTTGGGACGGCTGCCGTTGACTCCCTTGCCGTCGGCCTTCTTCGCGTTGGCGCCCTTCGCGTTGGCGCCCTTCCCGTTGGGGCCCCTGGCGTTGCCACCCTTGACGCCGGCCTTCTTGGCCCCGCCGCCCTTGGCATTCGCTTGCTTGGCGTTGGCGTGCTTGGCGTTGCCGGCGCCCTTGGGCCCCTTGCCGTTGCCCTTGGTGATCTCCTCGTTGGACGGCGCCGCCGGCGTTGCCTTGGTCTTGCGTTCGGTCTTCTTGTCGCCGGCGCCCTCCTGGCCCGGCACATTGCGGAAGTCCATGCGGGTGACCAACGCCTGCTGGCCGATGCGGACCACGTTGGAGACCACGAAGTAGATGACCACGCCCGCCGGCAGGGACACCGAAATGGGTACGAAGATGAACGGCATGACCTTGGCGATCATCTGCTGTTGCGGATTGGCGGTGGCCGAGGGGTTGCGCCCCTGGATCTGGCGCTGCTGGACCACGGCGGTGAGCACCACCAGGACCACCAGCACCACGTAGGGGATGGCCGCCGTCACCCGAGCGCCCTGCACGGTGGCCCAGGCGCTCTGGGAGAGGTCCATCCCGAACGAGACCATCTCGTTGGTGGCCCGCAGGGCCACGGCCAGCGGCGTATCCTCGCCCTCGAGGTACTTGGGGTCGAAGTTGGACCCGGGTCCCGCCGAGCGCCGGGTGAGCCCGATGAGCACCTGGTAGAGCACAATGAACACCGGGATCTGGAGCAGCATCGGCAAGCACGAGCTGAACGGGTTGATGTTGTTCTCTTGGTAGAACGCCATCATCTCTTTGTTGAGCGCCTCGCGGTCGCCCTTGTGCTTGGCCTGGAGCTTCTTGATCTCCGGACCCACCCGTTGCATGGCGATCATGGAGCGCGTGCTCTTGATCGAAAGAGGGCTGAGCACGAGCATGACCAGCGTGGTGAACAAGATGATGGCCCCGCCGAAGGACGGCCAGATCTTGTAGAGCTCGGCGAGCACGCCGGCGAGGAAGTCGAACATCTACGCCTCCGCCCGCTCGGGCACGGGGTCCAGTCCGATGCCACCCCACGGATGGCACCGACCGATGCGACGCAGCGTGAGTCCTCCGCCACGCAGAGCGCCAAAGCGCTCGACGGCGAGGACCCCGTAGGCGGAACAGGTGGGTTCGAAACGGCACGGCGAGGGTCGCCCGGCGCGCAGCAGCTGCCAGGAGTGGAACAACGCCCGTAGGGCCCGAGCGGGAAGGCTCATCCGCCGTGTCCCAACTGGGCCAGGGCCCGCCTCAAGTCGTCACGCAGGGCCTGGTAGCTCGACCGGGCGGCGCGGGGGGCGGTGCCCACCAGGTAGGCCCCGGGGCGCAGTTGGGCGGCGGCCTCGGCGACCAGCGCCCGCAAGCGCCGCCGCACCCGGTTGCGCTGCACCGCTGAGCCCACTGCCCGGTTGACCGCGTAGGCCACACGGGCCGGAGCCTCACCGGGAACCCAGGTGACCGTCAGCACACCCGCCCGCGTCCGGCGGCCCCGCTGTCGGAGCTCGGCGAACGTGGCCCGATCGCGGATCCGTCCCGGTAGCGCCGGCCGCGAGGCCGCGGCCGAAGGTTCCGAAGCCCACCACGACGCTGCCGTGGCAGACGTGGCGGCGGCGATCAAGCGGACAGGGCGCGGCGGCCCTTGCGCCGGCGGGCCTTCACGATGGCCCGCCCGGCGCGGGTCGACATCCGGTGCCGAAACCCGTGGTTCTTGGCCCGCTTGCGGGTGTTGGGCTGGTAGGTGCGCTTCACGATCGTCCCTCCTCGGGAGCGCCCGCAACCTCCTCGAGAGATCGCGACAGCAGCTCAGTGACGCCGCGCCCACAGCGACCAGCGTCGCCTCGCAGGCTAGAGGCTGCTCCGGGAAGGCGACAACAGGGTGGCCTCCCTCCGCCGGCCAACACCACCCTCAGTCGCCGCAAAAGAGCCGCTCGGGCCTTGCGCGCCAACCAGGGCCGGATGCTACGGTCCCGTCGTCGTTCCTCCGGCAGGGTCTCCCGCGACCGGGTCGGACACCGTGGTCGGTCGCAGTTGGCCCAAGGGAATCTCCCGGTGTCAGGCGGGGCCCGGATTTGTCCACAGTATGTGGATGTTCTTGTGGACGGTAGGTGCAGGTGGGAGGCGAGCACGCTGGTAGGTGAGGCCGAACGGTTGTGGAGCACCTGCCTCGCCACGGTTCGCACCGAGGTACCGGAGTCGGCGTGGAGCAGTTGCTTCCAGCCCACGGCCGCCCTGTCGCTCGAGGACACCAGCCTTCTCGTCGCCGTGCCGAGCTCGCTCGTACGCGAGCGCCTCGAGGGACGGTGGTCGCCGTACATCGCCCGGGCCCTCGACGACGCCGGCCGGGGCGACGTCCGGGTGCGCTTCGAGATCCGCCCCGATGCGCCACAGGCCGACGCCTCCTCCGAGGGCGACCCCGACCCGGCCCCAGCGGCGCTGGCCCCCGGTCAGCTCGCCCTCGACGGCTCCCCACGCCGACCGAGTGCCTCGGCGAGCCGGTCCCCCGTGTCCCTGAACCCGCGCTACACCTTCGACGCCTTCGTCACGGGAGCGTCGAACCGCTTCGCCCAGGCCGCAGCCTTGGCCGTGGCCGAGACGCCGGCGAGGTCGTACAACCCGTTGTTCATCTACGGCGTCGCCGGTTTGGGCAAGACCCACCTGCTGCACGCCATCGCCCACTACGTCCACCAGAACTATCCCGCCTACGGCGTGCGCTACGTGTCGTGCGAGGCGTTCATGAACGACTTCGTCGACGCCATCCGCGCCAACACGACGACGTCGTTCAAGCGCCGCTACCGAGAGAACGACGTGTTGTTGATCGACGACATCCAGTTCATGGAAGGCAAGGAAGGACTGCAAGAGGAGTTCTTCCACACCTTCAACCAGCTGCACGGCGCCAACCGTCAGATCGTCATCAGCTCCGACCGGCCGCCCCGCTCGATCGCCACGCTCGAGGACCGGCTTCGCAGTCGCTTCGAGTGGGGGCTGATCACCGACATCCAACCGCCCGACCTCGAGACCCGCCTGGCCATCCTGCGCAAGAAGGCCGAGCCGGACACCACCCACGTGCCGGACGAGGTGCTCGAGTTCATCGCCAACCACATCACCAACAACATCCGCGAGCTGGAAGGCGCCCTCATCCGGGTGTCGGCTTACGCCAGCCTCAACAAGGAGCCCCTGAACCCCGAGCTGGCGCAGGAGATCCTGGGCGACATCCTCCACGACGTCCGCCCCCGGCCCATCACCGCCGAGCTGATCCTTGAGGCCACCTCGTCGATGTTCGGCTTCAGCGTCGAGGACCTGTGCGGCCGGAGCCGGCGTCGCCCGCTGGTCACCGCCCGCCAGGTGGGCATGTACGTCTGCCGCGAGCTCACCGACCTGAGCTATCCGTCGATCGCCCGAGCCTACGGTGGGCGGGACCACACCACGGTCATCCACGCCGTGGAGAAGATCGCCGCCCTCATGAAGGAACGGCGCCAGATCTACGACCAGGTCACCGAGCTCATGCAGACCATCCGCGGCACGCGGCAGCGTCCGTGAGCTCCCCGGTTGGGGACGGTCCTGGGGACGCGAGGCGGACGACCCTGTGGGTGATGACCCAGCGTCCACAGCACCACCGGGGTCCGGGCTCACGGCGCCCCCGCGCTGTGGGAAGCTGGGGACAACCGGGGGGATCCCCGCCATGCCGCTGACCGGCCACGATGGTCACTTCTCCCCAATCCACAGGACTTATTGCCATTATCAGAGATATCTCTCTAAGAGAGAGGAAGAGACGGCGTGAAGTTCCGCTGCGAACGTGACGTGCTCGTCGAGGCTCTGGGCAGCGCCACCCGCGCCGTGTCCACCCGCGGCGGCGCGCTCCCGGTGCTCTCCGGGGTCAAGGCCGATCTGAAGGGTGACTCCCTCGTCCTCACCGGGAGCGATCTCGACTTGACCATCCAGGTCTCGGTCACGGTGGCGGGGGAGACCGACGGGGTGGCGGTGCTCCCCGCTCGGCTGGCCGCCGACATCGTCCGGGCCCTCGAGCCCGGAGCGGTGCACGTGGAGGTCGGCGAGTCCGAGGCCCGCATCGCCTCAGGGCGGTCCCACTTCGGCGTGCGCCTCCTGGCCGCCGACGACTTCCCGCGGGTGGCCGACGCCCCGACCGACGAGGTCACCCTCGACGCCGGCGCCCTGGTCGAGGCCCTCCGCCAGGTGGTGCCGGCCGCCAGCCACGACGACGCCCGTCCCATCCTCACCGGGGTGTACATGACCGCCGAGGCCGGCGGTCTGCGGCTGGTCGCCACCGACTCGTACCGGTTGGCGGTGCGGGACCTCTCCGGCGTGTCGGTGCTGGCCGAGGGGCAGTCGGTCCTTGTGCCGTCGCGAGCGCTCGGTGAGCTGGCCCGGCTCCTCGGCGACGCCAGCGAGGTGTCGCTGCGCCTGGGGGAGCGCGAGGCCACCTTCGAGGCCGGCGACTTCGCCGCCGGCGGCGGGTCGGGCACGGGTACCCGGTTGACGACCCGCCTGATCGAGGGCCAGTTCCCCAACTACCGCCAGCTCATCCCCGAGTCGTCGGCCAACCGTCTCACGGTGGGGCGCGAGCCCCTGCTCGACGCTCTGCGCCGGGTCAAGCTGCTGGCACGGGAGGCGACGCCGGTGCGGCTCAGTCTCGGGGCCGACGGGGTGGAGCTCAGCGCGGTGACCCAGGACGTGGGCCAGGCCGAGGAGGGTATCGACGCCAAGTACGAAGGCGCCGAGATGGTGATCGCCTTCAACCCCGAGTACCTGGCCGACGGCGTCGAGGCGGTGGAGGGTGACGAGGTCTCGCTGGAGACGACCGACGCCCTCAAGCCGGCGGTGGTCCGCTCCGTCGAGCGGGGCGACTACCTCTACCTGCTCATGCCCGTCCGGGTCTCCTGAGACCCCCGGCTCCGCCCGCTCGTGCGCCTGCGGCGCTTGTGGCTCACCGACTTCCGCAACCTCGCCGCTGTCGACCTGGAGGTCGCCGCCGGGCTGACCACGGTGGTGGGGGCCAACGGTGAGGGCAAGACGAACCTGCTGGAGGCGGTGGCCTACCTCGCCACCCTGTCGTCGTTCCGGGGCGCACCGGGCGAAGCGCTGGTGCGTGCCGGCGCCGAGCGCGCCGTGGTGCGGGCCGAGGTCGATCCCGAGCAGCCCGGGCGGGCGGCCGACACCCTGATCGAAGCCGAGCTGCATGCCGTGGGCCGTGATCGCGTCATGGTCAACCGGCAGCGGCTGCGCCGCGCCGCCGACCTGGTGGGAACCGTGCGGGTGAGCGTGTTCTCCCCAGACGACCTCGCCGTGGTCAAGGGCGGTCCCGAGCGGCGCCGGCGGCTGCTCGACGACCTGGTGGTCGCCGGCTCCCCCCGTCTGGCCGCGGTCCGGGGCGACCTCGACCGGGTGCTGCGTCAGCGGGCAACGCTGCTGCGCCAGGCGGGTGGCCGCCTGACCGCCGACGTCACCGCCACCCTCGACGTGTGGGACGCCAAGCTCAGCGACCTGGGGGAGACGCTGGCCCAGGCCCGAGCCGATCTGGTCGGCCAGCTCGAGCCGCTGGCGGGCAAGGTCTACGACCAGGTGGCGGCCACCGCCGCTCGGGTCACGGTCTCCTATGTGGCCCCGTGGCGCGACCAGGGCCTGGCGGCGGCGCTGGCCGAGGCCCGCACCGACGACGTCCGCCGAGGGGTGACCACGGTGGGACCCCACCGCGACGACGTGGCGCTGGGCATCGCCGGCCTTCCAGCCCGCACCCACGCCTCCCAGGGAGAGCAACGGTCGCTGGCCCTCGCCCTGCGCCTGGCCGGGCACCAGCTGGTCACCGAGGTGGGCGGCACGCCGCCGGTCCTGCTGCTCGACGACGTGTTCTCCGAGCTCGATCCCGAGCGCAGCGCCGCCCTGGTGGCCCACCTTCCACCGGCGCAGGCCCTGCTGACCACGACCGGTGCCCTGCCGGCGGGCGTGGAGCCCGAGCTGGTGCTGCGGGTGCGCCACGGCCGGGTGGCGGTGGAGCGATGACGCCGATCGCGCCCCTTCCCGGCCAACCGGGGCCCGGGCCCCGGCGGGTGGCCGACTCGCTCGATCGGCTGGCGACGTCGCTCGGGGCCCCCTCGGCCGGCGTGCTCGCCACCTTGTTCTCGGCCTGGGCCGAGCTCGTGGGCCAGACCGTGGCCGCCCGCAGCCGGCCCCGTTCGCTACGCGACGGCGTGCTGGTGGTCACCGTCGACGAGCCGGCGTGGGCCACGCAGCTGCGGTGGCTCGAACCCGACCTGCTCGTTCGCCTGGGCGAGGCGCTCGGCCACGGCGTAGTCCGGTCCATCGACGTGCGCGTGCGGCGCACCTGAGAGGCCGTTCTCGGCCACCGTCGGAGCCGGCCGGGTCCCCGGAGGCTGTCGCTCCCGGCTGGTACACTTGCATCGTTGCGATTCGTCCTGTGACCTGCGGCTTCGCGCCCGGCTCGGGTCGACTCGCCTTCTGTCCGTGACCCCCGCTCGAAAGGCGCGCGTGGCCGACCTCGACTCGTACGGTGCCAAGGACATCCAGGTCCTCGAGGGGCTGGAGGCGGTGCGCAAGCGCCCGGGCATGTACATCGGCTCCACCGGCCTCAACGGCTTGCACCACCTGTTCGTGGAGGTGGTCGACAACAGCGTCGACGAGGCCATGGCCGGCCACTGCGACCGCATCGACGTCACCTTGCTGGCCGACGGTGGCTGCCGGGTCTCCGACAACGGGCGGGGCATTCCCGTCGACCCCCACCCGAAGTACAAGAACAAGTCGGGGGTCGAGGTCGTGCTCAGCGTGCTCCACGCCGGGGGCAAGTTTGGTGGGAGCGGCTACAAGATGTCCGGGGGCCTCCACGGTGTGGGGGTCTCCGTGGTCAACGCCCTGTCGCAGCGCCTGGTGGTCGAGGTCGACCGCGACGGCCAGCGCCACCGGATGGAGTTCGCCAAGGGCGGCAAGCCCCAGGGAGGGCTCGAGGTCGTCGGGAAGGCCCCACGGGGCCGCACCGGCACGACTGTCACCTTCTGGCCCGATGCCGAGGTCTTCTCCTCGGAGGGAACCGAGTTCCGGGCGCAGACGCTGCTGGAGAAGCTGCAGGTCTACGCCTTCCTCAACAAAGGCCTGGAGATCCGCTTCTCCGACGAGCGCCCGGGCCGGGACGCCGCGCAGAAGGTGTTCAAGTACAACGGCGGCATCGAGGACTTCGTCCGCCACCTCAACGCCTCCAAGGAATCGTTGTTCAAGCGGGTCGGCTACTACAGCGCCGCCGAGAACTCCCAGGAGGTGGAGGTCGCCTTCCAGTGGAACACGGCCTACTACGAGGCCATCCACTCCTTCGCCAACGGCATCGCCACCAACGAGGGGGGCATGCACGAGGAGGGCTTCAAGAAGGCCCTCACCAACGCCATCAACAACTACGCCAAGGCCAAGAACCTGCTCAAGGAGAAGGACGACCGGCTCCTGGGCGAGGACATCCGCGAGGGCCTCACCGCCATCCTCAGCGTGCGCCTGACCGACCCGCAATTCGAGGGCCAGACCAAGGGCAAGCTCGGCAACGTGTCCATCCGCTCGCTGATGGAGCGGGCTACCAACGAGAAGCTGGGCGACTGGCTGGAGGAACACCCCACCGAGGCCCGCCAGGTGGTGCAAAAGGCCATCCACGCCGCCCGGGCCCGGGTGGCCGCCCGCCAAGCCCGCGAGGCCACCCGGCGCAAGTCCCCGCTGGAGGGCGCCGGCCTGCCCGGCAAGCTCACCGACTGCTCGTCGCGCAACGCCCGCGAGACCGAGTTGTTCATCGTCGAGGGCGACTCTGCCGGAGGCTCGGCCATCAAGGCCCGCAACCCCATGTACCAGGCAGTGCTGCCCATCCGGGGCAAGATCCTCAACGTCGAGCGGGCCCGCATCGACCGGATGCTGAAGAACAATGAGGTCGAGGCCCTGGTGAAGGCGGTGGGTGCCGGGCTCGGCGACGACTTCGATCTCGACAAGATCCGCTATCACAAGATCATCCTCATGGCCGACGCCGACGTCGACGGCAGCCACATCCGTACGCTGCTGCTGACGTTCTTCTTCCGCCAGATGGAGCCCCTCGTCGAGGCCGGCAACGTCTACATCGCCCAGCCGCCCCTGTTCTCCGTCGAGGTGGGCAAGGAGAAGATCTACCTGAAGGACGAGGTGGCGCGCGAGCGGTTCCTGGCCGAGCACCCCGACAAGCGGTTCGAGTTCGGGCGGCTGAAGGGGCTGGGCGAGATGGACTGGCAGGAGCTGGGGGAGACCACCATGGACCCCACTCGCCGGACCCTGCTGCAGATCAGCGTGGAGCAGGCGGCCATCGCCGACGAGGTGACCAGCGTGCTGATGGGCAACGACGTCGAGCTGCGCAAGAACTTCATCACCAGCAACGCAAGCGACGTGCGGTTCCTCGACATCTGATGGGCCGGTCATGAGCGACACGATCCCCCCCGAGGGCACCGACACGGCGCTGGCCGGCATCGAGCCCATCGAGATCCAGGAGGAGATGGAACGCTCCTTCCTGGAGTACGCCATGTCGGTCATCGTCAGCCGGGCCCTGCCCGACGCTCGGGACGGCCTCAAGCCGGTGCACCGCCGCATCCTCTACGGCATGCACGACCTCGGCGCCCGGCCCGACCGCCAGCGACTCAAGTGCGCCCGGGTAACCGGCGACGTCATGGGCAAGCTGCACCCCCACGGGGAGAGCGCCATCTACGACGCCCTGGTGCGCATGGCCCAGGACTTCACGCTGCGCCACCCCCTGATCGACGGCAAGGGCAACTTCGGCTCGCCCGACCATCCGCCCGCCGCCCAGCGCTACACCGAATGCCGGCTGGCCACGCTGGCCAGCCAGATGCTGGCCGGCATCGAGGAGGACACGGTCGACTTCGTCGACAACTACTCCGGCGAGTTCACCGAGCCCTCGGTGCTGCCGTCGCGCTTCCCCAACCTGCTGGTCAACGGCAGCCAGGGCATCGCTGTGGGGATGGCCACCAACATCCCGCCCCACAACCTGGGGGAGGTGATCGACGCCGTCAACCACCTGCTCGATCACCCCGACGCCACCCCCGACGACCTGATGGCATTCGTGAAGGGCCCCGACTTTCCCACCGGCGCACTGATCCTCGGCCGCTCGGGGATCATGGACGCCTACCGCACGGGCCGGGGATCGGTGCGCCTGCGGGCACGGGCCGAGGTCGTCGAGGGCAAGCGGGGCAGCTCCATCGTGTGCACCGAGCTGCCCTACCAGGCCAGCCCGGCCGGAATCCTGATGAAGATCAAGGACCTGGTCGACGCCAAGGAGCTCGAAGGCATCGCCGACCTCAACGACGACTCCTCCGGCGACGACACCCGCCTGACGATCAGGCTGAAGCGCGACGCCAACGCCAACGTGGTGCTGAACAACCTGTTCAAGCACACGGCGCTGCAGTCCAGCTTCCCGGTGAACATGGTGGCCCTCGTCGACGGCGTTCCCCGGACGCTCAATCTGGCCCAGATCCTCACCGCCTACGTCGAGCACCAGACCGAGGTCATCACCCGCCGGAGCCGCTTCCGGCTGCGAAAGGCCGAGGCCCGGGCCCACATCGTCGAGGGCCTCCTCAAGGCGCTCGACGTCATCGACGAGATCATCGCCCTGATCCGAAGCTCCGACGACCGCGACGCCGCCCGTCGGGGGCTCATGGCTGAGCCGTTCGAGTTCAGCGAGATCCAGGCCAACCACATCCTCGACATGACGCTGTCCCGCCTCACCCGGCTGGGGCGCTCACAGCTCGAGGAGGAGCTGGCTGGGCTGCGGGAGACGATCACCGAGCTGCAGGCCATCCTCGGCGACGAGGCCCGCCTGCGCACCGTCATCAAGGAGGAGCTGGCCGAGGTCAGGGCCACGTTCGCCAACCCGCGGCGGGCCGAGATCACCCTTGATCCCGGCAACATCGACGACCTGGAGCTCATCGACGACGAGGAGCTGGTCGTCACCCTCTCGGCCAAGGGCTACGTCAAGAGCGTCCATGCCGACGCCTTCCGCAGTCAAGGTCGGGGGGGCCGAGGGGTCCAGGGCGCTCGCCTGCGCGACGAGGACTACGTCACCCACATCGTCACCACCACAGCCCACGCCTACCTGCTGTTCTTCTCCAACCGGGGCAGGGTCTACCGATTGCGGGCGCACGAGATCCCGGTGAAGGACCGCACGGCGCGGGGCACGGCCATCGTCAACCTGTTGCCCCTGGCGCCCGACGAGCGCATCCAGGCCGTCATCGACACTCGTGACTACGAGACCAACCGCTACCTGTTCTTCGCCACCCGCAAGGGGCAGGTGAAGAAGACCAAGTTCACCGAGTACGACTCGTCGCTGCGCAGCGGGCTCATCGCCATCAGCCTTCGAGGCGACGACGAGTTGGTGCGGGTCATCCCCACCAACGGCGGTGATGACATCTTTATGGTGTCGGGGGCGGGCATGACCATCCGCTTCGCCGAGGACGAGGTGCGGGCCATGGGGCGTGCGGCGGGTGGCGTGCGGGGCATGCGGCTGCGGGCCGACGACGAGGTGGTCTCCTGCGACGTGGCCCGTGACGACGCCGACATCCTGCTGGTCACCGACGCCGGCTACGGCAAGCGCACCAAGCTCGAGCGGTTCAACGCCCAGTCCCGCGGCGGGCAGGGGGTCAAGGGGATCAAGCTGACCGCCCGGCGGGGCCGGGTGGTGGCGGCGTTCATGGTCGGCCTCGACGACGAGATCATCCTCATCGCCTCGGGTGGTGTGGTCATCCGGGTTCCCGTGCGGGGCATCACCTCGCAGGGACGGGACGCCACCGGGGTACGGGTCATGGCCCTGCCCGAGGGCCAGACCGTGGCGGCAGTGGCGCCGGCCGTCTCCGCCGACTGACGGCCTCGTCCTTCCCGCCGGCGGGCGCATCCCACGGGGCACCCGATGCCCGTTCCCTTCGTCGCTGCCGCGGGCTAGCCTCAGCTTCACTCCCTCGCTTCCCCCTCCCGGCTGCCGCGCGCCCTCGGAGGGAAGCGATGATCTGTACCCGTGCTCTTCCACGACCGGCCCTGCGGTCCCGCTCGTGCCCACGAGCCCGGCGCCGCCTGCCGAGCCAACGGGGCTCGGTCGCCCCGTTGGTGGCCGTGCTGGTGATGGCCACCGGCGGCCTCTGCCTGGGCCTGGGTCGGCTCGGGGGCCAAGCCGTGGCGGCTGCCCGGGGCCGGACGGCGGCAGACGCGGCCGCCCTGGCCGGCGCCGCCGAGGGTGAGGAGACCGCCCGGGCCGTCGCCGAGGCCAACGGGGGAGCGCTGGTGGACTTCACCGAGGAAGGCGCCGAGGTCCAGGTGCGGGTTCGGGTGGGCGGGTCCGACGCAGTGGCGCGCGCCGAGCGCGTCGGCGCCGCGGCGAGCGCCGGCGGTGCCGTTGGAGCCGCCGGGCTGACCCCGGAGATGCAGGCCGCCCTGGCCCGGGCCGAAGCGGCGCTGGGTGGGCCGGTGCCCATCACGTCGGGCTGGCGCTCGCCGGCGGCTCAGCGGGCCCTGTACGCCAACCGGGCCCGCAACCCGTTTCCCGTGGCCCGCCCCGGGACCTCGGCCCACGAGCGAGGGGAGGCGGTCGACGTGCCCCGATCGTTCGCCCCGCGGCTGGCGGCGGCGGGGCCCGCCGTGGGGCTGTGTCAACCCTTGCCGCGGACCGATCCCGTACACTTCGAGCTGTGCCGACGAGGGCGGGCCTGAACGCCATCCACGGGGCCCGCAGCAGCGTCGTCGAACGGGCCCGCCGCTACCGGCCGCCGGCGCGGCGCGGCAGAGATGATGGGGCCACGGGCAAGGAGCCGGGCCCGGCGAAGGGGCGCCGCAGCTCGTCGAGCGCCCGCACCACGGGAGTGGTACTGCGCCGGGTGGCTCCGGGAAGCGTCTTGAAGGTGTCGGCGCTGTTCTCCCTGAGCCTGGGGCTGGTCCTGCTCGTCGCCGGCGTGCTGCTGTGGTCGGCCGCCCATTCCGTTGGGCTCATCAGCAACCTCGAGAGCTTCATGGGGGACATCGGCTTCACCGACTTCCGCCTGGAAGGCGGCCAGGTCATGAAGGCCTGGCTCATCGTGGGCGGCGTCCTGGTCGTGGGCGGTACCTTGGCTGGCGTCCTCATGGCCATGCTCTACAACCTGCTCGCCGACGTGGTCGGCGGCGTCAGGCTCCTCCTCCAAGAGGACGAAACGCAGTCCCCGCGTGCGTGACGGGGGACATCCGGTAGCCTCGGCGGCTCCGGGGGCTATAGCTCAGTCGGTTAGAGCGCATCCCTGATAAGGATGAGGTCGCTGGTTCGATTCCAGCTAGCCCCACCCTCCTGACCAGCACTTTTGTCCTCCGCAAGGGCGTCCGGAGGGCCCTCGGAAGCCTCCCAGGCCGCGGCTAGGCCGCGGGAATTTCGTAGCACCTCGTCGAGGCTGGCGGCGATCTGCCCGTCGAGCCCCTCGTAGAGGTGGCCGTAGCGGTCCAGCGTCACCGTCACCGAGCTGTGGCCCAGACGCTCCTGGAGGGCCTTCGGATGGGCGCCCTGGCTGATGGCCAGCGCCACCGCGGTGTGCCTCAGATCGTGGAAGCGCATGCCCTCCACCCCGATGGCCCGGGTTGCCGGCGCCCACACCCGCCGAGCGAAGTTCGACCGGCGCATGGGCTCGCCCAGCGGCGTGGGGAACACCAGCCCGCTACGGACGACCTCGGGACGGGCCAGCCGGCCCTCGAGCATCGACGCCAGTGCCGCCGGGACCGACACGTTTCGGCGCCCGGCCTTGGTCTTGGGCTCGCCCCAGGCGAAGTGGCCCGAGAGCTCGTTGAGCTGTTCCACCACGGCGATGCTGCGCCGCAACAGGTTGACCCGCTCGACCCGCAGGCCGGCCAGCTCGCCCCAGCGCATCCCGGTGTAGGCGGCGGTGTAGATGAGCGTGGCCGTCTCGGGGCCCGCGGCCTCGGCCAGGTCGGCCACCTGGGCGGCGGTGAGGAAGCGCATCTGGCGGCGCCGCTCGGGCGGCAAGCGCACGCCATCGCAGGGCGAGCGGGCGATGAGCCCCGCCTGCACCGCCCCCCGCAGAACCTGGGTGAGCACCTGGCCGATCTTGCGCACCGTGGCCGGGGCGTGCGTGCCCGTCGCCAGCATGTCGGCGATGAAGGTGCGCACCATGGGGTTGGTGACGCGGGCCAGGGGGACCGGGCCGAAGCGGGGGATCAGGTGCACCTGCACGATGCGTACGTTGCGGTCGCGGGTGGAGGGGCGTACGTCGACGATGCCGGCTGACCACTCCTCGGCCCAGCTGGCGAAGGTGCGCTTGCCCAGCTCCGGGTCGACCCAGTCGCCGGCGGCCTTGGACACGGTCACGCCCGCCAGCCACCGTTCGGCGTCGGCCCGGCGGTGGAAGGTCTTGGAACGCTCCCGGCCGTCGGGTGTGCGGTAGCGGGCCCGCCACCGACCCTGGCCTCGCTTCTCGATGTGCGCCATGGCGCTCTCCTCCTCAGATGGGAGCTTCGAGGCCGACGGGTCGACGAGGCCGACCGGTGGCCGGTGGCGGTGCCAGGGTAGCGACCGGCCGAGCGACGGACCGGGCTGCTCCCGCCCGGGTCGCTCGAGGTTGGTGCCGGTCGTGGTAGGGCCGAGTGTGGCCTGGGCCCGAGCCAGGGTGGCGCTGGCCCACGTGGTCAGCGAGCGCAGCGTCGACAGGCCGGCCAGCGGGCGCTGGCTCACCAGTGCCGACACCTCTGTTGGACGTCGAGGATCTTCGAGCGGAGCTCTTCGGGCACGGTGGAGCCAGCACAGGTCGGGCGTGGAAGGCCTCCCAGTCGACGACGGCCGATTGGTAGCTGTCCTCAGTGGGCGGGTGGTCCGCGCCGTGCCAGCTGCAGCCGCACGAGGCCACGTAGGTATCGGAGGAGGCGGTCGCCGCTGACCAGGTGCCCAGTGAGCGTCCCGTCCGGGAGCGCCGGGCGCCGTAGCCCTCGTGATGCCAGACGTCGTCGAGGATCACGCCCATCGCTGCTCGCCTCGAGCCGGGCGCCGGAACTGTTCACGCCAGTCGGCCATCTCCGCCCGATCGAAGCGCAGCAGCCGGTTCCACTTGTAGTGGGGGAGCTGTCCTTCCTGCACGAGCCGATAGACGTGGCGCTTGGT
>DASZDK010000112.1:0-24890 GCA_035942035.1 Acidimicrobiales bacterium
GCTCCCAGCTGCGCTCGGCCGAGACCGTGAGCACGTCCTTGTCGACGGTCAGGTCGATGGAGCTCGGGTCGATACCGGGAATGTCGAACTGCACCGTGAAGCGGTCACCGTAGCGGTACGCATCCATCGGGACCACCGAGGGCCGGTGCGCGGCAAGCTCCGTCGCCCACCGGTCGAGCTCCCGGAACGGGTCAAACCGCATCAACATGTCTGGCACACCTCCTTGTCGTCATGCTCCTTCGAGCTCGGGCCGGGCCTCTGCCCGGCGACACCCTCGTCGACATCCGCAGGATCAGATTTATTCCCGGCTGGGCAAAAGATCTGGGGGCTTCCGGGCTTCCGCTGCGGGCACGAGTGCCTGGAGCGTTCCACCGACTCCGGCGGCACCGGCTGGCCCTGGCGGTGGACGGCCCGCTCGATCCAATCGTGGGCCGCGGCCTCTAGCTGCACCGGCGGCAGTCCTCAGCGGGACTCGGATCGGCCTGGCGCTCACTCCCACCATCCGAGCGCCCATTCGCCTTCGGCAAGCTCACCGGCGGCCTGCCGGAACGCATCCATGCATCGAAGGAGCTCGTCGTGCTGGCTGGCGTCGAGCCGGGAGACGACGCTCTGCAGTTGGGCGCGCCGCTCGCGCGTCACCGCCTCGACCACTTCCAGCCCAGCAGTGGACGGCCTGAGCGACACCCCGCCTTCCACGCGATCGCGCACGATCAGTCCCTTGGCGACCAACCGGTCGCACATGCGGGTGGCGGTCGAGGGGTTCACCTGGAGCACCTCGGCCAAGCCGACGAGGTTCATGGGGCCCCGCTGGGCGAGCGTCACCAGCAGCCGGCACTGCGACAACGTGACGTCTGCCCCCGACCGGTCCAGGGACCGCGCGGCGATGCCCACCAACACCCGCGACGCAGCTGTCACCGCGTCGAAGATGGCGTCCAGGTGGCCGTCCGTCTCCTGGGTCACTTCCCGCCCGTACCCGATTTCGAGAGAGCACACCGGATGGAGGACCGGGCGGCGGCGGCGCAGGGCGCCGGCCAGGGCCGTTTGTCCTGGACAACGGAGGGGTATCTGCGCCCGGAAAGTTGAAGGAGGAGGATGATGGCTGAAGTACTTCGGAGCCGGCCGGCAGGGCCGAAGGCGGCGAGGGCCCGTGGCCGGTCCGGAGGTGTCGGGCGAGAGACCTCACCGCCGGCCGAACGGGTGAGCGACGATCTTCGCCGCCACGCTGGTGCGCTGATGGACCGCCGCCGCCGGGTGGCGGCGCTTTCGCTCCTGGCCGCCGGTGCCATGGGTGGGGTCGCCGCCTACCAGAACGGCCTTGTGCGCCGGCTTCCCGAGCCCCCGCTCGACCTCTTCGACGCCGAGAAGGTCGATGCGTCGGGCGAGGCCTACGCGTTGTTCAACACGCCCGACGCATCCCTCGGCGTCGCCAGCTACGGCGCCACCCTGGCCCTCGCCGGCATGGGGGCGAGGGAGCGCTACGTGGACACGCCCCTGCTCCCGCTCGTGCTCGCCGGCAAGGTCGTGTTCGACGCCCTGGGCGGGCTGTACCTGACGGCGGAGCAGGCGACGAAGCACCGCCGGTTCTGCTCCTGGTGCCTCGTGGCCACCGTCGCCAGCGTCGCCATGGTCCCCCAGGTGATCCCCGAGGCGCGGATGGCACTGCGCCAGCTGCTCCGCCGCTGACACCACCGCCCACGCTCGGCGCTACCCCTACCATGAGAAGAAGGACATGACATGAGCACATCGCAGCGCCGAGGCGTCGCTGTCGTCACCGGCGGGTCGGCGGGCGTGGGCCGCGCCATCGTGGAACGACTGGCGGTGAAGGGATTCGACGTCGGCATCGTCGCCCGCGGAGAGGCTGGCCTCGACGCCGCCGCCGGTGACGTCCGCAAGCACGGAAGAGACGCGGTGGCCGTCGCTGCCGACGTCACCGACTGGGCGGCGGTGGACGCCGCCGCCACGAGGATCGAGGACGAGCTCGGGCCCATGGACGTCTGGGTGAACAACGCCATGGCCACCGTCTTCTCCTGGAGCTGGGACGTCGAGCCCGACGAGTACCGGCGAGCCACCGAGGTGACCTACCTCGGTCAGGTGCACGGAACGCTCGCCGCTCTTCACCGGATGCGCCCCCGCGATCACGGTCGGATCGTCAACGTCGGCTCGGCGCTGGCCTACGTCGGCATCCCGCTCCAGTCGGCGTACTGCGCGGCCAAGTTCGCCTGCCGTGGCTTCAGCGAGTCTGTCCGCGCCGAGCTCCTCCACCAGCACAGCGCCGTGACACTGTCGATGGTGCACCTCCCAGCGGTCAACACGCCGCAGTTCGACTGGTCGGAGACCCATCTCCCCAAGCACCCTCAACCGGTGCCGCCCATCTACGACCCCGAGGTCGCCGCCCGTCATGTCGTGGCGGCCGCCCTCGACGGGCGACGGTCCAAGGTGCTCGGTGCCTGGAACAAGGTCATCGTCGCCGGCGGGAAGGTGGCACCGTCGGTGATCTCTCACTACGCAGCCCTCTCAGCGGTGGCGGGCCAGCAGACCGACGAGCCCGTTCGCCCCGATCGGCCGAGCAACCTGTGGAGCGCCGCCGACGACGGTCGGGACCACGGCGCGCATGGCCAGTTCCGTGATCGCCAGGGGGGCTTCCTCGACCCGAGCTTCCTGGCGAGCCTTCCCAAGACCGCGACCGATGTCCGTACTGCCGTTGCCGATGCCGTCCGCTTCAGGATCGACCGTGCGCGCCGCTACCGGGGGCTGCGTGACGTCGGCCGACGCGGGTCGCGCCATTGCGACACCACGTTCGGTGCCGATCATTCGGGCTGAGCATGGGTACGGACCGGCTCTCCCACACGGGGGGCGGAATGCCCGCCACGTGCGGCGGGTTGCCAACGTGACCAACAGGAGGTCCGATGTTCCGACGATCCACATCCCGAACCGACACCGCCGCCGCCCCGCCGGAGGTCGACGTCGCCACGGTCACCGAGGCGACCTTCCTTCAGGACACCGCCGGTGAGGTGGCGCTGATCGACTTCTGGGCCCCGTGGTGCGCTCCGTGCCGGGCCTTCGCTCCGATCTTCCACGACGTCGCCGCCCAGCGGAGCGGCACCGGCTTTCGCTTCGGGTCCTGCAACGTCGACGACAACCCGGAGACAGCGGCGCTGCTCGGTATCCGGACCATCCCGACGGTGGTGGCGTTCGACGCAGCCGGCAACGAGCTGGCGCGCATCGTGGGTGTCCCGTCGCGGCAAGATCTCGAGGCACTCGTCGACAAGGCGCAGGCGGCACGCTGACGCTGTGGCCGGACTGGGGACCGTGGCCTTCGCCTGGTTCGGCGTGCGGGCCCTGCCCTGAGCCGCCGGTCGACCGGAAGAATTAGGGCATGGCGCCGGTTTCCACCTCTCCTGGGTCCCCATCGACACGGGCTTGGCTCATGGCCGCCGCCGCATCGGCGTCGTTCGTGCTTGGTGCCGTCATGCTGGAGGTGCTGGCCGGCGCGGCAGCCAACAGCGCCGTGCCCGAGTGGGTCCACCTGGTCCCGGCCACCTGGCCACGACCGGCCCGGGTGAGCTGGTGGCTGGCCGTCGCCGGCGCCGGCGGGCTCTACCGCCTGTGCCTGCACCGACTCGGTCTTCGGCCCTACCGGTTGGTCACGCTGGCCACGGTGGCGCCGTTCCTGTTGTTCGCCCTCGGCATCGCCATCGGTTCGGAGTGGACGGCCTGGCACTGATGCGAGCGAGCGTTCCTCTCAGCTCGACGGAACCATGACCCATGGACGGGAACCCTCCCGGCCGCACCCCCTTTCCACACGCCTGGCGTTGGAACACCCCGGCGCCCTCGACGGTTACCACGGCATGGCTGCTCGGTTACGGTCGCTCGTCGTGCTGTCCGTTGCCGTGACCCTTCTGGTCGCCGCCTGCCAGATCGGCGAACTGCGCGCCACGCCGCCAGTGGAGCATCCACCGCAGACGACCTGATCGAAATCGACCAGGTGGCCTCCGCCGAGCGCGAGAACGACCCCAGCGCGCTCGACGAACCGGCGGGCCGCTCGTCGCTACGCTTGAGATCGTCGCCGGGATCCTTATCGTCGGCGTGGGTACCCGAATCGCGGCCGCCACCCTCGTCGTGGTACTCGTCGGCGCCATCGCCTTCGTCAAAGCTGAGGTGGGCATCATCGCCAGCGCCGCCAACATGCCCGGCTTGGAACGCGACGAGCTGGCAACCGTCGGCTGACGGTCACGCCTGCAGCCCCGAGCGTTTCCTGCTCAGCGCAGCCCTCACCCGCACCGCACACCTTCCCGAGTACTGTCCCGGCCCGATAGGTGCGGTGCGCAGATGGTGTACCGAAGAAGGGGGCGACGTTGATGGGACATCGGACGCGTCGGCACGGTACCTGGCTGGTGGCGACCTTGGTGTTGTTGGCCTTCCTCGGGCCACCGGCCACGTTGGTGGCGAGCGAAGTGGAGCAGCCGGTGAGGATCAGCGAGACCCCGGCACCGTCACGCACCTACGAAGGGCCGACGGCGGCAGTCGACCCCCGGGACTCCGATCGCGTCTACGTCGCCGCCGCCGACCTCCAGACCGCCGCCTGCCACGTGTACCGCTCGACCGACGGGGGTGCGTCGTTCACCGAGCTCGAGGGCCCCGACTTCGGTCAGCTCACCGACTGTGGTCTCAACCGAGGTGGTCTTCCCCAGAACATGCGCATGAAGTTGGTCGTCGACACCGAAGGCGTCGTGTACTGGGCCCTGGCCGTGGCCGACCCGGCAGCCGGAGGGGCACGCAACGTCGTCCTCGCCCGGTCGGAGGACGAGGGCGCCTCCTGGCAGACCGCCATGGTGGCAGAGGCGCCACAGCCGGCGAACCCCGACGACGCCGTGGCCAACTTCGTGCCTGACCTGTTCGTCGACCCGTTCGGTGAAGGGCCGCGCCGAGTCTGGGTCTCCTGGCGCCGCTCGTTCACCGACGCCGCGGAGCGGGACACCGAGGGATGGGCGGCGCTGTCGACCGACGGGGGCCGCACCTTCGAGCCCGAGGTGCGCGGCATCGAGGCCAACCCCGGGTTCGACGCGCCCCGGATCGTGATGGACCACGAGGGCACGGTGTATTGGTTCCAGCGGGAACGGCCGCCGAGCCCCGAAGAAGGCGAGGAGCCGGCGCCCTCCCCGCTGCTCATGGCCCGCTCCGACGACCGTGGTTCCACGTGGGAGCAGATGGAGGTGGGACAGGCGCACCTGGTCATGGAGGAGCCGCTGGCCGCGGTGTCCCCTGATGGCCAGGTCCTCCACCTGGCGTGGGCCGATGGGCGCAACGGGGACCTCGACGTCTTCTTCGCTCGCTCCAGCGACCGGGGTGCGACCTGGAGCGAGCCCCTGCGGGTCAACGACGACGAGGTGGGCAACCGCCGCAGTCAGAAGTGGCCGCGGATGAAGGTGGCGCCCAACGGGCGCATCGACGTGGCGTGGTACGACTACCGCAACGACGCGGAGGAGGTACCGGAAGACGACGTGGAGTTCTTCCTCGGCGAGGTGAACGACGTCTACCTGGCGTCCTCGGACGACGGGGGCCGCAGCTTCTCGGACAACGTGCGTGTCTCCAGGCAACCGATCGACCGCTCGCTCGGCACCTACAACGCCCAGTACTTCGTCGAGGTCCCCCCGGGGTTGGGCTCCGGCAACGACGCCGCCTTCCTCGCCTGGTCCGACACCCGCCTCGCCGACCAGGAGACCGGCGCCCAGGACATCTTCGGCGCCCGGGTGACCCTCTCCGATGCGGGCGTCTCCTGGGTCCCGGTCCTCATCGTCCTGTTCGTCACGCTCGGTCTCGTCGGCGTGGCCCTGTTCGTGCTCGCCGCCCGCCGGCGCCGATCGGCCGAGTCACCGGCGGAGGCCTGATCTGCCCCTAACCTCGGGGTCCTCTGGAAGGTCCGTCTCATACCGGTGTGAGTGAGGAGTTCGTCCTGCTCCGTGACGAGCCTCTGTCTCGTCACTCGACCTTCCATGCCGGCGGACGGTGTGACCTCCTGCTCGTCGAGTCCGGACCGGCGCTGGAGCGGCTGGCGGCGCGAGGCGAGCTGCCCGACGACATCAGCCTCGTGCTCGGTGGGGGGAGCAACGTCCTCGTCTCCGACGACGGTGTCCCGGGAACCGTCCTGAAGCTGCGATCACGCCGAGGCGATCCTGAAGCCGGTCTTCGTCGTGGCGACGACGGGAACGTGTGGCTGGACGGTGCCTGGGACTGGCCGGCCGTTGCCTTGGGTGCGACGAACTCCGGCTGGCAGGGACTCGAGTCGATGGTCGGCATCCCTGGGACGGTCGGCGGCGCCGTGGTCCAGAGCATCGGCGCCTACGGCTACGAGCTCCGTGAGCTCGTGGTCGCCGCCCGCGCCGTGGACCTGTCGACAGGGTCGGTGCTCGAGCTCGGTCCAGCCGACATCGGCTTCCGGTACCGGAACACCGACCTCAAGACCCAGGCACCGCCTCGGCTGGTGGTCACCCAGGTCGGCTTACGGCTCGCCCGCGGGGCGCAGCACACGCCCCGCTACGACCAGGTGGCGGCGAAGCTGGGCGCCGGTCGGTCGGCGCGTACGGCGACGTACCCGCCGCCAGAGGTGGCGCACGCCGTCCTCGAGCTGCGGGCGTCCAAATCGATGATCTACCGCGCCGACGACTCCCAGACCTGGGGTGCGGGGTCGTTCTTCAAGAACCCCGAGATCGACCCGGACCACCTCGCCGTGCTGGTGAACCAGCTGGCCGTGGCCCCGTCCGAGGTGCCGCACTGGCTCATCGAACCGGCCGTCATCCGTCTGTCGGCGGGTTGGCTCGTCGAGCGAGCGGGTTATCGCCGCGGTCACCGCAGCGGCAAGGTCGCGCTCTGCGACAACCACGCCTTGGGCATCGTCAACGCCACCGGGCAGGCCTCCGCGGCGGAGATCGCCGGCCTCGCCGGCGAGGTCCGCGGCGCCGTGTGGGAGGTCGCCGGCGTCCTCCTCGATCCTGAACCGGTGCTGGTCGGCCTCGAGTTGCCCGACCCGCGGACGTAGCCTCGTGCCGATTCGGGCGCTGACCCCTAGGCCAGGCCCGTGAGCTTTTCCTCCGCCTTCCGAGCCAGGTCCTCGGTGATGGTCGAGTCCAGTCCCCCACCGCCGCCGCCGAAAGCGGTCGCGTCGATGGCGATGTGGAACAGGCCTGCCACGGCGTCGCCCTGTCGGAAGAAGACGAGGTCGGCGGCCATGGGGAACTCCAGCTCGCCGAAGTCCGGGTCGGCAACCGTCGTCACCGTCCCACTCAGTCGCACGGCCAAGGATTCGTCCCCCAACTCTGGGAACGAAACGGCGGACAACTGACCAGTCACGGTGTTGCCGTCCTCGTCGGTGGTGTCGAACTCCCCGCACTCGTCGATGGCCTGCCGCAGCTCGGCGAACCTCTTCTCGGCCTCGCCGCCGTCGAACCGTCCGACGACGTGCGAGACGAAGGGCCCTATCTCACTTCCCTCGAACGACGCCTCGGCCTCGGCGTCGGGTTCATCGTTGCTGATGTCGAGGCCGTCGCAGAACTCCGCAGCGCCCTCGTCCTCCTCACCGGCATCGGGGCTGGTCATCCAACCGGTCGGCATGTCCTCGAGGGTGAGCAACGCCTGCTCCACATCGATGCCTCCGGACCCCTCGTCCTCGTTCCCGTCGCGCCCGGTGTCGCCTTGCGCAACGTCTTCGACCGTGTCGGCTCGCTCGGCCGGGTCGTCCTCCCCACTGCACGCGCCGCTGACCAGGCCCAGCACCGCGATCATCGCGACGACCTTCTTCATGAGAGCTCCCTTGTACCGCAGACGAGACCGTCACATCATGGCCCGAACCCGCGACGGGCGTGCTTCCTCGCCGGGGCGACCGCCAGGGCGCCAGCAGTGGCACCCGCCCCTACGATCTCGACCATGCGGAGCACTACTCGGGCATGCGGCCGGGCGACTGCCGCCGGAACGGAGTAGAGGGCACGCGTGAGTGCTCGTTTCGAGGAGCTCGATCGGCGGCCGACGCCGATGGGCGAGATCAGCCTGCGGCGAAGGCAGGAACCATCGCTGGGGGTCGACGTCTACGAGGCCAGGTTGGACGACGAGTTCCTCATGTCGAGCCTTTTCACGGTGGCGGAGGTGGAGCTGGCCAGGTTGGCGCTCGCCGAGGTCCCGGGCACCGATCTCGACGTCGTCGTCGGCGGGCTCGGGCTCGGCTACACGGCACGAGCCGTCCTCGACGATCACCGGGTGCGGTCACTGCACGTCGTAGAGGCGCTGGGCGAGGTGATCGGCTGGCACCGGCACCATCTGCTCCCGCTCGCCGCCGAGCTCACCTCCGATCCCCGGTGCCACCTCGTGGAGGGTGACTTCTTCGCCATGGTGGCGAACGCCTCTCAGTTCGCGGCGCACGCGCCGGACCGGTGCCACGCCGTGCTGGTGGACATCGACCACACGCCGCGCCACCTTCTGCATCCCGGCCACGCTCCCTTCTACGCACCGCAGGGACTGCGGCGCCTGGCCAGCCGCCTTCACGCCGAGGGAGTCTTCGCCCTGTGGTCGGACGACCCGCCCGACGGGGACTTCCTGGCGGCCATGGAGAATGTCTTCGCGTCCTGTGAAGCCCATGTGGTCACGTTCCCGAACCCGTACACAGACCAAGACGCAGCCAACACCGTCTACGTCGCCAAGGTCGGATCGACCTGACGCCGCTGCACCATCGCCACGCACCATTGCCAGGTTGGCGTGCTCCGAAGCGGGCGACCGCGGCAATGCGGTCACCGACTGGCAAGGCATGCTTGGGGGATCGAACCCAGGCGCCCGGTGCGCTTTGGCGCGAGCACGTCCGGGTAGACGGCCTAGACCACACCGACGTGTCGAGGAGGGCTTGGGATGACCGTCCTGTTCCTACTGCTGCTGATCGCTTTCGCCGCGGCTGGCGGGTTCCTGGCCCAGTTCCTGGAGGTTGCAGGAATGTTCATCCTCGTGTTCGTCCTGGTGGGGCTCATCATCGGCCTCGTGGTGGTGGTGGCCATCAAGCGGGTCCTGCGTCTCGATAAGTGAGTCCGCCCCAACGTGCCAGCACGGGTATGGCCACTACAGCGAGAGCACCTGCCCGGCGTCGATGAGGCGCTGCTGCAGCGCAGGCACGGGTACGTCATGGGGTGTCCCCGCATGGACAGCGGCCAAGGCCGCCGCCTCCCCCGCGGCGTGGCCGAGGCACATCCACGTTGGTTCCATCCGCACGGAGGAGAAGGCCACGTGGCTGGCGGACAGGCACACCGGAACGAGAAGGTTGTCGCACTCCTCACGGAGAGGGAGCAGCGAGCGGTAAGGGACCCCGTACGCGGGGACGGCAACGGACAGATAACCCTCGTTGAAGACGGCTGCGGTGCGACTGAACTCCGGGAGGTACTGCCAGGTCCGCTGCACTTCGCGGATGTCGATGTTGTAGGACCCGACGGCGACGACGTCGCCAGGCATCGCACCACCGGCCACGTCGCTCTCGGTGAGAACGTGCTCGCCGACGAGCCGGCGGCCTTCGCGCACGTAGAGCTGGTGTGGCCAGCCGCCGGTGTCCACGAACTCGTCCACGCATAGCCCCCACCGGCGCATCTCCGTACTGATGTGGCGGGGGACGCCCGGGTCAGTGACCAAGAAGTACAGCAGGCCCTGGGTGTAGTGCAGGTGGTGCCTGCGGATGGCCGCCCGCTCCTCCACGTCCGCTTCGGGATAGTCCCAGTTGCTGCCGTCGAGAAGATTGAGCGACACCGGCCCGATGGAATTGGCGTCTGTCTTGTTGCCCGGCAACAGGTCGGGGACAAGCACCATCAGAGAGCCGGCAGTGATCGAGTCGCCCTTGGCCGCCAGGTACCGGGCCAGGAGCTCGTAGCGGCACGGGTCGTAGGCGTCGGGGGGTGGGAACGGTCGCCGCTTCGCTGGATCGTCAGTCAGACACAGCCGGAAGGCGTAGGCCTGGACGGCGCCGTCGCCCCGACCGGGGATGTCTTCCGGCCAGCCGCCGCCATCGAGGGCAGGAGGACGGATCAACGGCAACAGCGCGCCGTCGTCAGTGGAGAAGGGCGACAGCAGCACGTCGAAGTTGTGGCGCGAGGGACGCGTCGCCGGCTGGCTTCCCGCCCATCTCTCTCGGTGCAGCCATCGCGGTTCCCGGCCCACGCGGTAGCGGGCACCGGCAGCGGCGAGGAGATCCCCCTCGTACGAAGCGTCGACGTAGGTGGCGGCGTGGATCCCGCGCTCGCCGGTGTTGATCCCCGTGATCCGGGCGTCGGTCAGGCTCACCCGCCGGAGGCGTTGGCCCAGCTCGACGCGAACGCCTGCCTCCTCGAGAAGCTGTCTCAGGAGCGCCTCGGCAATGTGAGGCTCAGGTCCCCGCAGCTCCCACAGTGGTACTCCGTAGTGATCTGCAACTCGCTGGTAGAACTCTCGCGTCACCCCGCCGATGGCTGATGAGTGACCGACGTCCGTCCATCCCAGCCCGCCGGACACCATCCCGCCGATGTGACTGCCAGGCTCAAGTAGCACGGTGTCGGCGCCGGCCCGGGCAGCGGCGACCGCCGCGGTCACCCCTGCCCCTGTGGCGCCGTACACGACGACCTCGGCCTCCGTGGGGACGTGGTGGGCGGCGGAGACCACCGTCATCGCCTGGTGATCACCGTCCAGGGCTCAGGTGCCGACGAGCGCAGCGATGAGCTGGTCGCCGACCTCGGGCAGGAGCTCGCGGCCCTGGGTCGCGGCCTCGGTGACCGCACCACTGGCGGCCGGACTGAGGCACCAGTCGAGCTGCTCGAGCAGAGACTCCTCGGAGAGCTCGCCGGCGGTCAGAACGGCGGGCCACCCGAGTGACGCTGCCTGGCGGCTGACCTTCCCCCCGCCCGGGAGCGGGTCGACGGCGACGGCCGGCGTCCCGCGACGGAGTGAGAGGACGAGCCCGTGGAGGCGCGTGGTCACCACGGCATCCATGCGTTCCAACGCAGCCTCGACGTGACGGAAGTGCTGGGCCTCGAAACCGCGGGGATCGACTCGGGTGCCGAGCCGAACCACCGCTACGTCTCGTGTGGAGAGTGCCCCATCGATCAGCGAGTGGACGTCGTCGTGTCGGGCGTCGGGGTACTCAGGTTGGCTGTGTGACTGGACGAGGCCCACCACGGGCGGCAGCCGCTCGTGGGGGACCGCGAGCGACAGATCGGGGCGGTGGGCCTCGGCACTGTCACGCTCGATGACGGCATGCCAAGCGTCGGGCGTGGCGTCGACCACGGAGACGCCGACGGCGATCCGACGAGCGTGGGAGAACCGGGCCACGAGCTCTTCGACCTGCGGCCCGGCGGCGGGGCCGCACACGAACAGCAGGTGCGAGTACTCCTCCGGGCGCACCTCGTCGAGTCTCACACCGTCGGGAAACGCCGGCGAGAAGGCGACGTGATACGGCACGCCTGCCTCATCGAGCCAGCAACACGCAGCTTCCGCTGCCATGAGGTCTCCCGCCGTTGCCTCGCCATGGAAGAAGCTGAACCATCCGGTGACGAGCACGAGCACGGCTCAGACTCTTCCCGGGTGGCGGCGGACAAAACGCCTCCCGCCTTCACCACGGCCAGGACCCGTTCGCTCAGGCAGGGCGCCTACAACTACATCTGACCACGATGCCCTTGGACCCTCACCCGTGCTGCGCCACCGAACCGATCCGGTTCCTCTGTCCCCCTTCCCGGGAATAGGTCAGCGACGGGGCGGCGATCACCACGGAGGCGTCGGAAATGGACAAGGCTGTGAGCGACCTGTGGTGGAAGAACGCGGTCGTGTACTGCCTGGACGTCGAGACCTACGTGGACGCCAGCGGCGACGGTGTAGGCGACTTCCGTGGACTCACTCGGCGGCTCCAGTACATCGCCGGCTTAGGGGTCACCTGCATCTGGCTGATGCCGTTCTACCCGTCCCCCAACCGCGACGATGGCTACGACGTCAGCGACTACTACAACGTTGATCCTCGCTATGGCACCCTCGGCGACTTCGTCGAGTTCGTGCGCACCGCCAATGACCGAGGGATCCGCGTGATCATCGACCTCGTTGTCAACCACACCTCGGTGGAGCACCCCTGGTTCCAGGAGTCCCGCGACCCGCAATCGGATCGCCACGGCTGGTACGTGTGGTCCGACCAACCGCTCGACCGTCCCGAGCAGGTGATCTTTCCCGAGGCCGAGGACAGCAACTGGGAGCGCGACGAGCGGTCGGGGAAGTACTACCTGCACCGGTTCTACACCGAGGAACCCGACCTCAACGTCGCCAACCCCCAGGTGCGGGACGAGATCCATCGGATCATCGGTTTCTGGATGCAAATGGGCGTCTCCGGCTTCCGAGTGGACGCGGTGCCCTACCTGATCGGCGAGGCCGGCATCTGGGACGAGATGCCCGACCAGCCGCATTCTGTGCTGCGGGAAATGCGCAAGTTCATGGGGCGACGTCGAGGCGATGCGGTGATGATCGGGGAAGTCAACCTCGACTACGGCGAGCGCACCAAGTTCTTCGGCCACTACGGCGAGGAGATGACCGGCCTGTTCAACTTCATGCTCGCCGGCGCCGTGTTCAATGCCCTGGCGACCGAGGATGCCCGGTCCCTGGCCGGTCACCTCAGGGACACCCCTCCCTCACCCGAAGAGTGCCAGTGGATGAACTTCTTGCGGAATCACGACGAGCTCAATGTCGGGCATCTCCCACGCGAGGAGCGCGAGACCGTGCTGAGCGCTCTGGCAACGGAGCGGACGCGCATCTTCGGCCGGGGCATCCGTCGCCGGGTCCCGCCCCTCGTCGGAGGCGATCCTCGCCAGATCCGGCTCCTCTACAGCGTCATGCTGGCGCTTCCGGGAACACCGGTCCTGCTGTACGGCGAGGAGATCGGCATGGGAGACGACCTCTCCCTCCAGGGCCGGATGGCGGTCCGCACGCCGATGCAGTGGTCGAGCGGAGCCAATGCCGGGTTCTCGACAGCCGCCGCTCCGGACTTGGTCCGTCCGGTCGTCACCGATGGCCAGTTCGGTTACGAGGAGGTCAACGTCGCCAAGCAACGGCGCGATCCCGACTCACTCCTCAACTGGATGGAACGAGCGCTGCGCACGCGCAAGGAGTGTCCTGAGTTTGGTTGGGGAAGGTGGGAGGTCCTCGGAACCGATGTCCCGGCGGTGCTCGCCCACCGTTGTGACTGGCTGGACAGCACCGTCATCGCCGTGCACAACTTCTCGGGGGAGCCGGCCAACGTGCGTCTCGACGTCGGCGAGGGCAACAAGGGGGATCAGGTCATGGACGTTTTCGGCGACCGAGAATACGACCCGCTGAACCCGGGCGACCCCAGGCTGCAGATTGCCGGGTACGGGTACCGCTGGATGCGACCGCAGGGCCCCGGTGGCTCGGGCCCCGCCTCGTGAACACCGACGGCCGTGGCCGGGGGCAGGACAACGGCCGCCACGACGACACCCCGCCGGGCTGGACCAGCAACCCTTCCATATGGGCTCAGCGGCTGCCGATCATCGGGCTCGCACTCATCGGTACCGGCATCGCCGGTTATCTCGGGGCCTTCCAGCTCGGACTGATCGATTCCGTGTGGGAGCCGTTCTTCGGAGACGGGAGCCAAACCGTTCTGACCTCCAAGACCTCCCACCTCCTGCCCGTCCCCGACGCCGTCCTCGGAGCGCTCAGCTATGTCGCCGACGCGGTGACCGGCGCCATCGGCGGAACGAAGCGATGGAAGACGATGCCGTGGATCGTCATCATCTTCGGCATCGCCGTCGGCCCGCTCGGGGCCATCAGCATCTTGCTGGTGATCCTGCAACCGGTGCTCTACGACTCGTTCTGCACCCTGTGTCTGGCCTCTGCCGTGGTGTCGGTGGCCATGATCGGTCCTGCCGTCGACGAGGTCCTCGCCAGCCTGCAGTTCCTGAAGCGCCGACGCACCCAGGGCCGTTCGCTGTGGCGTGCCTTCTGGGGTGTCGACGGGGACGACGACGTCACCGCATCGCCTACCGAGCTGGCTGGGGCCGGGGGCGCTCGCTGATGGGCGCCCGACTCGTCGCCGTGGCCGCCGGCGTGTGGCTGATGTTCTCGCCTGCTGCTTTCAACTACGTCGACACGGTGCCGGAGGCCAGTGATCGCATCGCCGGACCGGTTGCCGCCGCACTTTCCTTCGTCGCCATCTGGGGCGTCGCGCGCGCCTTGCGCTGGGCCACGTTGCCGATCGGCTTGTACCTCATCGTGGCTCCGTGGGTGCTGGGTTTCCCCACGGATGCCGCCGTCAGCAACCTCGCCGCGGGCGTCATCTTCGTCGTCACTGCCTTCGTCCGTGGCGGCGTCAACGAGCGCTACGGCGGCGGCTGGATGTCGCTGCGGGATCCGTGTCCAGGTGTCGATCTCCCAGCCCGCAGCTGAGGCCGATGGCACGCCTGCTCCTCGGCCCGATCCTGCGCCGGGTCTCGACCTCGGATGCAACCGTATGGGTGGAGACCGACGAACCCTGTCGTGTCGAAGTGCTGGGGTACGAGGACGCCACCTTCTGCGTCGAGGGCCACCACTACGCCGTTCTCGACGTCCAGGGCCTCTCTCCCGGGGAGGTGACTCCGTATGCGGTCCACCTCGACGGAGAGCAAGCCTGGCCCCTCGACGACGGCCTGCCCCCTTCGACGATCCGGACGCTGCCCGGCAACGGTCGTCTTCGCCTCGTTCTTGGCTCCTGCCAGCAGCGAGCCCCTCATCAGCCACCGTGGACCCTGCGACCGAGCGTCGACAAGCGTGGGCTCGGCCCCGACGCACTCCTCGGTGTGGCCTACGGCATGGCCGTCGGCCGTAGTCCCCGCCCCGACGCCTTGGTGCTCATCGGCGACCAGGTCTATGCCGACGAGCCCAATCCGGCGACGGTCCAAGCGCTGCAACACCGACGTGGGGGTCCGCCGTGCCCGGGCTGGCCCGAAGTCGCCAACTTCGAGGAATACACCTGGCTCTACCAGGAGGCGTGGCGGGAGGGTCTGATGCGCTGGTTGCTGTCCTGCGTGCCGTCATTCATGATCTTCGATGACCACGACGTGATCGACGACTGGAACACGTCGCTGGCATGGCGCCAGAAGGTGGAGCAGTACCCCTGGTGGTCGGGAAGAATCCACGGCGCCCTCATGGCGTACTGGCTGTACCAGCACCTGGGGAACTCGGCATTTACCGAGCGTCAGGACGACGACCTCCTTGCTGAGGTGCGCTCCCAGTCAGACGGCGGCCCGGCGCTGCGGGCGTTCGCCGAGCGGGCCGATGTGGGAACGCCTGGCGACGGGGGCCATCGCTGGAGCCATGTGCACGACCTCGGGCCGTGCCGCCTGATCGTGCTCGATTCCCGCAACGGTCGCCGTCTGCGTCCCGGTGAGCGAGCGATGCTCGGCGACGCCGAGTGGGCGTGGTTCGACGACCTCGCTCGAGGTGGTTTCGACCACCTCTTGATCGGTACGTCCGTGCCCTGGATCCTCCCCCGCTCGCTCCACAACCTGGAAGCGTGGGACGAGGAGGTGGCCGGCGGGGCATGGGGACAGCCGGCACGCCGGTTCGGGGAATGGCTCCGCCAGGCGATCGACCTCGAGCAATGGGCGGCGTTCGGTTCCTCGTTCGAGGACCTGGCCTCGGTCGTTGCCTCGGTCGCCGCCGGCGAGCGTGGCCCAGCACCCGAGACTGTCCTGGCCCTCTCGGGCGATGTCCATTTCGGCTACGTCGCTGAGGCCACGCTCGGGGGCACCAGCAGGGTGCGCCAGATCGTCAGCTCGCCACTGCGCCAGGCCAGCTCGCCGATGGAGCGGCGGGCGCAGCGGGCCGCCATGACCTTCCCGTTCTCCCTCCTCACGAGCGGGCTGATGATGACGACGCCGCGAGCCCGCCCACGCTTTCCCTGGCAAGTGACGGACGGGCCCTGGTTCGACAATCATGTGGTGTTGCTGGAGTTCCAGGGCCGACGCGTGACCATGCGGGCCGAGCGAGCGGTTCTCGGCGAAGACAACCAGCCGCTCCTCGAGAACATCATGGAGCGCGAGCTCTGAGGCACGTTGCACCGATCTCATCGGCGATCACTGTCGGCGCCGGCGGCGGTCGCTCGCCGAACCGAGGACTTCGCCGGCAAGCACACGTCCCACGCGAAGGGCGAAGCGAGCCAGCGATCGGCACTCCCCCAAGCTGAGGTCACCGGGCTCTTTCCGACCCAGGTTCACCGACCTCCAGTCGGCGCTGCGCACAGCATCCAGCGCGTCGTTGGCGTAGTCGACGGCCGGTTGACCCACACCGGCACGACCGAGTCCGCCACCCAGCCACGCCCGGGTGCTGGCCCAGCCCAGCACGTAGTCGCTCTCGCGCATCCGCTCGCTCAGGAAGCCGCCGAACGTGCCGAAGAGCTCGCCGGCGAGTAGGCCCGGCACCTCTCGGCCGCTGTCGGGCGCCAGGAGCATGGGCGAGATCACCTCCGCCTGCACCCGTTCGTGACCCTCCATCCCCGACAACCGCAGCAACATGCGGCGAACGACCTCGGCAGCATCGCCGGATGCATCGTGAGCTCCGGCCACCTCGGCCATGACGGCCAGCGCCTCGCCCCCGAGCAGGGGCCCCAACCGGCTCGCCACCTCGTCGATGGACTGCAAGCGGGCGTTGTTGCGTGCCACACGTCGCAGGTCGTCGTACAGGGCCTGGGCGGGGAGGATGGCGAGGGCACGGCCGATGCCGGATGTCCAAGAGGGCGACGCCGACGAGTCACTCCAGCGGGAGCTGCCCGAGGGCCCTTCACTGCGGGGGTCGACGACCAGGTGGAGACGAGTGCCCCCACCGTCGCCGGCCACCCGTCGGGCCGCGGCGAGCGTGCGGGCAACCGGCTCTGACGCCAGCAGCCCTCCGTCGGTGTACCAAAGGCACCCTGAGGACGGGAAGTTCGAAATGCCGTGCGCCCGGTAGGCCCCCTCATCCGCCGACCGGTTGAGCACCCGGGGTGCGAAGGCGCCGGGGTTCGCCGCCGATGCCAGTGCATGGTCGAGCGGGGCCCGGCCACGAGGCTCGAGCAGCTGTGCGGCACCGGCGCCCGGCTCCAGGTCGAAGGTGCTCCAGTCGACGTAGGTGGTGCCGGCGATGTCATGCCCGCCGACGCCTCGGATCGGGTAGCTCAGACCTTGGAGGTTGGTGAGGCTGACGTGGAGGGCAAGCGGTGCCTGATGTCGGGCCTCCACCCGGAGAACCGGTCGTCCGTACTCATCGTGCGGGTCGAGGACTTCGCCGATCCGGTCCCGCAAGCGGTCGTAGGTGAGGGGGCCGCCGGGCCCGTCGCCGCGGAGCAGGTCCAGTGTCACCCGCTCGACCCACGCCTGGTGAAGGACGGCGTCGGGATCGAGCCCCTCGAGGAGGCACTGGGCAGCGAAGAGAGCAACCAGCGATCCCGACGACGCTCCGCCCAAGGCGTCGACCACCACGGCTTCTCCTCTCCGGCCAAGCTCCTGGACGGCTACGAGCAGGGCAGCCACCGCACCGGCCTGATAGGCGCCGAGGGATGCGCCACCGGGAAGGGTGAGCGAGAGTCGCAGGGGGGGCCGCCGTTGCTCCATGGCCCCGTCTACCCGAAGTGGGTAGGGCGCACCGCCGCCGGCATGGAAAGGGCTGACTCCTCCGGTAGTAGCGATTCCCGCCCGAGCCGTTGCAGGAAACCCGACCGTGGGTACCTCTGGTGGCGTTGGTAGCAGCGTCGGGTACCGGCGGCAAGGCCGATGTTGATCGGTCGCCGGCGGAGGAGAGTGCTCTCGCCGCTTCCCTCGCGAATAGGTAACGTCGCCCGCGTGAGGTTTGCTGCGTCGGGGGCCCTCGACCCCCGTGGCCCGGCGGCACGCGCCATCGCCGACCTGTGGTGGCTCATGCTCGGTCTCGGGGCCGCGACGTTCGTGGTCTTCGCCCTCGTGCTCGTCCGCGGGCTCCTCCGCGGCTCCGCCTCAGCCGACGACCCAGGCGACGAGCGTCCGGGCTGGCTGGTCCTGCTCGGCGGAGTCGCACTCCCAACTGTCGTGCTCACCATCGTGCTGGCATTCACGGTACGAACCATGCACACGATCCCGAACGCGGCACCGGAGGGAACGCTCCAGATCGAAGTGATCGGGCACCAATGGTGGTGGGAGATCCGCTATCCGCAGCACGGGATCGTGACGGCCAACGAGGTGCACCTGCCCGTTGGCCGACCCGTCGAGTTCCTGCTCACCTCCGCCGACGTCATCCACAGCTTTTGGATTCCTCAGCTCGGCGGCAAGCTCGACCTGCTCCCAGAAGACGTCAACACCCTCGTCCTCCAGTCGGACACGCCCGGCGTCTACCGCAGTCAGTGCGCCGAGTTCTGCGGGCTGCAGCACGCCAAGATGGGGCTACTCGCCATTGCCGAACCGGAAGAACGCTTCAGCGAGTGGTTGCAGCGGGAGCAAGCCCCGGCGAGGGCGACAGCATCGTCGTCTGCCGCAGCAGGCGGCCAGCAGTTGTTCGCTGACGTGGGGTGTACCTCGTGCCACACCGTCCGCGGCACGGCGGCCGACGGAACCGGGGGGCCCGACCTGACCCACTTCGCCAGCCGTCAGACGCTGGCCGCCGGGAGCCTCCCGAACACCCCTGAGCACCTGGAGGGCTGGGTCACCGACCCACATGCCATCAAGGAAGGAGTAGGGATGCCTGCCACCGAGCTGGACGAGGGGCAGAGGCGGGTGCTGATCCAGTACCTCGAAGGCCTTCGGTGAGCGACGACGAGCCCGAGGAGGGGCCCGGACGGCCGGGTTCCCCGAGGGCCACACCGTCCGTTGAACGGCCTTCCACCGACGAGGAACTGGCGTCTGAGTGGGCCGACCCGCCCGGATTGTGGGGTCGGCTTCGTGCCGTCCAGAACGACGCCATCGGGCAGCGCCTGCTGCTGACCGGCTTCTTCTTCCTCATTCTCGGCGGCAGTCTCGACTCGGTGGCCATGCGCCTCCAGCTGGCCCGTCCCGAGAGCGACCTCCTCAGTCCCCAGCTGTTCAACGAGCTCTTCACCAACCACGGGTCGGTGACGATGTTCCTCGTCATCCTGCCGATCTTCGAAGGGTTCGCCATCCTCCTGCTGCCCTTCCTGCTGGGCACCCGAGAGATGCCCTTCCCTCGCCTCGGCGCCTTCGCGTACTACACGTTCCTCTTCGGCGGCTTGCTCTACTACAGCAGCACCCTCTTCCAGCTCGTCCCTGACGCCGGTTGGTTCGCCTACGCGCCGCTCAGCTCGAACGAATTCTCGCCAGGACTCGCTCTCGACTTCTGGGTCCTGGGTCTGGGCGTCGCCGAGGTCGGCGCCATCGCCGCGGCTGGCGAGATCATCATCGGCATCCTGAAGATGCGTGCCCCGGGCATGACCCTCAGCCGACTTCCGCTGTTCGCCTGGGCCATGCTCGTGACCGCGTTCATGATCCTGTTCGCGTTCACGCCCCTCATCGTTGGCAGCCTGCTGCTCGAGCTGGACCGAGGGTTCCACACGCAGTTCTTCAACGTGGAGCAGGGCGGAAGCGTTCTGCTGTGGCAACACCTGTTCTGGATCTTCGGCCACCCCGAGGTCTACATCCAGTTCCTCCCCGCCGCCGGCATCGTGTCGATGGTCCTGCCCGTCTTCGTCCGCCGCAAGATCGCCGGTTACACGTGGCTCGTCGGCGCGTTCGTCGCCATCGGCTTCCTGTCGTTCGGCCTGTGGGCGCACCACATGTTCGCGGTGGGACTGCCGCCGCTGGTCCTGAGCTTCTTTGCCGCCGCCAGCCTGGTGATCGGGATACCTGCAGGCGTGCAGATCTTCGCATGGCTGGCGACGCTCTGGTCGGGGAAGCCCGTGTGGAACACGGCGTTCCTGTTCGTCCTCGGTTTCCTCGTGATCTTCGTCATCGGGGGGATCACGGGGATCATGGTGGCCGCTGTGCCCTTCGACCTGCAGGCCCACGACACCTACTTCATCGTTGCCCACTTGCACTACGTCCTCATCGGTGGGGTGGGTTTTCCGATCTTCGCTGGCATCTACTACTGGTGGCCCAAGTACACCGGGCGGCTCCTCGATGAGCGGCTGGGCAAGTTGAGCTTCTGGCTCTTGTTCATCGGCGTCAACGTGACGTTCTTCCCCATGCACATCGTCGGCCTCCTCGGCATGCCGCGACGCGTCTACACCTACCCCTCCGGGCTGGGGTGGGAGATATGGAACATGATCTCCACAGCGGGCGTGTTCCTGATCGTGCCCGGCATCCTGTTGTTCATCGTCAACATCATCTACAGCAAGCGCCGGGGCGCTCCTGCCGGTGCCAACCCGTGGGGTGGCGACACGCTCGAGTGGGCCGTTGCCTCGCCACCCCTCGACCACGGTTGGTCGGTTCTGCCGATCGTGCACAGCCGGCATCCGTTGTGGGACCAGCCCGCTGTGAGCGAGGGCGACGCGAAGCTCGAGCGGTTCGTCGAGGCGCTCGCACAGTGGCCGCTCCGGTGGCGAGCGGCGCTCATCGTGCGCACCACGGACGCGCTGCCAGAGGAGGTCTTCCGAGTGGCGGGGCCGTCCGTGTGGCCGTTCGTGACCGCCATCGGGCTCGTCACCATCTTCGCCGCCGAGCTACTGAAGCTGCGCTTGGGGGCTCTGGCTGGAGCGCTGGTCGTGGTCGCCGGAGCGATCGGGTGGAACTGGCCCGAACGACCCCCCATCGACGAGGAGGAGGAGCTGGCGTTCGAGCGTGAGCATGGCGTTCCGGTCCGAGCCGGAGGTAGCGACGTGGTGGCGCAGTGGGGAATGGGACTGTCCATACTCTTCGTCGCCATCGCCTTCGCCAGCTTCTTGCTGACGTATTTCTACCTCCGGCTGGAGAACGACGTGTGGCCGCCCGCCGGCATCGCCCTGCCAGATGCACGACTGTTTGCGGTGAGCGCCGCTCTCGCCATCGCCGGCGTGGTTGCCGCCTATGTCGCGGTTCGGCGGATTCGTCTCGGTGACCACCGGGGACTTCGTCTGTCGCTCGGCGGCATGCTCGCCTTCGGTTCCGCGGCGATGGCGCTCCAGATCATCAGCTACTCCCGGCTCGGGTTCGGTGGTACCGACCACGCCTACGGCTCGATCTTCTTCACCCTGGGAGGGTTCTGCTTCGGAGTCCTCGGAGTGGCACTCATCATGGGGGCCATGACCCTCGTCTGGGGCTTCCGGCACGCCCTCACCCCGCGACGGCACGTCACCGCCTCGAACACGGCCCGGTTCTGGGCGGCGGCGGTCACCGTTTGGGTCATCGGCTTCTCCACGCTCTACCTCGGGCCCTACCTGACATGACCGCTGGTGATGGCAACGTCGAGCCGACCGCCGCTGCGAGCCCAGAGGCCCGGCGACGGTTCCTCACCCTGGCCGGGCTGTTCCTCGCAGGTCCGTCGATCTGGATGGCCCACTTCTTCGCCGTCTACCTTCTCGCCGAGACGTTGTGCGTGGTCGACGTGAACGCAGAGGTTCTCTCGCTGCCGCTCCTTTCGGCAGCGACCCTGCTGGCGACGGCACTGGCGGTCGTCGCCGCTGCCGTCACCACCCTTCTCGCTTACCGCCGGTGGCGCCGTACAGCCAGCGCCTCCTACGTCGCCGACGGCGACCGGTCGTCGGAAACGGAAGGCGAGCACGACGCCGAGATCGCTCTGGCCGGATTCCTGCTCGGAATCCTGTTCATCGTGGCCATCCTCTTCGTCGGCATGCCCGCCGCCGCCCTCGATCCGTGCTGAGTTCCACAACCGCTGCGCTCGCACACCAGGGAGAGGCGCTGGCTCCCCACGAGGTGTGGGGGGCGTGGAACGAGGACCCACTGCTCCTTCTCGGCATCACCGCGGCAGCTTTCCTCTACCTCCGCGGGTGGTCGCGCGGGAACCGGTGGCCAGAACACTGGCGCCAGCCACTCGGTGCTCTGGGGCTGGCCGCCTTGGCCTTGGCGGTGCTCTCACCCCTCGACGCTCTCGCCAACACGCTCGCTTCCGCCCACATGGTCCAGCACATACTCCTGATCCTCGTCGCGGGGCCGCTTCTGGTCGCCGGAGGAGTGTCGACCACGATGATGCGGGGGCTATCACCTTCACTTCGCCGGGCGACTCGGCGAGCAGCGCGAGCCTCCGGCGCTGACTCGGTGGTGCACACGCTGCGTCGACCGGTCCCAGCGTGGGTGCTACACGCTGGCGCCCTATGGCTCTGGCACAGTGCATATCTGTACGAGGCAGCCCTCGGCTCTCACTTCCTGCATGGGCTCGAACACCTGACGTTTATCGCGACAGCGCTGGTGTTCTGGTCGGCTGTGCTCAGTCCACGTGCGCATCGGAGGGTCCCGCGGGGAGTGGGCTTGCTACTGGTGTTCACCATGGCCCTCCAGGGGGTGCTCCTCTCGGCACTGCTCACCTTCGCGCCGACGCCCTGGTACGACGCCTACGCTGAGACCACCGAGGTGTGGGGCCTGGCTCCCCTCGCCGACCAGCAACTCGCCGGAGTGGCGATGTGGGTCCCCGGAGGACTGGTCTACCTCGGCATCGCGCTGGCGCTCCTCGCGGCCTGGTTCCGGGAGTCTGCGGCCACTCCTCACTCGCATCTCGATGACGCGGCCGCAACGTCGGCGCCATTCTCCTGAGGCGCGCCATCGGCGACCCCGACGCGATGCGATCGACGTTCGGCGACGTCCGCTGCTGGTTGGGGGTGAGTTGAGCGACGATCCGGTCCTCGGGGCGACGTCGCCGCTCGTCGGTATTGTCTGCCGATGTGAACGGTGGCGCGAGCTTGACCCGGCGAGAGGCCCTTGTATTGGGAGGCGTGACGGTTGTCTCCGTCATGGCTGGCGGCGCAGCCATCGTCCGCCGGCGCACGCAACCGGAAACGAGCGCACCAGCGACGACCACGAGCTCTGCGCCTTTGTCGTCCGCCACAACCACTACGGAGCCGATGGTGGCCGACGAGACCACGACGACAAGCACCACCGCCCCGCCGGCCGCCCTGACGGTGGTGGACGTGTTGTGCCGGGAGTCGTGGGCGTCGGCGCCGGCCGGTGCCGGCATTCCCCATACGATTCGACAGATCACGGTTCATCACAGCGCGACGCGCCTCGATGACAACCGGGACGTGGTCGACCACATCCGTGGGTACCAACGTGACCATCAAGAGTCGCGAGGGTGGGTCGACCTTGCCTACCACTACGTCATCGATGGGCGTGGCAATGTCTATGAGGCACGCTCGACTGACGTCGTCGGCGACACGTCGACGAACTACGACCCGACTGGCCACTTTCTCGCCATGTGCGACGGGAATTTCGAGGAGCAGGACGTTCCAGAACCGCAGTTCGACAGTTTGGCTCGACTGCTTGCGTGGGCCGTTCAGCAGCACGGCCTCACCGTCGAATCGATCTCTGGCCATCGTGATCACGCATCCACCGCGTGCCCCGGTCAGAAACTGTACGAGCGAGTACAGAGCCGTGAGTTGGCGCAACGGGTTCAGGCCCACCTCGCTGTCGGACCCGTGGAGCGGCGTCTGGTCTGCGGCGCCGAGGCGGGACACCGGATAGATGCGATCCAGGCAGGCGCATGACCCAATTCGGGTCGCCCGCCTCGCCGAGCAGGTGATTATGCCGCCGGGGGCGGGCCAATCTCGCGAGTGACGGGCCTAGGGACTGCAGAGGCGTGGTGTGGCCAGGGTTCAGCAGATGGTGTTGCTGCGACCTTCTGCGTCACCGAAGCGCCTCGTCGATCTGGCGACGGAGATCCTGGGAGAGGGAGGGCATCACGTCGTCTTCTGCTCGGACCCGGGCCAGCAGCGCCTCGAGCTTCTGGGCGCGCTCGTGTTGGGCTCGGGCGTAGGCGGGGAGGCCTTGCTTCGCCAAGGCCACCTCCGGGACATCGTCCGCATCGGCACGAGTGGAGGACCACACCAGCCACAAGCCCAGCGCCAGGAGCGCGAGGACGAACACCAGCAGCAGGAGCCTCATCCGACAGGGACCACGGGAGTCGCCCCACCAGCGATGCAGGGAGGGGGTCCGACGTTGGCTTTCTCGGCGGCCTCGATCGCCCGAAGGCAAGCGAACACCTCCGGGCCGACCTGGTCAATCAGCACCTGGCGGGCTTCTGCCTCAGCCTGCGCTCGCCGTGCTTCTGCCGAAAGGGACTGAGTCCGGGCGTTGGCGGTCTGCTCGGCCTCAACGGCCTCCACGACACGGGCGTCCACGGGAGTCGGCTGGCCGATGGCGAAGCTGATGTTGCCGCACTCGTCGCCGGGCTTCTGGTAGGTGGGCGCGCAGTAGTAGTTCCCGCCCGTAGCCCGCTCCAGCTCCTCGGTGAACTGCCTCGACGCCTGCTGGGCGAACTCGTTGCGCTTCTCCTCACTCTCCCGCAGCTCCCGCCAGTTGAACGACAGCCCAGCGGAGTCGATACCCCGTTCCAGGGCCGGGTCGAAGTAGGTCCGCAAGCTGATGACCCATCCCTGTTCGGTCCACGCCTGGGTCTTGAGCCCGATCTCCTCGTGGAAGCGCTGAAGGGTCACCTCGTCCTGGCGGAGGGTGAAGTAGATGTCCACCGGGGCCTTCATGCGGATGCCGTCCTTTGAAACGAACTCGACGGTGGGGCGGTCGGCGCAGCCGGGTTCCTCGCAGTCGCGACCGATCCACGACCGCTGGTCGATGCGATAGTTGTAGTTCGGGTCCATGATCCCAACGAACTTGTTGGTTGCCCCTGGCTCGATGACACCCTGGTAGCCCTTGTTCTCGATCACACCGCCCCCGTAGGACAGGCCAATCTCGTTGGCGGCGGTGCTGGCACATCCCACCGTCGCCAGCAACATGGCGATCACCATTGCTCGCTTCACTGGGTTCCCCTCTCCT
>DASZDK010000113.1:0-9641 GCA_035942035.1 Acidimicrobiales bacterium
CTGCTGTAGCCGACGCCCCGCCACGCCAGCCCCCCTACCGTCCACCGCCTACAGTGGGGCGGCGCCCGGGCGGCGTGGCCGAGTGGTTTAGGCAAGGGCCTGCAAAGCCCTGTACCCGGGTTCGATTCCCGGCGCCGCCTCCAAGACGTTCTGCGGTCAGCGCGGTTTGCTGGCTCTGGGTCACTCCGCTCGCCCGGACGCCGTCCCGCGTCGATTGCGCGGGCCAACTGCTCCGGTCGACCAGCAACACGAGGACGCCAAGGGCACCTCGACGATCGTCGTGCCCGACGCAGTGGGCGGCGGCACGGGGTCGCCGGCTGGCTTCCCGCATGCCTTCGATGTGGAACCGGATCGCCTCGCGGATCAGCTTCTCGACCTTTCAGGCCGCCTGCCGCAGCACGCTCTCGGAGGTTACCGGCGACCGTCACGATGCCTGGCTCGCTCTGGGAAGGCTCACCGTCCGCTGACCGTCCTCGGACTTCGGCCCGGTGAGGGTGCGCCCCTCACCGGCGACCTGTTACGCCTGGAGGAGCACGGTGAGTCGGCCGTCCGGGAGCTCGACGTCGCAGCGTCGCAGGCGAGGAGCGCCGGTACGGAGCCGCCCTGCAGGCACCGAAGGGGCCGGCCCTACCTCGGCTTCCTTTTCCACCAGTGCTCGTAGGATCGAGGATCGTGGCGGACGTTCCTGTCGAGGTCTTCGACCCCGCCCGCCTCGCCGCCGTCCGGGCGACTCGCTTGCTCGACACGGGCGCCGAGGAGCCGTTCGACCGCCTGGCCCGGTTGGCCGCGTCGGTGCTCGAGACGCCTTACGCCTTCGTCACCATCGTCGACGAGCGGCGCTCGTTCTGGAAGAGCTGCATCGGGATCAACTCGACGGAGCTCGCCGATCGTCAGAACCTGGTGGAGGAGTCGTTCTGCCAGTACGTGATCGGCAGTCGCCGGCCTCTGGTCGTCGGCGACGCCACCGACGACCCCCGCACCCGGGACAACCCCTCGATCGAGACCATGGGCGTCCGGGCCTGGGCGGGGTTCCCGCTGCAGACGGAGCGAGGCGAGGTGTTGGGGACCTTCTGTGTTGTCGACACCAAGCCACGCGGCTGGACCAATCACGATCTGTCGGTGCTGGAGGCGCTGGCTCACGCCGCTGCCGGCGAGATTGCCCTTCGCGTCACCGCCGAGCGGGCCACCGAGTTCGCCCGCACCCTCCAGGAGAGCCTGCTGCCGCCGGACCTGCCGGAGGTGCCGGGGCTGGAGACCGCCGCCCGCCACGTGCCCGCCGGTGGGGGGGTGGGCGTGCTCGGCGACTTCTACGACATGTTCCAGGCCGCCCGCCACCGATGGCACCTGGTGATCGGCGACGTCTGCGGCCACGGCGTCGAGGCGGCCAAGATCACGGCATTGGCTCGCTGGGCCATCCGGGCGGCGGCCACGCAGTCGAGTCGCCCTGGCCGGGTGCTCTCCCTGCTCAACGAGGTCCTCCTGCGCCACGACGGTGACGCCGGCACGTTCCTCACCGCCCAGTTCGTCACGGTGCGGCTCGCCCAGGGGGCGGTGGGTGTCGTGCTCGGCGGCGCCGGGCACCCGCCGGCGCTCATCCGTCGGAGCGACGGCACGGTCGACCTCCTTGGAGTGGGCGGGCAGCCGATCGGCATGATCGAGTCACCAGACGTCGCCACCACCCGGACCCTGCTGCACCCCGGTGACGCGCTGGTGCTCTACACCGACGGCCTCATCGAGGCCCGACGGGACGGTGACATCCTCTCCGTCGAGCGCGTGCGGGACGTGCTGAGCGGCACGGTTGGTCTGGATGCCGATGCCATGGCCGACCTGCTTGTCCGGCTGGCACGCGACTTCACCGGCGGGCCCCTGGCTGACGACCTCGCAGTCCTCGTGCTGCAGGTGCTGCCGAGCTGATCGGCTTCCGCCCGCCGGTCAGGCGGTGGCGCGTTGGCCCGTCCGGATGTCGTCGCAGGCCTCGCAGGCGCTGCGGGGGACGAGGCCGGCTTGAACCAGACCGGCGAAGATCGTGCATCCGAGGCAGAAGGCGAACACGGCCTCGAGCGTGGCGGCGACGAGGATCGTCCCCACCAGCACGTCGGCGAGGCCGGTGGCGCCGAAGCCGAAGTGAGCGACGACGGCGGCGACCGAGAGCGTGGCGCCGATCCCCTGGGCGAAGCGCTTCGGGGGACCGGGGACGTCCTTGGCCGGCACCGGCAGCCGAGGGGTGACCACTCGGGTGACGAGCTGGCCGAGCGGGCTCAGGGTCGGGCCGGTCAGCACCCGGGCCACGAAGCCGTAGGCCAGCGGGAGGAGCAGGACGGGGAGGTCGAGCAGGAGCGTGGCGGCGCACAACACCACGACGCCGCCAGCCACGAGACGAGCGGAGACCTCGTTGACGGGGTTCGGGAAGCGGAATAGTCCGGCCACGACCAAAAGCCTACCTCTTGGGTCAGGTTTCGTGGGGCGGGAATTGTTTCCGCGAGACCGTCCGGGCCTGCGCCGGCGGGCCGCCCGCTCTTAGGCTGACGGCGCCGGCCGCCAAACGCCGGCCCGCTCCGGCGGAGACGTCCGTGCAGGCCAGCGCAGAGAGGGAATGACCAGGTGAGACGAGGCTCGGCGAGCGGCAGGGCCTCGGGGCTGCGCCCGGGCATGCGCATCTCCGACCTGCTCACGCTACGGGACCAGACCGACGAGACCGGCCGCCTGCTGCTCGAGGACTCGGCGCCCAAGCAGGCGATGAAGCGGGCACGGCGCGACGGCGTGCCCATGAAGAGCGCCCGCTGCCCGTACGAGGACACCCCTTCGCGCCTGGGGGGTGACATGAACGCGTCCGCCTACGACGCGCTGCGGCGAGACACCGCTGACGTGCTCAACGGCTTCGCATGGCTGAGCGGGCACTACTTCCAGCTGCAGCCGTCCAGCCGGGGAACGACGTTGGCTTTGACCGACGTCACCAGCATGGGGATCTCCCTCCCACTGGTCCTTTTCAAAAAGGGAGTCGACCCGGTGCCGCCGCAGGGCCGCCTGCCGTCCTACGTGGCCTCCCTGTTCAAGGCCAGCCGTGGCGTGTTCTCGGCGTCGGTCGGCCTGTTGAACAAGGTCGGGCACTCGCCGACGACCGGCGCCAAGGTGGCGGCCTTCGCCGAGGAGGAAGGGCACTTCGTACGCCAGGAGACCGGACGGGTGTGCGCCGCTCCCACCCGCCTGATCGAACGCACCATCGACGTGGTGCTCACGGGGCGCGGGGCCGACGCCTCGCGCAGCGGCCTGGGCGGCCTGCTGCCGTTCGCCACGTTGTGGGAGTTCTGGAACGTCGAGCAGTCGTTCAACCGGGCCTTCGACCGGTACGGCCACGTGCTGCGGGGCTTGCTCGAGGCCTCGGGTGGCCCTCCCGACCCGGAGACCCTGTTCGCCGCCACCGTGGTCGACCAGGGGGTGGAGCACCGCTTCGGGGCGTTCACCGACGCCTTCCTCGACTATGCCAACGCCGCCCAGGCCGAGCTCAACCGACTGCTCGGACGGGCCCAGAGCGCTCCGCCGTTGCGGTTCGAGGACGTGGTGCGGATCCTATGATCGCCCTCGTGACCAGGCCTGCGCCGGGCGACGACCTCGTCACCACCGCCGGTGCTCCGGACCAGGACCGGGACGTTCCCAGCGAGGCGGGTTCGGTGGCGGCGGTGTTCGTCAAGCCTCGCAAGGGGACGCCGGTGGTGCCGGTTGCCCAGCTCCAATGTGTCGAGGGGCTGGGCATCGCCGGCGACGCCAACGCCGCCGCCGGGTCGCCTCGCCAGGTGCTGCTCGTCTCGGCCGAGGCCGCTGCCGGCCTCGGGCTGGCGGCCGGTGCCCTGTGGGAGAACGTCACCACGACCGGCCTCGACGTCGACCGGCTCGCGCCCGGCACCCGTGTGCAGATCGGGTCGTCGGCGCAGGTGGTGCTCACCGAGGTGTGTGAGCCCTGCCGGGTGATCGGGCGGGCCACCGGCGTGCCCCTGCGCCGGCTGGTGGGCCGTCGCGGCGTGTTGGGCCAGGTGGTGGCCGGGGGCACGGTGACGCCCGGCGACGCCGTGCGGGTGCTGGAGGGAGGAGAGGGCGATGGGCACTAGGCCTGGTGGGCGTGCCCCACGGCGACCTGGGGACGGCAAGGGAGCGGCCCAGCGTCGGGCCCGTCCGCTCCGAGCCGGAGACGGCGGGGGCGACGACGAGGGCGTGCGCGGGGCCGTGGTCGCCTTCCTCGCCCGGGAGATCGACCAGAACCAGCTGCGGGCGGCGGGCTGGGAGCCGGCGCTGGAGGCGCCTCGATGGTTCGCGAGCTACGCCGGCGGCCGCCTCAACTCCCCCTACCGCATGAACGGCCCCGCCGGCCCCTTCACCCGCTTCCGCGGAGACCGGGCGGCGGCGCTGTACCGGCTCGACGAGGACGGCGGCTGGCGCCTCGACCCTGCGTCCGGGGAGTGGCAGTCCGACGACGACCCGGCGCGGCTCCACGAGCTCGCCCGGCTCGGGGCGGACGACGTCGACGCGCTGTACGAGCTCGACGACTGGGGCGGCTGGTACTTCGACTACGCCGTGGGCAGCTGGGAGCCGACGGAGTCGCCGTCGGCCTCCTACTACCTCCGTGACGTCGTGCTCCACGAGGTCGAGCCCAGAGAGGCGGCCCGGGTGGCCGCCGAGCTCGGGCATCCGCGAGCCGTCACCGCTGACGGCTGACGCACCCCCGCCGGCGCCATCGGTTCCGAGCCGGCCGCCGGTACCGTGAGCCGCGTGGCGACGCCACTCGACGCCGAGGTCACCGCCCTGGCCCGGCACCTCGCCGAGTTGGGCCGCGACAAGGCGGGCCGGGTGTTCCGCATGTCGTGGTGGGGGGACCGCCTGCTGCAGCGGGCCATGGCCAACCCCGCCTTCAAGACCGAGCTGTTCCGCTTCGTCGACGTGTTCCCGGCCACCACCGGCGACGACGACGTCCTGCGCCACCTGGACGAGTACTTCTCCGGCCGGGGCGTGCCCAAGTTGCTGGCCCTCGGCGTCGACGTGGCCGAGTCGGTGCCCGGGATCGGGGCGCACGTCTCCGCCGGCGTCGCCGAGCGCAACATCCGCCGCATGGCCGAGCAGTTCATCGTGGGTACCGATGCCACGGAGGCCGTCCCCAACCTGAGGGGACTGTGGGAGCACGGAGCCGCCTTCACCGTCGACCTCCTCGGCGAGAAGACGATCGTGGGCGCCGAGGCCGATCGCTACGCAGCACGGGTGCAGGAGACCCTCACCACCCTGCTCGACGCCACCGCCTCGTGGCCTGCCCGCCCGGTGCTGGAGGCCGACGACGCCGGGGCGCTGCCCCGGGTGAACGTCTCGGTCAAGGCCACGGCGCTGGCCTCCAAGCTCGCTCCGCTCACCGGGGAGGTCGGCCTCGAGCAGGCCAAGGCCCGGTTGCGCCCGCTGCTTCGCCTGGCCGCGACCCGGGGTGCCTTCGTCAACCTCGACATGGAGCACGCCGAGGTCAAGGACCTCACCCTGGCGCTGTTCCGCGAGCTGTTGGATGAGCCGGAGCTGGCCGACCTCCAGGCCGGAATCGCCGTCCAGGCCTACCTCAAGGACTCGGCGGCCGACCTGGCCGAGCTGGTGTCGTGGTCGGCGCGGCGGGCGGTCCCGATCACGGTGCGGCTGGTGAAGGGCGCCTACTGGGACACCGAGACGGTCGTCGCCGAGGCGGCGGGGTGGCCCTCGCCGGTGTTCGAGGACAAGGCGGCGACGGACGCCAACTTCGAGCGCTGCGTGCGCCTGCTCCACGACCACCACGGTTCGGTGAAGGCTGCCTTCGGTTCGCACAACCTCCGCTCGCTCGCCTACGCCGTGGCCTACGCCCGCAGTCGGGGCATCGACGACCGCGGTTACGAGCTGCAGATGCTGGCGGGGATGGCCCAGCCGATCCAGGCCGCGGTGTGCCGCCTAGGGATGCGGCTGCGGGTTTACGCCCCCATCGGTGAGCTGGTCCCGGGCATGGCCTACCTGGTGCGCCGGCTGCTGGAGAACACCAGCAACGAGAGTTTCGTTCGCCAGCGCTTCGCCGAAGGCCGGCGTCTCGATGACCTGTTGGCGCCCCCGGCGGTCGACAGCTTGCCGGGTCCGCCGTCGCCCGTGCGGCGGGCGCCCACCGACCCAGCCGCCGTTGGCGCCTACGAGCCCGAGCCGGTCGCCGAGTGGCGGCGAGCGCCGGTGCGTTCGGCCTTCGCCCGGGCGGTGGCCGAGGCCGGCGCCGGCCAGGTGATCGAGGTGCCGGCAGTGGTCGATGGACGCCGGGTGCGAACGCCGGAGGTGATCGAGTCGCTCGACCCCGCCCGCCAGTCGGTCGTGGTGGCCACGTCGGCAGCCTGCGGTGCCGACGTGGCGGACGCCGCCGTGGAGGCGGCCGGTCGGGCCTTCGATCGCTGGGGCCGGACGCCCGCTGTCGAACGGGCGGCGGTGCTGTTCCGGGCGGCGGAGTGGATGCGGGCGCGCCGGCCGCAGCTGGGGGCGCTGGAGGTGCTGGAGGCGGGGAAGCCCTGGGCCGAGGCCGACGCCGACGTGTGCGAGGCCATCGACTTCTGCGAGTACTACGGGCGGGAGATGCTGCGGCTCGACCGCGGCGGTGCGGTGGCGTCCCCGCCGGGGGAGTCCAACCGCCTGCACTACCAGGGCAAGGGGGTGGCCGTGGTCATCGCCCCGTGGAACTTCCCCCTGGCCATCCCTTGTGGGATGACCGTGGCCGCCCTGGTGACCGGCAACACGGTGGTGCTCAAGCCGGCGGAGCAGACACCGGCGGTGGCCTTCCGGCTGGTCGAGGCCCTGGAGGCGGCGGGTCTTCCGCCCGGCGTACTGAACTTTCTGCCCGGCCGGGGCGAGGAGGTCGGCGCCCGTCTGGTCCGCCACCCCGGCGTCGCCCTGGTTGCCTTCACCGGGTCGCGCGAGGTCGGCCTGGAGATCAACCGGGCGGCGTCGGAGCACTGCCCCGGCCAGCGCTCGGTGAAGCGGGTGGTGGCCGAGATGGGCGGCAAGAACGCCCTCGTCGTCGACGCCGACGCCGACCTGGACCAGGCAGTGCCCGCCGTGGTGGCGTCCGCCTTCGGCTACAGCGGCCAGAAGTGCTCGGCGTGCTCCCGCCTGGTGCTGGTCGATGCCGTGCACGACGCCTTCCTGGAGCGGCTGCTGGGAGCGGTGGGCGAGCTGGCCGTCGGGCGGCCGTCGGAGATGGGCACCGAGCTGGGACCGGTCATCGACGCCGAGGCCCAGCGCAAGACGCAGGCCTATGCCGCGCTCGCCGCCGAGGAGGGCGAGGTCCTGCTGAGCCGCTCCGACGTGCCCGCCGACGGCTTCTACGTCGGCCCGGTGGTGGTGGTCGGCCTTGACCCCTCGACCAGCCGAGTCGCCCGGGAGGAGATCTTCGGGCCGGTGCTCTCGGTGTTGCGGGCGCGTGACTTCGACGCCGCCCTGGCCCTGGCCAACGACACCGACTACGGGCTCACCGCCGGCATCTACTCCCGCTCACCGGCACACATCCGCCGGGCCGCCACCGAGCTGCGGGCGGGGAACGTCTACGTCAACCGGGCGCTCACCGGGGCCGTGGTGGGCCGCCAGCCCTTCGGCGGCTACGGCCTGTCCGGCGTCGGTTCCAAGGCGGGCGGGCCCGACTACCTGCTGCAGTTCCTCGACCCCCGGGTCGTGACCGAGAACACCATGCGCCAGGGGTTCGCACCCCTGGCATAGGGCGCCGCAGTGGCGGTCTTTGTCGGCTCAGCCACCGTGGCGGTGGGTCACCCGCAAAGAACGGCAGCGGGGATGGTCAGGGCATGCTCCAGACCTGGATGGCCGGCTTCCCGTGGTCGAACGCCAGGATCCCGAGGTGACCAGTGGGCAGCGCCACCAGATGCGGGCCAGTTGCGTGATGTCCACCCAGCATCTCCGCGGTGGTACGGCCCTCGCCATGCCGTAGCGCATCTCGCCCAGATCGTCGTCGATCTGGAGGGCCTCTGCGACCCCGGCCAGCTCGGCTGTGTGCCGCGCCCCCTTGTACGGGCTGGTCAGCACGCAGGTGAAGGCAACGTCAGAGAGGCGGGCGCCCAGCGCCCGCGCCTGGTCGACACCGTCGTCGGTCAGCTCGAGGTCGGTCGTGCCGGTGTGCTGACCGGACAGGCTCCACTCGGTCTGCCCGTGGCGGGCGATCCACACTCTTCGGCCATCGTTCGCCTCAGTCCAACGACTGAGAGAGCGTCCAGCCGGTGAGCACGGCGGCGGCGGCGGCGCCCACCGCGGCCAGGCGGGTCCGGTGGGGGAGGTGGCGGAACGTGGTCAGGGTCGCCACCAGGTCGACGCCGTCGGCGACCGCTCCACACTGCAGCAGGGTGCGAACCGGTGACCCCTGGTCGAGGGCCCGCAGCAGGAGCACCCCGAGGAGGAGATCGCGGACGCCGGCGGCTCGGGTGAGCATCTTGACCCCGGCGTCGGTGGCGCCGGGACCGGCCCACGAGGCGGCGGCGCCGGGGGCGACGAGGAGGCTGCCGCCGATGGCGACGCGGCCGGCACCGAGGAGCCGGGCCAGGTCGTCGTGGTCCACGGTCCGGCAGTCTTGCAGCATCGGGCGGTCGTGCCGGTCAAGAGGAGGCGGTCAGTGCGGCCACGGCGGCGAGGAGGCGGTCGATCTCCTCGCCGGTGTTGTAGCCGTGGGGCGAGACGCGGATGCCTCCGCCGCGGGGCGAGCACACGATGCCCTCGGCCAGGAGACGTTCGTGCACCATGACGGGGTCGTGTCCTTCGACGGTGAAGGTGACGATTCCCGAGCGCCCGCCGGCGCTGCGGTCGGACAGCACGGTCGCCCCGGCCAGGCCGTGCAGGCCGGTACAGGCGCGCTCGCACAGGGCATCCACGTGGGCCCACACCGATTCCACGCCGGCGCCGGCCAGCAGGTCGATGGAGGCGCCGAGGGCGTGGATGCCGGCCATGTTCTGGGTCCCGCCCTCCAGCCGGCGGGCGCCGTGGTCCCACACCAGGTCGAGGTTGTCCCACTGCTCGCGGTGCACCACGGAGTTCCATCCCGGCTCCAGTGGTCGCAGGAGGTCGAGCCAGCGGTTGCGCACATACAGCACGCCGATGCCTTCCGGGCCCAGCAGCCACTTGTGGGCGTCGGCCATGGCAAAGTCGACACCCCAGGCCTCCAGTTGGGCGGGGACCACGCCGAGACCCTGGATGACGTCGGCGCACAGCAGCGCACCGGCGCCGTGGCAGACCTGAGCCAGAGCCGCCAGGTCGGTGCGCCAACCTCGGCCGAACTGGACCCAGCTCGTGGCCACCACCTTGGGCGGTGGGCCGGCGGCGATGGCGTCGGCAAACGCCTCCACCGGCAGGCACCGCCCCGGGCCCCGGGTCGCCACGGTGTCGACCACCACGCCGAGGTCTCGCAGGGCCAGCCAGGGATAGATCGTCGACGGGAACTCCAGGGAGGGGACCACCACCCGGTCACCCTCCTGCCACGCCAACCCGTTGGCCACGAACCCGAGGCCTTCGGTGGTGTTCTTCACGAAGGCCACGTCGGCGACGGGCACACCCATGAGGCGGGCTGCCGCCGCCCGCACCTGCTGGGCGCGCTCGGCGTGGCCGGCGCCGGCCAGTGAGCC
>DASZDK010000114.1:0-10524 GCA_035942035.1 Acidimicrobiales bacterium
TCCATGGCCAGCACGGTGTCGACCACGACCGGGGGCACCTCGTCGAGAGGAACTGACTTGCGGTTCTCCTCCCGGTGCAGCACCGACAAAAGACTGCCGTCGGCGGCCAGCATGACCGAACGTTGCGAGAGGGGCTCCAGGTCGATGGCCTCCGCCTCCGCCATCCGCGGGGCGTCGGCGACGGCCCGGACGGCGGTGCCCAAGAGCGCCACCAAGGCTGCGCAAAGAGCCCCCGCCAGCATGACCACCGCCAGATAACGTCCCAGGGCAAGGGGCCAGCGACCCTTCGCGTTGTCGGAATGCGACCTCATCTGTGCATCTGGGGCCTACCTACCCAGACGGCCTGCGGCCACCAAACGTGGCCGCCGGCCACCGCCGGTCACGGCGGGTCACGGCCGAAGGCCGACGGATAGCCTCGGCTGCCTGGTGGTGAACGCTGACCCGGCCCGGCCGTTGGCCGTGATGGACATCGACGGCGTGCTGGCCGACGTCGGCCACCGTTTGCACTTCCTCCGGCGCCGACCCAAGGACTGGAACGGGTTCTTCTCCGCCGCCCGCACCGATCCGCCCCACCCCGAGGGTCTGGCCCTCGCCGCCGAGCTGGCGTCCGGCCACGAGATCGTGCTGTTGACGGGTCGGCCGGAACGGTGCCGGGCCGACACGGAGGCGTGGCTGGCGGAGCATGGCGTGAACCACGAGCTGCTGGTGATGCGACCAGCCGGTGACCGCCGCCCGGCGGCCGAGGTCAAGGTGGGCCTGCTCGGAGTGCTCTCCCGGGACCGCGAGGTCGCCGTCGTGGTCGACGACGACGCGCTGGTGGTCGAGGCCATGGAGGGCGCCGGCTACCGAACCCAGCTGGCAGGATGGGGACGGCCCAGCGAAGCGCTGCGCCGGGCGCAGGAGGTGGAGGGGAGGACCTGAGGAACCGACCCCTCAGTGACCCCCGCCGAAGGCCAGGGCGGCGACGACGTCCATCCGGGTGACCTCCTCGAGCGCCCGCTCGATGTGGAAGTCGTACGGCGCTCCGCCGGGGTCGACGATCGACACCTGGGTCACCACCGGCGAGCAGCGGGGATCGGTCCCTGGCTGTTCGCAGATGGCGACCGAGGCCTCCGGCGGGAGCCTCAGCTCCTCACGCACCCAGGTCTCCAGCGGGGGACCGCTGCCGGTGCCGTCCGCTGCGCTCACCTACGCCTCGCCACCCACGGGCCAAGCGTAGCGAGGCGCCGCCGACCTCTTGGTCCTCACCACCCGCCGAGCCAGGGCGCTGCCCGCACGGCTGCCGGCTTCGGCGGCGCCAGCACGAGCGGGGCTTGCCGAGGGCGCCCACCAACCGCGCACCAGCAGGGCCTCGACCGCCTCCTCGATGGTCAGGAACACCGGGATGACGTCGGCGGCTCCCGAACGGTGTAGGAGCCGGCGAGCGCTGATGCGCCGGCACACCAGCCCGACGCCCCCGAGGGTCTCCGCCGACCAGTGGAGGAAGGTGGTCAGCTGGCGGAAGTTGTCCGAACCGTCGATGGTCAGCGAGGTGATGTCGAGCACCACGGGCTGCGGGGGACACGCCGGCAGAACGTCGTCCTGCAGCCTGGAGAACAGCCCGGCGCCGGCTGATCCCTCCAGCGAGACGATGGTCACGTTGTCTTGCTGCCTGATCGTCACCACTGGTGTCATGTTGCGATAGGCCGTCAGGCTTCGATGGAGAGGCCGGCGGCGAGGCCACTGACCTCGAGGACGGTCCGGGCCAGTGGCGAGGGTCGCCGAACCACCAGGCGCTCCCCCCGAGCGGCGAGACGCCGGATGGACGGCACGAACGCCCGCAGGCCGGCGGCGTCGACGAACGACATGCGGTCGAGGTCGACGACGAAGCTGGGTGCCCCCGGCTCACCAGCAAACGACTCGAGCGAGTCGGCCAGCATGGGTGCCGCCTCGACATCGAGCTCTCCGAACACGGCCAGCGTCGTCGCCCTCTCGGTACAGGTGACGACGAGCTCGAACGCCGGCATGGCGCCCACCGACCGGTAGCCGTCGCCGGCCACGGGAAGACCCAGCGAGAGGGGCACGACGACCGCCGGGGCAGGCTCGGGCTCGGACCTGGTGGCCACGGAAGACACGGAGGCCTTCGCCTCAACGAACTGCTCAGCCATCGGAGAACCCTCTCGCCCGACTCCCGCGCGGACCCTCGAGGCTGAAGGTGGCGGCGTTCATCATACCGCTACGGAGCCGGACGCAAACAGAGATTTGCCGCCTCTGTGCGCCAGCTCCCGAACCGGCGTGCGGCGGCAGTCAGGCGCCGCCGTTCTTCTCCTCGCATTGCCGGACCGACTCAAAGGGCGGCGGTGCCCTTCGGTCGCGTTTGAGCTCGGCGAAGTTCTCGTAGCGAGCCAGCCATGAGACGTGGGCCCACAGCTCGACGGCCTCGTCGTCATCTGGCAACTCGCTGATGACCGGCCCGAAGATGGCAGGGCCCTCGCCTCCGTCGAGCACGATGGTCGGAACCCCGAAGCTCCTCGTGCGCTCGCACAGCTCGCGGTGCTCCGCTGCGACTTGCTCCGCCGTGGACCCGTCGGCCTCCGCTTCGGCGCAGAGGCCCGGTTCGAGACCGGCGTCCGCCAGCGCCGCCTCCACCGTCTCGGGCGCATCCAGGGGTTCGCCGGCCTCGTGCACCCGCCGGCCGATGGTCCGGTAGAGGGCGCCCACCCCGGATGGGCCGACGGCGCGGCGAACGGCCACCGCGGTGCGCAGGGCCCGGCCGGACCGGGCATGAGCCGTTGCCAGCTCCTCCGGTTCCTTGCCGGCGTTCTGCAGCTCCAGCGAGAAGAGGCCCCACCGCAGCTCGATCACACCGAGTTCCTCCAGGCGGGAGGCCCAGCGCGATGTCTGGTAGCTCCACGGGCAGACAGGGTCGAAATAGAAGCGGACGCACTCCGGCATGCGCCCTTTCCTTCCCGGTCTGGCGTCCGCCCACCACGGGCCCGCCGGGCAGTGGGGACGCACTACTGTTGCCCGCCCACGGGGTGCCCGGGGATGGAGGTCGGCATGCGCACGGCACGTCCGTCTGGTGGCGGCTGGCGAGGCTCCGCGGTGCTGGCCGCGGTGTCGGTGGCGCTCACCGTCCTTGGTCTCGTGCTCCACGTGCACAACCGCAGCGTGGGTGGCACGGAGCGGTTCTTCGACCCGGTCATGCCGGTCGCGGCCTTGGCCTTCCCCGCCACCGGCGCCTTCATCGCCGCACGCCGTCCGGCCCTCCCGCTCGCATGGCTCTTCGGCGCCGGCTCGTTGCTGGGGGTGGCCTTCTTCGCCGAGCAGTACGCCGTGCATGCCCTCCAGGTACGCCCTCAGGCGTTCCCCGGCGGGGTGTGGATGGCCTGGTTGGGCGGGTGGCTCTGGGTCCCCGGCTATCTGATCCTGTGGACCCTCCTGCCCCTCGTCTTCCCCGACGGGCGAGCGCCATCGGCCCGCTGGCGCCCGGTCGTGTGGGTGGTCACCGGCCTGATCGCCGTGGCCACCGTGCTCGCCGCGCTGGCCGCCGACCCCGTCAACACCCCGGCGCCGGCCGCCGCCATCGGCATGGAGGGACTCCACCAGACGGCGTCGGCCGTCTACGCCATGGGCATGCTCGTCGCCGGGCCCGTGTGCTGGGCGGGGCTCCTGAGCCGCCACCGGCGAGCGGCACCGCCGGAGCGGTCACAGCTCCGGTGGCCGGTCCTCGCCGTGGGTCTGGCCGTCCTCGTTCCCTTGTCGGCCTCGGTGGGCAGCCTCCTGCTCGGCACGTCCGTACCTCTGGGCGCCTTCCAGGTCGGGGGCATCGTCTCCGTCCTCGCCGTCCCGGCGGCCACGATGGTGGCCATCGTCCGGCACCGCTTGTGCGGGCTGGACGCCAAGGCCGACACGATCGCCAACCGCGTGCTGCTCCACGGCTCCCTGGCCGCCGTGGGGGCCGGCATCTTCGTGGTGGTGCTGGCCGCCCTGGAGGTGTTCGTCCCCGATGAGCACTTGTTCGGGCTCTCCCTCGTCACCCTGCTCGTGGCGGTGACGGCCGTAGCGACGCTGCACGCCCCATTGCAGCGAGCGGTCGACCGCCTGGTGTACCGGACCCGCCATTACGACGAGCGGGTGCTGCGCGCCCTGAACGAGTGCCTGCAATCGGACGCCGGCACCGACGTGCTCCTGCCGACCATCGTGGAGACCCTCGCCCGAGGGCTGCGGCTTCCCCACGTGGCCGTCGACGTCGGCTACGGAGACGAGACCACGGCGTCGGCTGCCTACGGGGAGGCCCGGGAGCCCGTCGAGGTGCTACCCCTCGTGCACCAGAACGAGCCCGTGGGGCGGCTCACCCTCGCCGCCCGCAGCCCCGAAGAGCCCTTCGACGCCACCGACCGCCGCTTGCTCGAGAACGTGGCCGGCCAGGTGGCGGTGGTCGCCTACGCCCTGTGCCTCACCGCCGACCTGCAGCGGTCCCGGGAGCGGCTGGTGGCCACACGGGAAGAGGAGCGCCGCCGGCTGCGCCGCGACCTCCACGACGGCCTGCAGCCGGCCCTGGCCGGCGTCACCCTCGGGCTCGAAGCGGTGCGCAACGTGGTCGGCCGGGACAACGGCGCCGAGGAGCTGCTCGGCCGCCTCAGCGCCGAGCTGCACACGGCGTCCGCCGACATCCGCCGACTGGTCTACGATCTGCGCCCGCCGGCGCTGGACGAGCTCGGGCTGGTGGGAGCACTGCGCCAGCAGGGGGTCCGGTTCTCGATGTCGCCGACCACCCCACACCTCCTCGTGACCGCTCGGGACGACCTCTCCGGCCTGCCGGCTGCGGTCGAGGTGGCTGCCTACCGGATCTGTCAGGAGGCCCTGGAGAACGTGAGGAAGCACGCCGGGGCCCGGGCCTGCGAGATCAGCCTCACCGTGGCCGACAACGCCCTGCACGTCGAGGTGCGCGACGACGGCGCCGGCATCCCCGCCGGCGTCGACACCGGCGTGGGCCTGGTGGCCATGCGCGAGCGGGCCGCCGAGCTCGGCGGGGTGTGCACCGTCGAGGCCGCCCCCCGTTCGGGCACGTGCGTGCGCGCCGTGCTGCCGCTGCGATGACACCCGAGCGCCCCGTACGCGTGCTGCTGGCCGACGACCACCCGGTCTACCGGCTCGGACTGCGAGCGCTGCTCCAGTCGCTGGGCGGGTTCGAAGTCGTGGGTGAGGCGACCGACGGCGCCGAGGCGGTGACGGTCGCCCTCGAGACGCGCCCGGACGTGGTGGTCATGGACCTGCAGATGCCTGGCATGAGCGGTATCGAGGCGACCCGGCGCATCACCGAGCGGCGTCCGGACATCGCCGTGCTGGTGCTGACCTACTCGGACGAGGACCAGTCGGTGCTGGACGCGGTGCTGGCCGGGGCGCGAGGCTACGTGCTCAAGGAGGCGGGCACCGACAACATCCTCCGGGCCATCCAGGACGTGGCCAGCGGCGAGATGATCCTGGGGCCGTCAGTGGCCAGGAAGGTGCAGAAGCTCCTGACCAGCGGGCCGCCGGAGGTGCCGCGGCCCTTCCCCGAGCTCACCGATCGGGAGCTGGAGATCCTCGTGCTGATGGCCCAGGGCCTGAACAACAGCGCCATCGCCCTGCGGATCGGTGTGGGGGACAAGCGGGTGCGGAACTGCATCAGCGACATCTACGGCAAGCTCCAGGTCCCAGACCGAGCCGCGGCCATCATCAAGGCGCGTGAGGCGGGCGTCGTCGACACCACCGCCGACGGCGCCTGAGCGCGCCCGGACGACGGTCCCGCGATGACGAGCCTGCGCAGACCCGGGCGGGCAACGCTCGGGCGCACGGTGCTGGTGTTGGTCCTCACCGCGACCGTCGCCGCAGGCGGGTGCGGGCCCCGCGCCCAGTCGTCATCCGAGGGCGCGCCCGTCGGAGGCACCACCATCACGTTCAGCATCTTCGTCTCCGAGGAGGAGAAGCCCGCCATCCAGGAGCTGCTCAACCGGTTCGAGGACACGACGAAGAGCGACGCCAACCTGCCGGCCCTCGCCCGCTTCCGCAACCAGCCCGAGACGAGGGTCGAGCTGGTGACGTCGCTCGACGCCGAGGCGCTGGTGAGCCAGCTCACGCAGCCGCCATCCGGCGGGCCGACGATCCACCTCTTCGCCCAGGACAACCTGGCGCTGAAGCCCCTGGTCGACGCCAGCCTGGTCGACGACCTCTCCGAGGTCGAGATCCCCGAGGCCGTGCTGCCCGCCATGGTCCCGCCCGAGTTCGACCGGCGCCGGCTCTTCCTGCCCTTCCGGCCCAACGTCCGCCTCACGTACCTGCACGAGGCAACGGCGGAGCAGGCCGGCGTGCGGCCGCCGGCCACGGTCGACGAGCTCCTCGCCGCCGCGGTGAAGCTCCAGTCGGCAACCGGTCGCCCGGCGGTCACGCTGTCGCTGGCCGACGGCGACCCCGCGGCGGTGACCGTGTCGGAATGGATCGTCTCCTACGGCGGCGACCCGCTGGTGCTCAACGACGCCGGCTCCGTCGCTGCCTTCGAGGTCCTCCAGCGAATGTGGAACAGCGGCCTCCTGGCCAGGGAGAGCCTCTTCGGCCGGTTCGACACCGAGGTCGAGTACCTGAGCACCGGCATCGCCGCCCTCGCCCAGAACTGGTCCTTCACCTCCGCCGTGCTGGCCAAGGAGCTCCGGCTGGACGAGTTCCACGTCTACGCCGGCTGGCGGGGGCCGCACCGGGCGGCCCACGTCATCGGCGGCGACGTGCTCGGGATCCCGCGCGGGGTCAGTGGGCGGCAGCGGGCGGCGGCCGTGGCCCTGGCCCGCTTCCTGATGTCGCGGGAGGCCCAGGAGCTGCTGGTGCAGCAGAACGCCTGGCCCTCCATCCGCTCTGACGCCTACGGCGGGGTGCCACCCGCTCAGCGGGACACCTTCGCCGCCATCGACGAGGCGCTGGAGAGCGGGTGGTTCCGGCCCAGTGTCTCCTACTGGGACGACGTCACCCACCAGATGAACGAGGCGGTGAACCGGATCATCGTCCGCCAGGAATCCGTCCAGGCGGTGCTCGACGAGCTCCACGCCGAGATCGAGCTGGCGGCGCGGCGGGCGGGCGAGCCCTACCCGCCGGGACCGTCGTAGCGGCCGGCGTCAGGTGGCGCTGGGATGGATGGTGACCGGCTCGCTCGGCTCGCCCCGCAGCACGCGGATGGCCAGCTGGCCGTTGGCCAGCGACGCCTCCACGCCACTGCCGTAGCCGTCCGGCACTGCGATCTCGCGCTCGTAGCCGCCGTACTCCCACTCCTTGACCAGGTAGTCGCGTGGAGCGGCGCTGCGCAGGTGGGCCCAGAAACGGAGCCGCCCGGGACGCAGCTCGATGGTCACGTCCTCGGCGGTGACTGCCGGAAACGGCGCCACCACCACCAGCGAGCTGGTCGTCTCGTAGACGTTCACGGGCACGTGTTGGGGCCGCATGGTCTGTTCGGCCTCGACGGTGGCATCGACGACTTCCTGGTGACTGGGTTGCTGGCTCGCCATGCGACGACGGTACCCATGTCGGGCGAGGTATCCCTCAATCGAAGGTGACGATGTCGCCTGCCCGCCGAAACCGGCCGCCCACCAGGCTGGCGTGGCCGGCAGAGGCGACGCTGACGGTTCCCACCTCGCTGTCCGAGCCGGCATCGTGGATGCCGTGGACGGTGAGGCTCTCAGGAGGAAGGTTCCCGAGGAAGAAGATGGTCAAGGTGAGGGTGGGCTCGTGGTACCCCGTGCCGGCGGCCGCCAGGTGGCTGGTGCTGGCGTAGACGCCGATCTGCGAGCCGTGGTCGCTCACCCGGCCGCGTTCGTGCTGCCAGCGGCCGGCAGCATCGTCGACGTTGGTGACGACGTCCGGGTGCAGCGTCAGCTCCAGCGCGGCCGGCTCCGTCGCGTCCTCTGACTGCGGGGACGCCGGCCCGCCCCCACCCGGCAGAGGTGGCGCCAGTCGGTCGCCACCACTGGGACGGGTCCGCCCGACGTACATGTTGGGACGGTACGGGGCAGTTTGTCCCGCCGACCAGGGACAGGTGTCCCGAGCCGCTCGGGAACTTCGGACGGCTGGACGGACAGCGGCTGCCGGCGATCAGAGGTTGGCGGCAATGAGCGCCACCCCGAACAGGGCGAACAGCGCCGCCGAGCCGGTTCGCAGCACCCGCTCCGGCAGGCGCGTCCCCAGCGCTCGGCCGACGAGCACGGCCAGGACGCCGCTGGCCACGATGCCAAGGGTGGCTCCGATCCAGGTGAGCACCGGGTCGCCCTGAGCCGCCAGCGCGGAGGTGGCGAGCATGGTCTTGTCACCCAGCTCGGCGACGAACATGGCGCCGGCCACCGCCAGGAACACCGACGGCCGGCCCTCGGCCACGGAGCCGACATCGGCGTCGGCGTCGCCGTCAGCAGCTCCCGACCGCAGGGACCACACGGCCAGGGCCAGGAACAGGACCCCGCCCCCGATGCCTATCTGGCGGGTCGGCAACGCCGCCCCCAGCAAGCCGCCGATGGTGACCGAAAGGAGATTGGCGGCGGCGTAGGCGACGACGGTCCCGGCGAGCACCGGCCCGAGGCGATGGCGGGCGCCCAGGCCCAGGGCCACGAGCTGGGTCTTGTCACCCAGCTCGGCCACGAACACCAGGCCCAGCGCAGCCAGCAGCGATCCCATCGTGCTCCTTGCTCCGCCCCGGGGGCCGGCGTCCGGGCCGGCTGCCAGCTTGCCTGCGGTGCAGGCGTGGGCCACCGTAGGCGGCCGTTGGTGGAGACGAGGGGGGACATCATGGCCGATGAGGCCTGGGCAGCGGCGTTCGAGGCACTCGTCGCCGACCTCGACTACCCCATGTTCGTGGTCACTGCCGCGGTCGAGGGCCGACGAGCCGGGTGCCTGGTCGGCTTCGCCACCCAGTGCAGCATGGCGCCCCCTCGCCTGGTGCTGTGCTTGTCGAAGCGCAACTTCACCTTCGGTGTCGCCGCGCGCGCCGAGGTCCTCGTCGTGCACTTCCTCGGGCGAGAGGACCGGGAGGTGGCCCGGCTGTTCGGTGGCGAGACGGGCGACGAGGTCGACAAGTTCGCCCGGTGCCGCTGGCGGCCCGGCCCGGGCGGCGCCCCGGTCCTCGAGGCGGGACGGGGCTGGATCGCCGGCAAGGTGCTCGAGCAGGTGCCCTTCGGCGACCACGTGGGCTTCGTGGTCGAGCCCTTCGCCGGTCACGTCGGCGACGCCGGTGCGCCGCAACTGGGCTTCCAGGCGGTCCGTGACCTCGAGCCGGGCCACCGGGCGTAAGTGGCGACGACGACCGGCCCCACCATGAGCCTCCGGCTCTCCTCCGGACGCCTGGAGTTGCAGCCCGGCCGACCCGTCCTCATGGGGGTGGTCAACGCCAGCCCCGAGTCGTTCTCCGACGGGTCCGACCATCCCGGCCTGGAGGCCCAGGTCGCCGCCGCCCTGGCGCAGGTGGAGGCGGGGGCGGCCCTGGTCGACGTCGGCGGCGAGTCAGGCGTCACCGACGAGGGCCCCATCTCGGCGGAAGAGGAGATCCGGCGGGTCGTGCCGCTGGTCGAGCGCCTGGTCGGGCACGGCGTCGTGGTGTCGGTCGACACCTGGAAGCCGGCCGTCGCCCGGGCCGCCCTGGATGCGGGGGCAGCGATGATCAACGACGTCAGTGGCCTGGCCGATGCCGGGGTGGCCACGGCGTGCGCGGCGATGGGAGCGGGCCTGGTGGTCATGCACACCCGGGCGACGCCCAAGCGCAAGGACTTCCCCCACTACGGCGACATCGTCACCGACGTCGTCGACTTCCTGGCCGAGCGGATCGACGTGGCCATGGACAACGGCGTCAGGCTCGACCAGGTGGTGGTGGACCCCGGCCCCGACTTCGCCAAGACGCCGGCGGAGACGGTCACCGTGCTGCGGGCCCTGCCGGTGCTGCACCGCTTCGGGCGCCCCGTCCTGCTCGCCGTGTCGCGAAAGGACTTCGTCGGTGCGCTGACCGGGCGCCGGCCCCGACGACGGCTGGCCGGCACGTTGGCCGCCATCGACGCCGGGGTCGAGGCCGGCGCCACCATCCTGCGGGTGCACGACGTGGCCGCGGTGGCGGACTACCTGCGGGTGCGGGCGGCGCTGGCCGGTGAGGTGGAGGTCCCGGCCGACCTCCACCTGGCCAAGGCCCTCCGCCGGGAGCGTCCCGGTGCCGGGGAGGGAACCCAGGCTTGACCAGGTGGGGTGGGGGCCGGCGGGCTGGTAGTCCTGGGAGATGACCGGCGAGGAGGCGGAGCTCGACGGGGTCGACCAGCTGTACGAGCTGGAGCCCGGGCAGTTCGTCGCCGCCCGCGACCGCCTGGCACGGGAGCTCAGGGCAGCAGGCGACCGCCAGGCGGCGACGGCGGTCAAGCGCCTGCGCCGGCCCACCCTGGTGGCCTGGGCCCTCAACCAGGTGGCACGGGCGCATGGGGAGGAGGTGGCCGAGCTGCTCGACGCCGGCGCCGCCGTCGGTCGGGCCCAGGCGCAGGCCATGAGCGGCGGCGCCTC
>DASZDK010000115.1:0-9281 GCA_035942035.1 Acidimicrobiales bacterium
GGTCAGGAAGATGGCGACCATGAAGCCCCAGTCCCCCACCCGGTTGGTGACGAAGGCCTTCTTGCCGGCCACCGCCGCCGAGTTCCGCTCGAACCAGAACGACACCAGGAGGTAGGAGCACGCCCCCACGCCCTCCCAGCCCAGGAAGGTGATGAGCAAGTTGTCACCCAGCACCAGCATCAGCATGGAGAAGGCGAACAGGTTGAGGTAGAGGAAGAAGGTGTGGAAGCGGGGATCGCCGTGCATGTAGCCGATGGAGTAGAGGTGGATCAGCGCCCCCACCCCGGTGACGAACAACACCATGGCCATCGAGAGCGGGTCGACCAGGAACCCCACGTCGACCGAGAAGCTCCCCGACGGCAGCCACTCGAAGACGGTGAACACGAACTGGCGGTGGTGCTCGTCCTGGCCGAGGAGCCCGGCGAAGGTCACCAGCCCGGCCACGAACGACCCGGTCACCATGGCGGTGGCCAGCCAGCCCGCCGCCGGCTCGCCCAGCTTTCGCCCCGCCGCCAGGAGGAAGAGGAACCCGGCCAGGGGCAGGGCGGGAATCAACCAGACGGCGCTTAGCATGGCGGGCTGGACCCTACCGCAGCCCGCTTCCTGCAGGGAGCTTGCAAAAGCGAGGTCTCGAGCTGCTCGACACCCCGCCCGGTGGGTGCCTCAGCCCGTCCTGTCACCGTGACGTGGCGCAGCCCGCTCCAGGTCGCCGGTGTCCGCTCAACGAAGGCGGGGGGAGGAGCCGGAGGGAGGAGCCGGAGGGTGTAACTGGCCACCCTGCTCTGGCTACCCCCGTAGGAGCGAGACGTCGTCGGCGGTGGCGTTGGGCCGCCGGCGCAGGATGGCCACGATGATGCCGAGCCCGACCACCACCTCAGCGGCGGCGACCACGAGCACGAAGAACACCACCACCTGGCCGGCCACGTCGTCGAGCACGCTGGAGAAGGTGACGAAGGTCAGGTTGACCGCGTTGAGCATCAGCTCCACGCACATGAACATCACCAGGGGGTTGCGCCGGACCAGCAGGCCGGAGGCGCCGATGGTGAACAGCACCGCCGAGAGCAGCAGGTACCAGCTGTCGTCGACGGTCACGCCGCCTCCGATCCGGCGCCGGCCGCCGGCACCACCGCCGCCTCGTCCCCGGCCGGCTCCCGCCGGGGCCGGCGGGCCATCACCACGGCGCCGACCACGGCGATGACCAGCAGCACCGAGGTCACCTCGAAGGCGAACAGGTAGTCGGTGAACAGCGCCTCGGCGAGGACCGCCACGTTGGGGCGACCGTCCTCGAGCGAGCCGGTCACCGCGCGGGCGCCGGTGCTCACCTGCACCGCCCGCACTCCGAGCAGGGCCAGCAGGCTCACGCTGAGCACGGCGAAGACGGCGGCGGCGGGTCGCTGCCCGGCCAGCGGTTCGGTGCCCAGGTTCTCGGCGGTGTCCACGCCGAGGAGCATGATCACGAACAGGAACAGCACCACGATGGCGCCGGCGTAGACGATCACCTGCACGGCGGCGAGAAAGTGGGCGCCCTGGGCCACGAACAGCACCGCCACCCCGAACAGGGTCATGACCAACATGAGGGCGGAGTGGACGGGGTTGCGGGAGAAGACCACGCCGAAGGCGCCGACGAGGATCACCACGGCGGCCACGGCGAAGACCACGGTCTCGACGATCACGCCGAGTCACCCTTCCCGCCAGAGGCCCGGGGTCCGGCCGGCTCGTAGTCGCTCGCCCGCTCCCCCACGGCAGTGTCGTCGTCACCGTAGCGGGAGTCGACCCGGGCCTCGAGGTCCTTGGGCGGGGCCAGATCCGGCTCGCCCGACTGTCCCGCCTCGGCCGCCCGCACGCCGTAGCCGAGCTCCCCCGACCACGAGATCCGGCCCTCGTAGGCGGCGCTCCCGTTGGGTGAGGTAGCCCGCATCCACGCCGACGTGTGCTCGTCGTCGCCCTCCCGCCAGTCCTCCCAGGGGAGCTTCTGGGGCCGCCCGTCGTCGTCGACCAGCAGCTCCGATCGGGTGTAGATGGCGTCGTCTCGATTGGTGAAGGAGAACTCGAACATCTTCGACTCGGTGATGGCCTCGGTGGGGCACGCCTCCACGCACAGGTCGCAGTGGATGCAGCGCAGGTAGTTGATCTCGTAGATGAAGCCCCACCGCTCGCCTGGCGAGACCGGGGCCTCCGGCGGGTTGTCGGCGCCGCGGACGTAGATGCACCGGGCCGGGCACACGCCGGCGCACAGCTCGCAGCCGATGCACTTCTCCATGCCGTCCTCGTAGCGGCTGAGGACATGGCGGCCGTGGTGGCGCACCGGCTTCGGGCGCTTCTCGTCGGGATATTCCGAGGTGACGCGGGGTTGGAAGATCTGCTTGAGCGTGACCTTGAAGCCGTCGAAATAGCCCATCAGACTGCGGTCACCTCCCCGAACTCGTCGGCGTGCCGGCGACCCTCGGCCACCCGGATGGCGGCGAAGAGCAGCGCCCCGGAGATGAACAGCACGGCCAGGCCGCCGGCGAGCACGAGCGGCCGGCTCCAGCCGGCGTCACGGCCGATGTTGATGGCACCGATCAGCAGCAGCCATCCGAGCGAGAGTGGAATGAGCCGCTTCCAGCCCAGGTCCATGAGCTGGTCGTAGCGGTACCGCGGCAGCGTGGCCCGCAGCCACACGAAGGTGAACAGGAACGCCAGCAGCTTGACGGTGAACCACAGGATGCCCCAGATGAACGCCGGGCCGAACAGCACCGGCCCCGACGGGCCTCCGAGGAAGAGGGTCACGATGATGGCCGACATGGTGATGGTGTTCATGAACTCGGCCAGGAAGAACATGCCGAAGCGGATCGAGGAGTACTCGGTGTGGAACCCTCCGACCAGCTCCTGCTCGGCCTCGACCAGGTCGAACGGCGGACGGTTGAGCTCGGCGGTGGCGGCCACGCAGAAGATGGCGAAGGGCACGAAGGCGGTGGCGATGACGTTCCAGTTGAGGATGCTGCCGGCTTGGGCCACCACGATGTCGTGGGTGGACAGCGACCCGCTGAGCAGGACCACGGCCACGACCGAAAGCCCCAGCGCCGCCTCGTAGCTCACCATCTGGGCCGACGCCCGCACCGAGCCCAGCAGCGGGTACTTCGAGCCCGACGACCAGCCGGCCAGCATCACGCCGTACACGGCGATCGATGACATGGCGATCAAGAACAGCACGCCCACCGGAGGGTCGGCCACCTGGAGCCAGGTCTCGCGCCCGAAGATCTCGACCCGACCGTCGTTGCCGCCGGTGAAGGAGCCGCCGATCGGCACGATGGTGAAGATGAGGAAGGCAGGAGCCACCGACAGGTAGGGCGCCAGGCGGAACACCAGCGGGTCCGACCGATCGGGTCTCAGGTCCTCCTTGAAGATCAGCTTCACCCCGTCGGCGAGCGTCTGGAGCATCCCCCACTTGCCGGCCCGGTTGGGACCGATGCGGTTCTGCATGTCGGCGAGCACCTTGCGCTCGAACCAGATCATGAAGATGACGCCCACCACCACGATGGTGAAGGCCACCAGGGCCTTGATGATCACCAGCGCCACGACCACCAGGTCGACGCCGTCGGCGAACAGCGGGTCCCCGGTCATCCGCCGCTCCCCGAATTGCCGTCCTGGGGCGTGGTCTCCAGGCGCACCTCGGTCACCGGTTGCCTGACGTCGATGAGGCCCGACGCCGCCGAACCCGGCTGGTTGAAGGCCAGGAACACCGTGCCCTGGGGCACGCCGGGGTCGGTCACCGCCTCCAGGACCGCCCGGCCCCGGCTGCTGGTGATGCCCACCCGGGCGCCGCTGGTCACGCCGAGGGGCTGGAGGTCGCCGGGATGCACTCGCAGGTGGGCGCCGGGGGCGAGCGGGGCCAGTGAAGGAGAGTGGCGCACGAACGTGCCGTCGTCGTACAGGCGCCGGCTCGAGACCAGGCGCAGCGAGTAGCGGTCACGCGGCGGGGGTGGACGGGTCGTGCCCGCTCCCGACCAGCTGAGCAAAGGCGGGCGCTGGGGAGTCGTGCCCTGGTCGCCACCCCCTCCGGAGGGTCGGAACACGTCCTCGCCGCCGCCCGAGCCGTGCTCGGCCTCCACCGTGGCCTCCACCGCCTCGGCCTCGGCGCCGGCACCGGGTTCCTCGCCTTCGGTGTAGCCGATGCCGCGGGGGCCGGTCACGGTGGCGGCCTGGCCGAGGGCCTCCGGCCCGCCGGCCGGCTGCTCGCCGGATTGGGGGTCGGGGCGCAGCTCGCTGCCCATGCCCGTCGAGGCCAGCGTGTCGACCTTGACGTGCCCGGCAACGCCGCTGATGCCGGGGGAGTCGGTCTGGGCCATCGACGGCGGGGCCTCGTGGTCCGAGGCGTCGGGCACGTCGCCGGCGACGATGCCGTCGAAGCCCTCCGGCGACGACAGGCGTTGGCGGGTGATGCCCTGGTGCGACGGAGCCAGGAGCTCGATCTCGTCCCACACCGCCTCCAGGGAGTCGAGACCGAGGTCACCTCCCAGCCGGAACGCCAGCTCGGCGGCGATCATCCAGTCGGCCCGCGCCGTTCCTGGCGCGGTGACCTTCTGGTGCAGGCGGCTGACCCGCCCCTCGAGGTTGGTGGTGGTGCCCGACTTCTCGCCGAAGGAGGAGGCGGCCAGCACCACGTCGGCCTGCCGGGCCGAGTCGGTCAGGAAGCTGTCGACGGCGATGACCGAGCCGGCGCCGGCCAGCGCCCGGCGGGCCAGGTCGCGGTCGGGGAAGTCGGCCAGGGGATCGGCACCGAGCAGTACGAGACACGCCACCCGCCCGTCGGCGGCGGCCTCGAGGATCCCGGTGGCGTCGAGCCCCGGTTCGGACGGAAGGCTGCCCCACTCCCGGGAGAACCACCGTCGCCCCTTCTCCAGCGACACCCGACCGGGAAGCAGCCCCGGCGCCAGCCCCATGTCGAGAGCGCCGTGGACGTTGGCCCGGCGCAGGGCGGAGAGGAAGGTGATGCCGGGCAGGGCGTCGACCAGGGCGGCGGCGGCCTCGCAGACGGGCTCGGGCGCCTCCGCCAGTGACGGGCGCCCCAGCACGCACACGACCGCATCGGCGCGGAGCAATTCCGCCGCCTGCCGGCGGGGGTCCGGGGCACCGTTGCCACGGTCGTCACCGGTGCGGGGCTCCAGCAGCGAACGCACCAGCTGGGCAGCCTCACCCGGCCGGTAGCGCAGCGAGGCGGTGGCGTAGCGCGTCATGCCCGTCTCCACGGGGCTCAGCTCGAGCAGCTTGGCTCCCCGGTTGACCACCGCGTCCCGCAGGCGCAGGTACAGCACCGGCAGCTCTTCTTTGAGGTCCGGGCCTAGGAGCACGATGGTGTCGGCGCTGCAGGTGGCGTCGATGGTCGCTCGGGGAAGTCCCAGCACCGCGTGGGCGGGCAGACCGTCGCCGAGCTGGGCGTCGACGGAGTCGGTGCCGAGGACGGTGCGGGCCAGCTTCGACCAGGCGTAGGCGTCCTCGTTGCCCAAGCGAGCGCCACCGAGCACGGCGATGGACTCGCGGCCAGGTCGCCGGCCAGCCCGTTCGAGGGCCTCGGTGGCACGGGCCAGCGCCTCGGCCCACGACGCCTGCGCCAGCTCTTCGCCCTGGCGCACCAGCGGCGCCCCCAGTCGGTCGTCGCTGTTGATGGCTTCGAAGTCGAAGCGGCCCTTGTCGCACAGCCAGCCCCAGTTGACCGGGTCGACGTCGACGCCCAGCTTGCGCACCAGGCGGTTGGACGACGACTGGAGGGCGATGCGGCATCCCACCGAGCACGAGGTGCACGTGGACTCCACCTGGTCGAGGTCCCAGGGCCGAGCCCGGAACCGGTACGGCTTGGCCAGTAGCGCCCCCACCGGGCAGATCTGCACCGTGTTGCCGCTGAAGTACGAGGCGAACGGCTCGTCGGGGAAGGTGTTGATCTGGGTGTGGTTGCCGCGGTCGATGAACGAGATGAGCGGGTCGCCGGCCACCTCGTTGGCGAAGCGGGTGCAGCGGTCGCACAGGACGCAGCGCTCCCGGTCGAGGTACACCAGCTCGCTGATGGCGATGGGCTTGGCGAAGTGGCGCTTCTCCTCGACGAAGCGGCTCTCGCCGGGGCCGAAGGCCAGTGTCTGGTCTTGCAGCGGGCACTCGCCGCCCTTGTCGCACACCGGGCAGTCGAGAGGGTGGTTGATGAGCAGGAACTCCAGCACCCCGTCCTGGACCTTCTTGCTCTTGGGCGATTCCGTGTAGACGGACATGTCCTCGGCGACGGGCACCATGCACGCCGGCTGCAGGGCCGGCCCCCGGCCGCTGTCGATCTCGACCACGCACATACGGCACATGCCCACCGACCGCATGCGCGGGTGGTAGCAGAAGCGAGGGATGTACACGCCGTGGCGCTCGGCGGCGGCGATCACCAGCTCGCCTGGTTGGGCTTCGACCTCACGCCCGTCGACGGTGATGGTGACGGTGGTCTTCTCCGCCTGGTCGGTCTGCTCAGCCATACGGGCACCCTCCTTCCTTGATGTGGACCAGGTACTCGTCCCGGAAGCGAAAGATGGAGGAGTGCACCGGAGACACGGTCGAGGGCCCGAGGGGACAGATGGTGGTCTGCTTGTACGGGAAGGGCACCGCCTCTTCGCCGTCGACGGCGGGACGCGGGAACGGACCAGGGCTGATGTTGTCCCCTACGTCGAGCAACAGGTCGAGGTCCTCCTCGCGCCCGGTCCCCTTCTCGATGCGGCGCATGATCTTCTCGATCCACGAGGCCCCCTCGCGGCACGGCGTGCACTTGCCGCAGGACTCGTGGGCGAAGAACCGCACGAGCCGCCACGCTGCCCGGACGGCGCAGGTGGTCTCGTCCATGATGACCACGGCGCCGGAGCCGAGCATGGACCCGGCAGGGCTCACCACGCTGGAGTCGAGCGGGAGGTCGAGTTGCTCGGGATAGAACCACGGGGCCGACGCGCCACCGGGCACGAACGCCTTCAACTTGTTGCCGTGGCGCATCCCGCCGCCGTAGACCGGCGCCTCCACCAGATCGCGGAAGGTGGTCGTGCCCATCTCTACCTCGTAGACACCCGGGCGGCGGACGTGGCCGGAGAGGGCGAACAGGCGCAGCCCCGTCGCCTTCTCGGTGCCGATGGCGGCATAGGCCTCGCCGCCGTGCTGGAGCACCCAGGGGATGTAGGACAGGGTCTCGACGTTGTTGACCACGGTGGGCTGCATGTACAGGCCCTTGGCCGCCGGGAAGTAGGGGGGCTTGAGCCGGGGCATGCCGCGTTGGCCCTCCAGGCTTTCGATCAGCGCCGTCTCCTCGCCCACGATGTAGGCGCCGGCCCCCCAGTGCAGGATCACGTCCAGCGACCACCCCGACCCGAGGATGTCCCGGCCGATGTAGCCGGCGGCGTAGGCGCCGTTGAGGGCGATGGCCAGGCGCTCCTGGGCCAGCGCCATCTCGCCCCGGACGTAGATGAACGCCTGTGACGCCCGCACCGCGTAGCACGAGATCAGCAGGCCCTCGATGAGCTGGTGGGGATCGCGCTCCATGAGCGGACGGTCCTTGCACGTGCCCGGCTCGCTCTCGTCACCGTTGACCACGAAGTAGCGGGGGAAGACGTCCTTGGGCAGGAACGACCACTTGGCGCCGGCCGGGAACCCGGCGCCTCCCCGACCCTGGAGGTTGGCCGCCTTCACCTCCTCGATCACCTCGTCGGGCGTCATGGCGAGCGCCTTGCGCAGGGCGGCGTAGCCGCCGGTGGCCAGGTAGCCCTCGAGGGTGTGGGCGTCGTCGCGCCCGAAGCGGGTGGTGACGATGGGCGAACGGTCGCTGACGGCCATCAGCGGATCTCCGGGCGCAGGCCCTCGGCCCCTTGCCCCACCCACCGCTCGGGACGGATGTCCTGGCGGACCCGGGTGAGGGTCCCGTGCGGAGGGATCTCGTCGCTTCGCCGTCCCGCCCGCAGGTCCTCGACCAGCGCCTCCACCTCGTCGTGGCTGATCCGCAGGAAGTAGCGGTAGTTGACCTGCAGGCACGGGGCGTCGGTGCAGGCGGCGATGCACTCCACGTCCTCGAGGGTGAACATGCCGTCGGAGGTCGTGGCGCCGGGCTTGATCCCGAGCGTGCGCTCGCAGTGCTCGAGCAACTCCTCGCCTCCGAGCAGCAGGCACGAGATGTTGGTGCAGACGCTGACCACGTAGCGGCCCACCGGCTCCCGCTTGAACATGCCGTAGAAGCTGGCCGTGCCCAGCACCTCGGCCGGCGCCAGGCCGACCAACTCGGCGATGTGGGCCATGGCCTCCGGGCTCACCCATCCCTGCTGCTCCTGGGCCACGTGCAGCAGCGGGATCAGCGCCGAACGGGGACGGGGGTAGCGGGAGATGATGGTGCGGGCCAGCTCGACGTTGTCCGGGTTCAAGCGGCTCACCGGTCGACCTCGCCCATGATGGGGTCGACCGACGAGATGACGGCCACGGCGTCGGCGATGAGACCGCCCCTCAGCATGTGCGGAAGCGTCTGGAGGTTGACGAAGGACGGGCCCCGGATGTGCATGCGGTAGGGCTTGGCGCTGCCATCGGAGACGAGATAGCACCCGAGCTCGCCGCGGGGCGACTCCACCGCCACGTAGACCTCGCCCTCGGGGACCTTGAAACCCTCGGTGAAGATCTTGAAGTGGTGGATCAGCGCCTCCATCGACTCGTCGATGCGGGCCCGGGGCGGAGGGGTCACCTTCTTGTCCTGGACCCGGTAGTCACCGCCCGGCATCTGGTCGATCACCTGGCGGACGATCTCCATCGACTCACGGATCTCGTTGATGCGGATGGCGTAGCGATCGAACACGTCGCCGTAGCTGCCCACGACCACGTTGAAGTCGAGCTGGTCGTAGGCGAGGTACGGGGTGTCGCGGCGAAGATCCCAGGCCATGCCGGTCGAGCGCAGGATGGGCCCGGTCGCCCCCAGCGCGATGGCCTCGTCGGGCGTGATGACCCCCACCCCCTGGGTGCGGGCCCGCCAGATGGGCTGACCGGTCATGAGGTCGTCGTACTCGCTCAGCCGGGGCGGGAGGGCGTCGAGGATGTGGGCCACGTCGTCGCGCCAGCCGTCGGGGAGGTCGGCGGCCACGCCCCCGGGACGGATGTAGTTGTGGTTCATCCGCAAACCGCTGACCTTCTCGAAGAACGCCAGTAGGAGGTCGCGCTCGCGCCACCCGTAGAGGATCATCGAGATGGCTCCGAGGTCGAGCCCGTTGGTAGCGAGGAACAGGAAGTGCGAGGCCATCCGGTTCAACTCGCTCATGAGC
>DASZDK010000116.1:0-16181 GCA_035942035.1 Acidimicrobiales bacterium
CTCCGGTCCTCCCCACCCCGGCGTCCTGAGGGGCGCCACGAACACTCGTCAGAGGTCGTCGGTCCTGTCGGCATCGCTGTGCGGCCCGAGTGCTGCAAGCGCCCGCAGGTGCGCAAGCGCGGCCACCAGCTCCTGGCGGGCAGCGCCGTCGCCAAGTCGGTAGTACCCCATCCGACCCTCCCGCCGGCGCTGCACGAGTCCCGCCCTGCGCAGCAGCCGAAGGCCGTAACTGACGGCGTCGTCATTCGCATCGAGGGCGATGGCGAGGTCACCCACGCACAGCTCGTCGGTCACCAGCAGCGCCGAGAGGATCCGGAAACGCAGGGGGTCGGCGAGGAGGTTGACCACTGGCGCCATGGCCTGCGCCTCGCCGGCGGGCAAGCCCGCCTGGAGGACCGCGTCGACCCCGTCGGGATCGACCGGGTGGCGAGGGTCGCTCACGGTACGGGTTTATCCGGACGGCTGTACGGATAGCTGGCATGACAACGGCGGAGGTGCCGCCGGGAGAAGTCTCCAGGACGTGCTGATGCCCAAGGTCGAGGACATGCTCGACACCTACCCACGGGCGTTCAACATGGACGCCGACCTTCTCGCTCAGACGATCGAGCACCTGCTGGACTGCGCCGACGTGCTCGTAGTGCGCCGACGCATGTCTTTCCGAGAGCGACGTCACCGAGCTGGCCAAGTGCATCCGGCTCAATCTCGACTGCGCCGAGGTGTGCCTGGTGACGAGCAGGAGCCTCTCTCGCCAGACCGAGTACGACGCCAACCTGACCCGCCCGCTGCTCGAAGCCTGCGCCGCGGCGTGCAAGAGCTGCGGTGACGAGTGCGTGAGCCACTCCGAGCACATGGGACATTGCCGCATCTGCGCCGAGAGCTGCCGGCGCTGCGAGCAGGCTTGCCGGCAGCTACTGGAGGTCATCTCCTGACGGCCCACGACGGCGGGGCAGACGACGCTCCGCGTCGACGAGCATGAGGGTTTTCGGGCCGCTCGTCGGCCTGGTGGTGGTCGCCGTGACGGTGCTCGACCTTGCGTGGACCACCGTCGCCGCCGGCTCGGGTGCGGGACCTGTCACCTCGCGGCTGGCGGGGGCGACGTGGCATGCGGCCCTCGCCGTCCACCGTCGCCGCCGCTCACACCGGTTCCTCGCTGCCGCCGGCGTGGGGGTCGTCTTCGTCATCCTGGCGGCGTGGATCCTTGGCGTGCTCATCGGCTGGTCCCTGGTCTTTGCCTCCTCGGAGGGCGCGGTGCGCTCCACCGCCACCGGGCAGGCGGCGGGGCCGAGGGACAGGCTCTACTTCACCGGCTATACCGTGTTCAGCCTCGGCAACGGGGAGTTCCGCCCCGGCCAGGGGACGTGGCAACTGGCGACAGTGGTCGCCACCGGCACCGGCCTGGTTCTCGTGACGCTGGCCATCACCTACCTGGTCCCGGTGGCCTCGGCCGTGGCCGAGCGTCGCCAGCTCGCCAGCTACGTCTCCGCCCTCGGCGACGATGCCGCCGACATCCTCGGTCGCGCTTGGGACGGCGTCGGCTTCGGCTCGCTCACCCAGCACCTGGTGGCGCTCGCTCCCCTGGTCGACGCCGCCCGCCAGCGGCACCTGACATACCCGGTCCTGCACTACTACCACAGCGTCGACCACGCCAGTGCGGCGGCGCGCAGCTTGGTCAACCTGGCCCTGGCGGTGGACGCCCTGGCCTACGGCGTGGCCCCGGGTGCCCGCCCCGACGCCGCTGCTGTCAGTCCCGTCGATCGTGCCATCGACTCGTTCCTCGACACCCTGGCCGCTGCCTACATCTCGGCGGCGGACGAGGCACTTCCTCCGCTGGCGCTGGACCGGCTTCGGGAGCACGGGATCCCTACGGTGGACGACGAGCAGTACGTCACGGCAATGTCCGCCACAAGAGACCGACGTTATCTCCTGGCCGGGTTGCTGCTCGAGGACGGCTGGGAGCTACCCACAACCGCGAACGGCAGCCAAACGTGAACGCCCGCCGGTGCAAGACTGGGTTACAGGGGCGTTGGGTGGCTACTGGTCACGATGCTGCTCGCTGCATTCGCCGCCGGCTGTGGCAGTAACGAGGAAGTCAGCGACGGGGGAGCCCCAGAGAGCGAGGTGCAGCCCCGGTCGGCAGTGATGTGATGCCAGGGCTGCTACGCAGTCGAGAGGGTCTCACTCACCCGGTCTGACTCGAAGTATCGGCTGACCGCTTCGGCGTGTCCTCTAAGTGATCCGTCGGCCGGGTGAGTGAGGTCCTCTCGGGCATACACCGGTCGGGCGTCCGTGACCGAAGAGGCGCCTGTGCAAGAGGCCCGCTCACTGTCCTGTCCGCCCTCCCGGCTGGTGTGTGCCACCCCTTCCCGATTCACACAGCAAGGAGCGGCATGACCACCATCGCGCAGGACCCCGGCCTTGTCATCGGCGGCGTTGACACCCATAAAGACACTCACGTCGCCGCCGCCCTCGACGGCCTCGGCCGACTGCTGGGCACGGCGTCGTTTCCCACGACCCGCAACGGCTACCGCCGACTGCTGACGTGGCTGCAGAGCCACGGTGACATCGCCGCCGTTGGCGTCGAAGGGTGCGGATCATGGGGCGCCGGCCTGGCCCGTCATCTGGAGACCAGAGGCGTCGAGGTGATCGAAGTGAACCGACCGAACCGCCAGGACCGCCGGCGCCGAGGCAAGTCCGACACCATCGACGCCGAGCAAGCGGCCCGCGCTGTGCTGGCCGGCACCGCGACCGCGACCCCCAAGTCCGGGACCGGGCCCGTCGAGGCGATCCGCCAGCTGCGTGTGGCCCGAGCTGGGGCGATGAAAGCCCGGACCGCAGCGGCGAACCAGATCCATAGCCTGTGCGACACCGCTCCCGACAGCATCCGGTCCCAGCTGCGCGGCTTGTCGATCCCCAAGCGTGTCGCCGTCGCCGAGCGGTGGCGGCCCGGGACCGGCGCCACACCCGAGACAGCAGCCAAGCGGGCCATCGCCAGCGTCGCTCGCCGCTGGCGCGCGCTTGACGACGAAGCCCGCGCCCTCCAAGCACACCTGAAGAAGATCCTCGATGAGCTCGCACCGGCACTGCTGGCCGTGCACGCCGTCGGCTACGACACCGCCTCGCAGCTGCTCATCACCGCCGGCGACAACCCTGAACGCCTCGGCAACGAGCGCAGCTTCGCCGCTCTCTGCGGCGTCGCTCCCGTCCCCGCGTCATCAGGGCGCACCAATGGCCGCTACCGACTCAACCGAGGTGGCGACCGACACGCCAACTCCGCGCTTTGGCGAATCGTGATCGTGCGCATGGCGACCCACCAGCCCACCAAGGACTATGTGGCGCGACGCACCGCGCAAGGGATGCCGCGCCTCGAGATCATCCGCTGCCTCAAGCGCTACGTCGCCCGCCAGCTCTACCCGGCAATCACCGCGGTGGCAGCTGAACACCTCACTCCGCCAGCACCCGTTGCGACCGCCGCTTGACACAAGAGGCGCCTCACCTATGTCGGCACGGTGTCGGATTCCCACGCGTAGAAGGCGTCCCCCGCGCACCTGGATTTGAGGAGACGGGCTGGATCGTGCTCAGCGACGGCTCCCAGAAGGGATCGACGAACATCACCGACGAGACGGGCACCACCGTCACCTGCCCTGCCCGAAGCGCACCACCGAGCCGGAGTCGACCGACCCGACGACCGACATCTGACGGGGCCGGGCCGGGAGGAGCTCGCCGTCAGGAGGGGGCGCTGCCCGTCGCATCACCTCGCCGGCCCCTCTCCCGTGCGAGCCCCACCTTCCGATGAGCCCTACCGCCTCCCTCGCCTGGTCCCGGCCGAGCCCCGCAAGCGGTCGAGCTGGCGGCGGTCACGTTTCGTGGGGCGGCCACTTCCCGGCTCCCGGGCAAGGACCGGTGACGAGTGCTCCCTGGGCGGCGCCGGCGGGCTGTGATCGATCAGGCAGGTGGCGGCGACCGGGGCGCCGACTCTCGACTCGACGATGCGGACGACCTCGAGCACCCGTGGACGGCCGTGCACCGAAGCGTGCACGACGTCGCCGGGCCGGACCCGGGTGGCGGGCCTGGCGAGGTCGTCGTTGATCCGGACATGGCCACCGCGGCACGCGTCGGTCGCTGACGAACGCGTCTTGTACAGCCGGACGGCCCACAGCCACCGGTCGACCCTCGTCTCCTCGGCCATTCCCTCTTGATCCCCCTACAGCCGGGTCACTCCGTCGACGCGGCACACGGCCACGCCGGCCTCATCCGAGGCCGCGAGGTCGACGGTCGCCTCGATGACCCACTCGTGGAACCCGGCCGGGTCGTCGAGGACTTGGCGCACCGTCCAGTGCTCGGGATGCTGGGAGACGACGAAGAGGTCGCCGCTGCGGGCAGCGGGGCCGGTGCCGATGGTGTCGTGCTCGTCGAAGTACGGCGCCAGTGCCTCCTGCCACCGCTCGGCGTTCCAGCCGCCGTCGGGACCCAGGGAGGACAGGTCGCCGTAGCGCCGTTGTGCGGCCAGGTCCACGTGGCGGAACATGGCGTTGCGCACCAGCACCGAGAAGGCCCGGACGTTGGCGGTCACGGGGGCGGGGGCCTCGTCGAGCGCCCCGGCGCCGGCGTCGAAGTCGTCGGCAGCGGTCGACGGATTGCGCAGCAGCTCCCACTCCTCCAGCAGGGAGCTGTCGACCTGGCGGACGAGCTCGCCGAGCCACTCGATGAGGTCGCCCAGCTCCTCGGTCTTGGCCCCGTCGGGCACGCTGTGGAGGAGGGCCTTGTAGGCATCGGTGAGGTAGCGCAACACCAGGCCCTCGGAGCGCCTCAGACCGTAGAAGCCCACCATGTCGACGAAGGTCATGGCCTGCTCGTAGAGGTCGCGCAGCACCGACTTCGGGCGCACCGGGTGGTCGCTGACCCAGGGATGGCCCTCCCGGTAGATGTGCCACGCGCCGTCGAGCAGCTCGGCCAGCGGGCGGGGGTAGGTGACCTCGTCGAGGAGGGCCATGCGCTCGTCGTAGTCGAGCCCGTCAGCCTTCATCCGGGCTACTGCCTCGCCCCGGGCCTTGGACTCCTGGGCCCGCAGCACGACCGCAGGGTCGTCGAGGGTGGCCTCGATGACCGAGACCACGTCGAGGGCGTAGCTGTCGCTGGCGGGGTCCAGCAGGTCGAGGGTGGCCAGGGCGAACGGCCCGAGCGGCTGGTTGAGGGCGAAGTGCGCCTGCAGCTCGACGGTCAGCCGGGTGGTGCGCCCGTCGGCGTCGGGCCGGTCGAGGCGCTCGACGACCTCGGCTGCCACCAACGTCCGGTAGATGGCGATGGCCGAGCGGATGTGCTGGCGCTGAGCGGCACGGGGCTCGTGGTTGTCGGTCAGCAGCCGGCGCAGCGCCAGGCAGCCGTCGCCGGGGCGATCCAGGACGTTGAGCACCATCGAGTGGCTCACGGCGAAGCTCGACGTGAGGGTCTCCGGCGTGGCCGCCACCAGCCGTTCGAACGTGCCCTCCCCCCAGGACACGAACCGTTCGGGAGGCTTCTTGCGGACCACCTTGCGACGGGCCTTGGGCTCGTCGCCGGCCTTGGCCAGCGCCCGCTCGTTCTCGATGACGTGCTCGGGTGCCTGCACCACCACGGTGCCGGCGTCGTCATAGCCGGCCCGCCCCGCTCGGCCGGCGATCTGGTGGAACTCACGGGCCTTGAGGTGGCGCGACTTGGTGCCGTCGAACTTGCTCAGGGCCGTGAACAGCACGGTGCGGATGGGCACGTTGATGCCCACACCCAGGGTGTCGGTGCCACAGATGACCTTCAGCAGCCCGGCCTGGGTCAGGCGCTCGACGAGGCGGCGGTACTTGGGGAGCATGCCGGCGTGATGAACGCCGATGCCGTGACGGACGTAGCGCGACAACGTCGGTCCGAACCCGGCGGTGAAGCGGAAACCGCCGATGAGGTCGGCGATGGCGTCCTTCTCCTCCCGGCTGCACAGGTTGATGCTCATGAGCGCCTGGGCCCGCTCGACGGCGGCGGCCTGCGTGAAATGCACCACGTACACCGGCGCCTGCCGTGTGGCGAGCAGCTCGGGGACCGTCTCGTGCAGCGGCGTCAGCGAGTAGCGGTAGTGCAGCGGCACCGGGCGGGTGGTGCTGGACACCACCGCCGTGGGCCGGCCGGTGCGGCGCGTCAGGTCGGCCTCGAAGACTGAGACGTCCCCGAGGGTGGCGGACATGAGGAGGAACTGGGCGTCGGGCAGGTCGAGCAGCGGCACCTGCCAGGCCCACCCCCGGTCGGGCTCGGCGTAGAAGTGGAACTCGTCCATGACGACGACGTCGGCGCCGGCCCGCGGTCCGTTCCGCAGCACCAGGTTGGCGAGGATCTCCGCGGTGCAACAGATGATCGGGGCGGTGGCGTTGACGCTGGAGTCGCCGGTCATCATCCCGACCTGGTCGGCGCCGAACGCCTTGCACAGGTCGAAGAACTTCTCGGAGACGAGGGCCTTGATGGGGGCGGTGTAGAAGCTGCGGCGACCGCTGGACAGGGCGGCCACGTGGGCCCCCAGCGCTACCAGGGACTTGCCGGAGCCGGTGGGCGTGCTCAGGATCACGTTGGACCCGGCGACGATCTCGATCAGCGCTTCCTCCTGCGCCGGGTACAGCTCGTAGCCGCTCGCCGCCGCCCAGGCGGCGAAAGCGTCGAAGAGCTCGTCGGGGTCCGAGGTGGCGGAGCTGGGGACGAGTTCGGTCAGGGACATCGCAGGGTCGATTCTGGCCCAAGCAGGGCGGGCGCCCTCAGGCGCGGCCCTCGGTCACATGAAGTTCCGGGTGTGGAGGGAGGAGAGGGCGGCCGCCTCCTCCGGGGGGTACCCGAGCTTGACCAAGCGTCGGCGGCGACCCTCGTCCATCTCCGCGCTCAACTCCTGGACCCGACGGAATCCGTCGGCCAGCGCCACCGGGGCCCACGAGCCGGCGGCCAGCACCACCAGGGCGTCGAAGACCTCCCGGTTGAGACCGGCGGTCTGGGCCAGAGCGTCGTGGCGCTCGTGGATGGCAGCGGCCAGGCGGGGCCGGAGACCGGGATCGGCCTCCAGGACGGCGGCCAGGTGGGCCATGCCGAACGCCACGTGACGGGCCTCGTCGGCCAGGGCGAGGTGGCAAACGCGAGCGGTGACCGGATCGGGAGCGTGGCGCTCCAGGAACGACAGCAGGTGCAAGAACGTACCTTCGCCGAGTACGGAGAGGAGGAAGTGGGCGACGGCGAAGTCGGGCTCCTCCAGCAGCGTCAGGAGCGAGGCCTGCCCACCCACGGTGGACAGCCCGAGGGGGCGGCCCCCGAGCTCGGCTCGCCGGGTGAACACCTCGACGTGGCGGGCTTCGTCGGCCACCTGCACGGCCAGCACCGCCACCACCTCCCGGAAGTGGGGATGGATGCGGCCGAGGAAGCGGGCCGGCACGGCCAGCGCCGCGTTCTCGTTCTCCACCAGGTAGGTCATGACTTGGACGACGGCCGCCTCGACGTCGTCGTCGAGCTCGACCGGGGCGTTCCAGTCGACGGCGGTCGCCGGGTCCCACTGGGCAGCGGCGGCCTGGCGGTAGATGGCGGGGGCGGCGTCGGTCCACACCGCGGCCCGATCGTTGAGGGGGAAGGGGAAGTCCACCCCACCCGCCTCGACGGTGGCGCCCCGAGCGGCCAGGCCCCAACGGGTGGGGGCCCGCTCGGCCACCTCCGGGCCGCTGCGCTCGGCTCCCTGCCACCGAGCGCCGGTGGCCGGGCCGGGCCTGATCCACCCGGCCACGGGCCCCGGTCCCTCGGCCACCTCGACGTCGTGGCCCTCGGACCGGCACCAGGCGGCCAGGTGCACGCGCAGTTGCGGGGCCCGTCCCCGGACCTCGACGACCTGGCCGGGCGCGGCCCGGCTCACCGCCCGGTGCAGGAGGAGGTGGCCGCCCTGGTCGAGGCCGAGCTCGTCAAGGTCGGTAATCGACGGCGGCGACATGGCCCTCCTCGTCGTAGAACCCCGACTCGTCGACGGCCGCCTCCAGCTGGGCATAGCCCGTCACCCGCCCTACCCGCCACGCCTTGAGGCCCTCCAGGTCCAGCAGCGGGCGAACCTCCGGGTCGTCGTAGGACATTCCCAGGAGCAGCGAGCGGAACTGCTCGACCAGAGCGGCTGGTGCGGTGGCGACCGCGGTGAAGTTGCAGTGGTCGTAGCTCGGGGTCTGGGCGATGATGCGAGTGGAGCCGGGCGGCAGCGTACCCTCGGCCGAGAACAGCAGGTGGTTGCTGTCGATCATGCAGGCGGCGTCGACGGTGCCGGCGACCAGGGCCCGAGCAGCATCGCGCTCGCCACCGATGTGGTCCCCGTGCTTCCCCACGCCGACCTGGTGGTGGACCAGGTCGAAGTCCTGGCCGGGCTCCAATCCCTCGGACCGCAGGTGGGACAGCGGGATCAACGTGGCCTGGGGTGAGTCGACCGCCCCCACCGCCACCCGGCGCCCGGCCAGCCCGGCCAGGTCCTCGATTCCGGAGCCGGCGTTGACCACCACGACCGAGGTGAGGTCGCAGTCGGTGTCCCGCATGGCCACGGCGGCCACCTCGATCCCCCGCGCCTTCGCCATCCGGTGGGCGCGGGCCCATGCCAGGGGGGAGTTCCACGCCACGTGCACGTGGCCGTCCAGCAGCGCCTCCACCTGACGCTCGTAGTTCGAGTACAGCACGTAGTCGAAGGCCAGGCCATTGGCCGAGAACCACTGCTTGAAGCCGTCCCAGATGGTGACGACCTTGGCGTCGTAGGCGACGGCGCCCATGAGGAGGGTCTCCATTGCCGCCTCAGAAGAGGGGAAGGCCACAGACGGCCTTGCCGATGAAGTCGTGGAGCGCTTCGGTGGTGGGCGCCATGACGCTGGACGCCCGGGCGTCGCGAAAGTGGCGCTCGACCCCCATCTCCTTGCGGAAGGCGGCGCCGCCACACACCCGCATGGCCAGATCGGTCACCTCCATGGCCGCCTCGCTGGCCGCCGCCTTCACCTCGAGCACCCGCAGCATGGTGTCGTCCCGACCCGTCTCGATGGCGGTCAGGGTGTCCGACAGCAGCGTCCGGGCGGAATCGGTGCGGATGCGCATGCGGGCCACCGACGCGCGGACCACGGGGTTCTCGGCGAGGGACTGGTCGAGGTGCTCGAAGCGGGCGGCGGCGGCGTGGGCAGCCGCCTTGGTGGTGGCGACGTCCATGGTGCCGGCCGAGAAGGCCGCGGAGAGGACCTGGAAGCACGGCAGGACGACGCCCAGCATGGTGTCGAAGCCGCTGCCGTCGGGCCCCAGCATGGCCGCCGACGGCACCCAGGTTCCGTTGGCGGTGACGGGTCGGGAGCAGTTGCCCCGAAGGCCCAGCCCGTCGAAGGGGGGGCCGACCTCGAGGCCGGAGGCGTCGGCCGGAACCAGCCACAGCGTGCTCGCCCCGTCGGCGGCCAGCGGCTGGCTCGACCACACGTAGACGTCGGCCTCGCCCGCCGACGTGACCCAGCTCTTGCGGGCGTCGAGGCGCACGCCGTCGTCGGCGGCGGTGGCGGTGCTCATCGGCGCCCAGAAATGGCTGCGCGATCCCGCCTCCGAGAACGCCAGGCTGGCCAGCGCACGACCGCCGGCAACGTCCCGGCGCACCGCCTCGGGCCCCAGCGCCTCGATCACGGCCACGGCGCTGTAGTGCATCATCACGACCATGGCCGTGGAGCCGCAGTGGCGGGCCAGTTGCTCGACGACGTCGGCGGCGGCCCGCTGACCCTGCCCCAGGCCACCCACCTCGGTGGCGCTGATCAGGCCCAGCAGCCCAGCCGCTGACAGCGCCTGGATCGCCTGACGGGGATAGGCGCCGGTGCGGTCGATCTCCTCGGCGAGCGGGCCCACCACCTCAGCGAGGATCGTGGGCAGCGCGGCCAGGGCTTGGGCCGGCGCGACGGCAGTGGTTGGCATGGATTCCTCCGGGGTGTCTCGGCGTCTGGTGGGATCGCCGGCGCCTCGGAGGACGGACCTCAACCGGAGCCGGTGATCGTGCTCGCCCGACCGGGCGAACGATGCGGGGTTCAGCGGCTGGCCATGGCCATGGGGTCCTTTCTGGTGGAAGCGGCACGATTTTGTCACGGGACCGGCCGGCAGTGCCCATTCGGAGAGGCGTGCCGGCACGGATGCCGGTGCCGCCGGACATCTGTCAGTACTTCCGCTCCATGGGCGCGTACAGGTCCCCGTCGACCGGCTTGTGGTCGAGTCGGATGCGACCGTCGGGCTGACGCCAGGCGAGGGTGTGGCGCATCCAGTTGGTGTCGTCGCGTGTCGGGTGATCGTCGCGGAAGTGGGCGCCCCGGCTCTCGGTGCGGGCCCGGGCCGAGACCACCAGCGCCTCGGCGAGGTCGATCAGGTAGCCCAGCTCCAGGGCCTCGGTGAGGTCGTAGTTGAACACCGACCCCTTGTCGTCGATGGAGGCCTGCTCGTTCCGGTGGCGCAGGTCACCGAGGGTTTCTGTCATGCGGGCCAGCCCGTCGTCGGTGCGGAACACCGAGGCCAGCTCGGTCATGCCCGTCTGGAGCTCCTGGCGCACCTGGGCCACCCGCTCGCCACCCTTGCCCGCCTTCAGCACCTCGATGCGGCTCCGCACCTGGTCCTCGGCCTCCGCCGGCACCTCGGGAGCGTCGGCCTCCTGCACGAAGGTGGCCATGGCCCGGCCGCCTCGCCGGCCGAACACCACGATGTCGAGCAGCGAGTTGGTGCCCAGCCGGTTGGCGCCGTGCACCGAGACGCAGGCGCACTCGCCGGCGGCGTACAGGCCGGGGACGACGTTCCCGGCGGCGTCGATCACCACCTCGGCGTCGACGTTGGTGGGGATGCCGCCCATGGCGTAGTGGGCGGTGGGCTGGACGGGGATGAGGTCGTGCTTGGGCTCCAGGCCCTGGTAGGTGCGGACGAAGTCGGCGATGTCGGGCAGCTTGGCGTCGATCTGCTCGGGTGGCAGGTGGGTGAGGTCGAGGTGCAGGTAGTCCGAGTCCGGCCCCATGCCCCGGCCCTCGCGGATCTCGGTGAGCATGGCCCGCGACACCATGTCCCGTGGCGCCAGGTCCTTGACCGTGGCGGCGTAGCGCTCCATGAACCGCTCACCGCCGGCGTTGCGCAGCACGCCACCCTCCCCCCGGGCCGCCTCCGACAGCAGGATGCCGAGCTTGTAGATGCCGGTCGGGTGGAACTGGAAGAACTCCATGTCCTGCAGCGGGATGCCCCGCCGGAACAGCAGCCCCGGGCCGTCGCCGGTGAGGGCGTGGGCGTTGGAGGTGACCTTGAACATCTTGCCGAAGCCCCCGGTGGCGAACAGCGCCGCCTTGGTGGCGAAGACGTGGAGGTCGCCTGTGGCGAGCTCGTAGGCGACCACCGCCGCCACCCGCCCCTCGACCAGCGCCAGGTCGAGCACCATCAGCTCGTCGAAGAAGGTCACGCCCCGCTTCATGCACTGCTGGTAGAGGGTCTGGAGGATCATGTGACCGGTGCGGTCGGCCGAGTAGCACGCCCGCCGGACCGGCGCCTCGCCGTGGTTGCGGGTGTGGCCGCCGAAGCGCCGCTGGTCGATCCGGCCCTCCGGGGTGCGGTTGAACGGCAGCCCGTAGTGCTCGAGCTCGATGACGGCGTCGACCGCCTCCCGGCACATCACCTGGGCGGCGGACTGGTCGACCAGGTAATCACCGCCCTTCACCGTGTCGAAGGTGTGCCACTCCCAGGAGTCCTCCTCCACGTTGGCCAGCGCTGCGCACATGCCCCCCTGGGCGGCACCGGTGTGCGAGCGGGTGGGGTGCAGCTTGGACAGCACCGCCGTCCGGCAGGCGCCGGCCACCTCGATGGCGGCCCGCAGGCCGGCGCCACCACCGCCGACGATGACCGCGTCGTAGCGGTGGTGATGGACCTTCACCGCCGCAGTCTCCCACGGGGGGTCAGGAGGCGCGGCCCACCACCGTGGACTCGTAGCGGTTCGAGGCCTCGACGTCGCCGGCGGTCAGGCGCAGCTCGAGCACCAGGGGACCGGCGACCTCGGGCGCCCGGCACCGCACCGTACCCACCCGCTCGCAGCAGTCGGCGGCCACGTCGCCCTGCCAGTGCCACGTCCGGTCGCCGCCGGCCCAGGACAGCGTGGCGTCGACCCGCGCCTGGGGGAGGGCCTCCCGCAGGTCGTTGACCACGTGGACGGCCAGCTCGAGGGCATCCCCGGGCGTCACCTCGTCCGACGTCCGGTCCGCCACCACGATCACCGGGCGGCACGCCTGCGCCAGCGCCTCGTAGCCGGCTTTGGGGGCTCGGTGATGGTCGAGGACGGACCAGCTCACGGCCGGGTGGCCGTCGCCGAAGACGAAGTGGCAAAAGCCGCCGGTGGGCCGGTACTTGAGCCGGCGCAGCGTCTCCACGTGGTGCTTGATGAGCTGGGCCTGGTAGCGCTGGGTGGCGTCCTGCCACTCGGCGAAGGTGGCGAAGGCGGCCGGCGGCACGTAGCGGTCGAAGCGGCCCTTCTGCAGGCCGTGGGTTTGGGCCAGGCGCTCCCAGTCGAGGTCGGGCCAGCGCTCCGGCTCACAGAAGTCGGCGTTGTCGGGGACGGCCTGGGCGCCGAACTCGCTGACGAATTCAGCCAGGCGGGGCACCGCCCGGCACAGGCCGGCGAAGTCGCGCTCTTCACCGTGGTACCAGCCGAAGTAGAGGTGGGTGTCGGTCCCCGTGGAACCCGGATGGGGGAGCACGCCCGAGTGGCGGATCACCCGGCGGGTGCCGTCGGCCATGGTCAGCGCCCGCTTGACCGAGCGGTCGAGCACGCTCTTGTTCCAGCTGGGCAGGGCCTGGAGCGTGGCGAAACGGGTGAACAGGCGGGCGACGGCGGTGCGGTCGTAGCGCCGAGCCGGCGACACGTCGAGGGCGAACGGCTCGTTGTGGGCGCACCACAGGGCGATCGACGGGTGATGAGCGAGCAGGTCGACCGCCGCCCGGGCCTGGCTCGTCGCCCGCCGGCGCACGCTGCGGGCGTAGCCCCACTGGAGCGGGAAGTCCTGCCACAGCAGCAGCCCCTGCTCGTCGGCGGCCTCGTAGAGCTCGGGGCGGCTGATGTGGGCGTGGAGGCGCAGCAGGTCGAGTCCCGCCTGGCGAGCCAGGGTGACGTCGTTGCGCAGCTCGTCGCCGCTGGCCTCACCCAGCTGCATCCGCGTCGGGCCCTGGTTGGAGCCCTTGACGAACATGCGCTCGCCGTTGACCGAGAGGACCCACTCGTCCCATGTCAGCGAGCGCAGGCCCACCCGCCGGTCGATGACGTGGCTGACGTTGCCGTCGACCTCGGCCTCCACCCGTACGTCCTGCAGCGGCTGGTCCCCGAGGGCGTGCGGCCACCACAGGCGAGGGGACTCGACGACGACGCTCCACTCCACCACGTTGGGGCCGTAGGCCACGGGCAGGTCCCGCACGTCGACGGCCTCGCCGATGGTGGTGCGCAGCCGGACGCTGCGGGCGAGGTCGCTGTTGATCTCCGCCCGAAAGGCGACCACGGCCCGGTCGGTGTCGGCGCTGGTGCAGCGCACCCGGAGCCGGCGCACCCGCACGGGGCCGGTGTGCTCGAGGCGCACGGGCCGCCAGATGCCGCCCGGGTTCCAGTCGGGGTCGAGGCAATCCCAGTGCTGGAACACGCCGGTGAGGTTGTGCTTGGCGGTGAGGTCGGTCTCCGGTGAGCAGGTGAGGTCGACGGCCAGCACGTGCTCCCGCCGGTCTCGTGCCATCTCGGTGATCTCGAAGGTGTGGCGCACGAAGTAGCCCTCGGTGTCGCCCAGGTAGCAGCCGTCGAACCACACGTGGCCCTGGTAGAAGAGCCCCTCGAAGACCAACCACGATCGCACGCCGGCACCGGTGGGCGCTGCCTCGAGTCGCCTGCGGTACAGCAGTGGGCCGTCGCTCTCGGCGAACGCCGGGGTGGAGCGCCAGTGCCCCGGCACCTCGAGCGGCTCCCAGCCGTCGTCGTCCAGGTCGGGGGAAGGGAAGTCGCGGCGCAGGTCGGCGTCCGCCGGCGCCGCCCGCCAGGTGCCGGCGAGCTCGATGGCGGGGGACGGCTCCATGGGCGGACGCTATCGGGTCACTCCCCGGCCGGGAAGCGTTCCGTCAACAGGAGGCGAGGACCTCCGGCGGCGGCGGCGCAGGGAACGCCCGCCGGTAGCGTGTCCGGGTGCAGCTGCAGGCGCCCACCGGCCCTCGCCCGGCCACCCTGGGCCAGCTCCGCCAATCGGGCTGGCGCAGCGTGCCGGTGAAGGAGGAGATCCGCCGCAACGCCGCTGCTCGCATCGAGTCCGGTCGGGAGGTCCTCGACGGACTGCTGGGTTACGGCGACACCGTGCTCCCCCAGCTCGAGAACGCCCTCCTGGCCGGCCACGACGTGATGTTCCTGGGCGAGCGGGGCCAGGGGAAGACTCGCATGATCCGCAGCCTCGTCGGCCTGCTCGACGAGTGGCTCCCGGTGGTGGCCGGCTCGGAGATCAACGACGACCCCTACGCCCCTGTGTCCAAGTACGCCAGGGACCTGGTGGCCGAGAGGGGAGACGACACCCCGGTGGAATGGGTCCATCGCGACTCCCGCTTCGGCGAGAAGCTGGCCACGCCTGACACGTCCATCGCCGACCTCATCGGTGAGGTCGACCCCATCAAGGTGGCCGAGGGCCGCTACCTGGCCGACGAGTCGACGCTCCACTACGGGCTCGTGCCCCGCAGCAACCGAGGCGTCTTCGCCATCAACGAGCTTCCCGACCTGGCCGAGCGGATCCAGGTGGGGTTGCTCAACGTGCTGGAGGAGCGCGACGTGCAGGTGCGGGGCTACAAGATCCGTCTGCCCCTCGACCTGGTGCTGGTGGCGTCCGCCAATCCCGAGGACTACACCAACCGCGGACGCATCATCACCCCGCTCAAGGACCGCTTCGGGGCCCAGATCCGTACCCATTACCCCACCGAGGTGGCCACCGAGATCGCCATCGCCGAGCAGGAGGCCCGACCTCTCGACCTCGATGGCCGGACGGTGGCGGTGCCCGAGGTGCTCGACGAGGTGATCGCCACCGTGTCGCAGCTGGCCCGTTCGAGCCCGCACGTGAACCAGCGCTCGGGGGTGTCGGTGCGCCTCACCGTGGCCAACCGGGAGACCCTCCTGGCCAACGCCGCCCGGCGGGCCTTGCGCCTCGGCGAGCCCGAGGTCGTCCCCCGCGTGTGCGACCTCGACGCCCTGCGCTCGTCGACCGCCGGCAAGGTGGAGATCGACACCCTCGACGAGGACCGGGACGAGGCCGTGGTCGGCGCCCTGTTCTCCGCCGCGGTGCTGACGGTGTTCCGCCAGCGGGTGGGCACGGAGGCCCTCCGGGATCTGGTCGCCGCCTTCGAGGACGGGCGGGTGGTCCACGTCGGTGACGATCTTCCCTCCTCCGCCTACGTCGACCTCCTCGCCGGCGTGCCCGCCCTGCGCCAACCGGTCGCCACCCTCGCCGGTGGCGACGGCAGCCCGGGAGCGGTGGCCTCCGCCGTGGAATTCCTGCTCGAGGGGCTGCACCTGGCGAAGCGGCTCAACAAGGACGCCGCCGGCGACGGTCGGGCCGTCTACCGTTCCCGTCGCTAGCCTCAGCCCGTGGCGGGGGGCGCGCGGTACTCGCGGTGGGACGGCACGCAGCACGGATTCGACTTCGACGCCGACGCGGTGATGGGCGAGCTGGGTGACGACCTCATCCATCACGGTGACCCCAACGCCGCCCTGCGGCGCCTGCTCCAGTCAGGTTTCCGCGACCGTGGGGGCCGGGAGGTCGAGGGGGTGCGGTCACTGCTCGACCGGCTGCGCCGGCGCCGGCGCCAGCGCCTCGAGCACCATGACCTCGGTGGGGCCTACGCCGAGGTGGCCGAGCGCCTCCGCGACGTGGTCGACACCGAGCGGTCGGCCATCGACGATGTCGAGCGTGCCGCCGGGGAGTCGGGCGACCTCCGCCGGGCGGAGTTGACGGGCGAGGCGGCGGCGGAGCGGCGGCTGCAGCTCGACCTGTTGCCCCCCGACTTGGCCGGCCAGGTGCAGGCGCTGTCCGCCTACGACTTCGTGTCGCCGGAGGCCCGGGAGGCGTTCGAGCAGCTGGTGGGTGAGCTGCGCCAGGAGCTGGCACAGTCATGGCTCGACCGGGTGGCCGCCGGGGGGA
>DASZDK010000117.1:0-1688 GCA_035942035.1 Acidimicrobiales bacterium
ACCAGGCCGTAGAGCTCGAGCTCGGACATCACCGCCTGGCACTTCTCGGCGTCGTCCACGTCGAGCAGCACGGTCGCCACCTCGACGCCGGCCTCGGCCGCTGCCTTGGCCACCACCTCGGCCTTGGCCTCGGAGCGCACCCCGCCCACCGAGCGGAAGCCGTGCCGCGCCACCTCCAGCACGGTCGCCAGGCCGATGCCGGAGTTGGCACCGGTGGTGAGCACGGTTTTCTCGGGCACCGCTCCACGCTACGGCCAGGCGGTCGAGTCCGGGTCGGTGTCGGCGAATGGCGGGTGGAGTGCTGGTCGGTCAGCGCAGCAGGCGCCGGACCTGGTCGGCGTCGAGGACGGTGTCGACGCCCTCGCCCCGCAGGACCTCGACGTCGACCTCCCGGCGCATGTGCACGGCCATCCCCACCACGGCGCCCGGCTTGACGACCCGTGTCCGGGCCTCGTTGCGAGCCAGCAGTTCGGGGATGGCCACGTCGAAGCGGATGGCCACCACCGGGCGGCCGTACTGGCGGGCGACGCCGATGTGGCGGGCCCGCCGGCGGGGGAAGAGGTTGGTGGCGTCGATCACCGTGGTGCGGCCGGCGACCATGCGGCCGAGCAGGTCCTGTCGAAGTCGGGCCCAGACCTTGCGGTCACGGCTGGTGTCACCGGCGTCGCCGGTCACGGCCTCCCGGTAGGCGTCCGTGCTCAGGACGTCCTCGGCGGCCACCTCGCCGGCGGCCACGAGGGCGGCGGCCAGGGTCGACTTCCCCGATGCCGGCGGGCCGACCAGCAGCACGAGGCTGCTGGCGGGGACGATCATCGCCGCCACTGCTCCTACTGGCCGGCGGCACGAGTCAAGGCGTTCACGGACATCACTCACACTGGCACAGGCGCCCGCCGGCCGAGGCGGAAGGCGGCCCACGGCAACCGCCGTCCCGTCCCCTACGCTTCGCCGGCGTGACCTATGGACTGTTCGGCTTCGTCCTGGCCCAGGAGGACAAGCGTGAGGAGCTCCTCGGCCACCTGCTGCGGGCAGCCGAGCTCCTCGAACAGGATCCAGGCTGCATCCACTACGTCGTGGGGACGTCCGACCACCCCGACGCGGTGTGGATCTCCGAGGTCTGGACCGACCGGGAGGCGCACGAGCACTCTCTCGAGTCCGACGAGGTGACGGCGCTGATCCAGCAGGCCCGGCCTCTCATCGCCGGGATGGGGGAGCAGACCGAGCTCACCATCCACGGCGGGAAGGGTCTGCCACGGCCGCCATCGTGAGTCCTCCAGCCGAAGTGCAGCCGCCCCCAGTGAGGTGCTGGTGACCGAGGATCGATGGACAGCGGTCGATCGCTACATCGCCGAGGTGGTGGTGGCGTCGGATCCCGGGCTGGAGGCGGCGCTCGAAGCGAGCGCGGGCGCCGGCTTGCCTGGGATCAACGTTGCACCCAACCAGGGGAAGCTGCTGGCGCTGCTCGTGCAGATGTGCTCGGCGCGCACCGTGCTGGAGATCGGCACGCTGGGCGGCTACAGCACGATCTGGATGGCGGCGGTGCTCCCCCCCGGCGGACGGCTCGTCACCTTGGAGGCGGATCCCTCCTACGCCGAGGTGGCGCGGGCGAACATCGCTCGTGCCGGCCTGGACGACGTCGTCGACGTGCGGGTGGGGCCGGCCCTCACCACCCTGCCGCAACTGGCCGCCGA
>DASZDK010000118.1:0-11851 GCA_035942035.1 Acidimicrobiales bacterium
CGGCGGTCGATGCCGGCGGCCTCGAGCCCCTCGTCCAGCACCCGGCCGGCGGGTCCTACGAACGGCTGGCCTTCCCGGTCTTCCCGATCACCCGGCTGTTCGCCCACCAGCATGATCTCGGCTTCCTCGGAGCCCTTGCCGAACACCGTCTGGGTGGCGTTCTCCCACAGCCCGCAGGCTTGGCACCCGGCAGCGGCCTCGACGAGGTCGGCCAGGCGGGGCTCCTCGGGGATCAGCGACGAGGCAAGACTGGGCTGGCGAGCACGGGGAGGCACGTCCGTGGTCTACCCGTCGACCGGACGGCGGTAGACGCTCACGTGGCGGTCGCTGCCGGCGTCGTAGGGCTCGTCCCGCCAACCGGACCACCGCTCCGCCAGCGACAACCCGGCGGCGCCGGCCATGGCGTCCAGCTCCTCCGGCGAGGCATAGCGGATGTGCCAAGGCCGCAGGCGGATGCCGTGCTCCGTGATGGACACCACCGAGCCGTCGACGGTCTGGGCGTGCGGGTCTCGCCGGGTGACCTGGAGGACGACCCGGTCAGCCTCCACGACCGAGGGCGTCACGTCGGCGTCGGGACCGGCGCCGGGTGGGGCAGGCACGAAGGCCTCCACCACGAAGGCGCCACCGGGGCGCAGGCGTTGGGCGACGTTGATGAAGCAGCGGCGCTGGGCGGAAGCCGAGCCGAGGTTGAACAGGGTGTTGTAGGCGACGAGGACCACGGCGAAGCCGCCGGCGACCTCGACGGCCACGTCGGCGAAGTCACCGATGGCCACAGGCAGGGTCCCGCCCCCGGGCTTGGCCCGCAGGCGCTCGACCATGGCAGGCGAGGAGTCGATCCCGTGCACCTCCACCCCCCGAGCCGTCAGCGGGAGGGCCAACCGTCCCGTGCCGATGCCGAGCTCGAGGACGGCACCGTCGCCGGCCAGGCGGGCGACGGTGTCGATGGTGCCCTCCACGTCGGAGACGTCGCCGTACCAGTTGTCGTAGACGTCGGCGAAGCGCTCGCCGTAGGTCGAGGCGTCGAAGCCCTCCACCCGGTCTTGGCTACCACGCCCCGTCGGGGGCAGTGGCGTTGTGCCGGATCGTGGCTACTTGTCCGAGTCCTCGTCCACGCCCGTGAGCCGCCGGCCGACCTGGGTCAGCTTCTCGGCGGGCTTGTCCAGCTTGTCGGCGGCACCGGCCACGGCGTTCTCGTACTTGTCGTCGAGCTTCTCGCCGCGGTCGGCGGCCTTGTCCTTGACGTTCTCCGAGTCAGCCATACGGGAAGGGGTTCCCGCCCGTGGCGGCGCCGAAACGGTGGACGGTGACGCCGGTACCCTCGGCCACGATGGTGACCTACCTCGACCACGCCGCCACCGCCCCCATGCGCCCGGAGTGCACCGAGGCCATGCTGCCCTTCCTCGGCCAGCGCTGGGGCAACCCCTCCGGCGGCCACGCCCTGGCCCGGGCCACCCGCCAGGCGGTCGAGGAGGCTCGCGAGGTGGTGGCCGAGTCGCTCGGCGGAGAGCCGCGCGAGGTGGTGCTGACCGGCGGCGGCACCGAGGCCGACAACATGGCCGTCACCGGCCTCACGGCCGCTCGCGGTGGCCGGCCGGTGTGCAGCGCCGTCGAGCATCACGCCGTGCTCGAGCCGGTCCTGGCCCTCGGTGGACGAGTCGTGGCGGTGCACCCGGACGGGACCGTCGACCTCGAGGCGCTGGAGGCTGCCCTCGACGACCAGGTCAGCGTGGTGTCGGTCATGGCCGTCAACAACGAGGTCGGGACCATCCAGCCCCTCGACCGCGTGGCCGAGCTCGTCCGCCGGCGGGCGCCGGCGGCGGCGCTGCACACCGACGCCGTCCAGGCCTTCCCGTGGCTCGACGTGGCCACGGTGGCCCGTCCCGCCGACCTGGTGGCGGTCAGCGCCCACAAGTTCGGGGGCCCTCAGGGCGTGGGCGCTCTGCTGGTGCGGGAAGGCACTGCCCTGGAGCCACTGCTCCGAGGCGGGGGCCAGGAGCGAGAGCGCCGCAGCGGCACGCACAACGTCGCCGGCATCGTCGGCATGGCCGCCGCCATGCGCGCCACCGTGGCGCAGCGAGCCGCCACTGTGGAGCGGGTCAGGCGCCTGCGCGACCGCCTGGCCGACGGGTTGCTGTCGGCTGTCCCCGACTGCACCGAGTCCGGCAGCCGGTCCACCAAGGTGGCCGGCACCTGCTCCTTGCTGTTCGAGGGCATGGAGAGCGAAGCCCTGCTCGTGCTGCTCGACCGGGAGGGAATCTGCGCCACCGCCGCCTCCTCGTGTGCCAGCGGGGCGTTGGAGCCCTCGCACGTGCTGGCCGCCATGGGGGTGCCCCGCCAGCTGGCCGCCGGCTCGCTGCGGCTGTCGCTGGGCTGGACCACGACCGCCGCCGACGTGGACCACGCCCTGCGAGCCACCCCCGCCGCGGTGGCCCAGCTCCGGGAGCGGTCGGCGACGGGCACCTGGGCGGCAGCTCCGCCGGCACCGAGACGCACGGCGTGAACGTCCTCGTCGCCATGAGCGGCGGTGTCGACTCCTCGGCGGCCGCCGCCCTGCTCCTGGAAGCGGGCCACGACGTCACCGGCTGCACCATGAAGCTCTGGGGCGGTGCCTCCGACACCGGCTGCTGCTCGGTGGCCGACGTCGACGACGCCCGCCGAGTGGCCCAGCAGCTCGGGATCGACCACTTCGTCTTCTCCTTCGCCGACGAGTTCGAGACCTCGGTGGTGTCGCCCTACGTGGCCGAGCACGCCGCCGGGCGCACCCCCAACCCCTGCGTGGAGTGCAACCGCTCACTCAAGTTCGACCGCCTGCTGCGGCGGGCCCAGGCTCTGGGCTTCGACGCCCTCGCCACCGGCCACCACGCCCGCATCGACCACGACGGGACGGCGTGGCGACTCCGTCGAGGCCGAGACGCCGCCAAGGACCAGAGCTACGTGCTGCACATGCTCAGCCAGGACCAGCTGGCCCGGACCCTGCTGCCCGTGGGCTACCTGAGCAAGGCCGAGGTGCGCCAGCGGGCCACCGCCCTCGGGCTGCGCACTGCCGGCAAGCCCGACAGCCAGGACGTGTGCTTCGTGACCGCCGCTGCCGGGCGGGCCTCCTTCCTCGGCGAGCGCCTGGACCTGACGCCGGGACGGGTGGTCGACCGGACCGGCGCCGAGGTGGGCCGCGTCCCCGCGGTCGAGCTCGTCACCATCGGCCAGCGCCGGGGCCTGGGGGCGGCCGGTGGCGAACGGCCCCGCTACGCCATCGATGTCGACGTCACTTCGGCCACGGTGACCGTGGGCGACGCCGGCGACCTGCTGAACGAGGAGGTGGCCCTGGCTGCCATGTCGTGGATCGATACCCCTGCCGCCGGCGACGTGCTGGCGCAGTGCAGCGCCCATGGCACCCCCCGCCCGGCAACCTACGACGCCGAGCGCTGCGTGGTTCGCTTCCAGCAGCCTGCGGCCCGGGTGGCGCCCGGCCAGAGCGTGGTGCTCTACCGGGGCGACGAGGTGCTGGGCGGCGGCACCGCCGCCTGACCCACGCCCGTGGTCATCGCCGGCTGGGCCCTTGCCTGCGCCCCCTCACCCCACGGGGATCCGCCGCTGGGCCGCTGCCGCCAGCACCGCTCCCGGGCGGGTGGGCGTGAACCGCAGGCGGGCTGAGCGACCGGGCTCGCCCTGGCGCCGGCCCAGCACCACCCGCATGAGCGGTACGGCCTCGCGCAGCTGGGCCTCCAGGGCGAGGCCCCGCGCCCCGACGGTCAGGTCCAGGGCATCGGTGCCGGTCGCCGCCGGACGGAGCACCTCGATGTCGGTGCGGCGAATGAGCACGGGGTCGGCGAGGGCCAGATGGTCCTTGATCACCAGACCGGCGGGCACGAGGACGGCCCAGCGCAGGCTGAGGGAGTGCAGCGCCCGGGCCAGCACCAAGGCCAGCGGCACCCCGGCGATCAGGGCCAGGCCCCCGGCCACCCAGCGGCCGGCGGCGAGCAGCAGTGGCGGTCCGGCCACCGCGGCCACGAGCAGCAGCCAGGCCAGGGGGATGGGCAGGACCATCAGCGCCCGCGGCGGGCGCAGCACGAAGCGGCGCTCGTCGCCGTAGGCCACGCCGTTGACCATCCACGTCCCGGTCTCGGCGGCGAAGGCTAGGGCCACCATCACGGCGCAGGCGGCCAGGGCGGGAACGGCGCCCGTGGCCTCAGCGCTCAGGGCAGCGGCGGCGCAGGCGGCCAGGGCGGCGGGGGCCGCCACTCGCAGGGCGGTGAGGCTGATCGGATGGGGGACCAGCACGCCCACCACCACGACGGCCCAGCCCAGCCACAGCCCGGCCGAGGCCATGCTGCGCACGGGTACCGAGCGTCCGTCCAGGGCGCCGGCGAGGGTGGGCCCGGCGACGAAAGGCAGGACCAGCCACGCTGCCCGCACGGCCCACGGCAGCAGGGCGCCGGCGCTCAGCTTCACCTCCGAAGCCTGGCACCTACCGCCGGGCCGCCGGCAACCGGTCGTCGCCCGCTTCGGTGCCCGGAGAGCTGGCACACCCCGCCGGTACGCTGCGGCGCGTGCCGCCGGACCACCTCGACGAGGACGCCGCTCCGGCGGAGCTTGCCGCTCGCCTGCGGGCCGAGATCGACCACCACGACCGCCGCTACTACGAGCTCGACGACCCGGAGGTCTCCGACGCCGAGTACGACGCACTGGTGCGTCGCCTGCACGCCCTCGAGCAGGACCACCCCGAGCTCGCCACCGTCGACTCGCCGACCCGGCGGGTCTCGGGCACGGTGTCGGCCCAGTTCGCCCCGGTCGAGCACCTCGTGCCCATGATGTCGCTGGAGAACGCGGTCAGCTTCGAGGAGCTCCAGGCGTGGGGCGACCGCCTCACCCGCCGGGTGCGCGAGGCCTCCTCGTTCGTGTGCGAGCTCAAGATCGACGGCGTGGCCATGTCGTTGCGCTACGAACGAGGCCGCTACACGAGAGCCGCCACCCGGGGCAACGGCCGGGTGGGGGAGGACGTCACCGAGAACGTGCGCACCATCGCCGCCGTGCCCGACCGGCTCGAGGGCGACGTCCCCGAGCTGCTCGAGGTCCGTGGTGAGGTGTACATGCCCGTGTCGGCCTTCGACGAGCTCAACCGCCGGCAGGCGGAGTCGGGCGAGCGCACCTTCGCCAACCCACGCAACTCGGCGGCCGGCTCCCTGCGCCAGAAGGACCCCGCCGTCACCGCCAGCCGGGAGCTGTCGCTGTTCGTCTACCAGCTCGGCGCCGTCGAGGGCGGGCCGCCGCTGCGCACCCACACCGAGACGCTGCAGCTGCTGGCCTCACTCGGCCTGCCGGTCAACCCCGAGATCCGCACCGTGGGCACGCTCGACGAGGTGCACGAGCGGTGCCGCCACTGGCTCGCGCACCGCCACGACCTCGACTACGAGATCGACGGGGTGGTGGTCAAGGTCGACGACCTGGCCCTTCGCGAAGAGCTGGGCTCCACCTCCAAGGCGCCCCGGTGGGCCATCGCCTACAAGTTCCCCCCCGAGGAGCGCACCACCAAGCTGCGCGACATCATGGTGTCCATCGGCCGCACGGGAAAGGCCACGCCGTTCGCCCAGCTCGAGCCGGTGTTCGTCGGCGGCTCCACCGTGCAACAGGCCACGCTGCACAACGAGGACCAGGTCAGGGCCAAGGACGTGCGCCCGGGCGACACCGTCATCGTGCGCAAGGCCGGCGACGTCATCCCCGAGGTGGTCAAGCCGGTGCTGGGCGAGCGCCCGCCCGGGCTGGCCCCGTGGGCGTTCCCTACCTCCTGCCCCCGTTGCGGCGAGCCCCTGCGCCGGCTCGAGAGCGAGAGCGACACGTTCTGCGTCAACGTCGACTGCCCGTCGCAGCGCCGGGCCCGCATCGAGCACTTCGCCTCCCGGGGGGCGATGGACATCGAGGGGCTGGGGGAGCGCACGGCCGTGCTGCTGCTCGACCGGGGCCTGGTGGCCGACCCCGGTGACCTGTACCGCCTGACCCTCGACGACCTGCGCACGCTCGACGGCTTCGCCGACGTGTCGGCCCGCAAGCTGCTGGAGGCCATCGACGCGTCGAGGTCCCGGCCGCTGGCCAACCTGTTGTTCGGGCTCAACATCCGTCACCTGGGGGCGGCCGGTGCCGCTGTGCTGGCCCGGGCCTTCGGCACGCTCGACCGCATCGTCGCCGCCTCCGAGGAGGAGCTGGCCGCCACCGAGGGGGTGGGCCCGGTCATCGCCGCCAGCGTGGCCGGGTTCTTCGCGCTGGAGCGCAACCGGGAGCTGGTGGAGAAGCTCCGGGTCGCCGGCGTGGACTTCGGCCGGGTCGAGGTGCCAACCCTGCCCCAGGTGTTGGCCGGCCGCTCGGTGGTGGTGACTGGCACGCTCGAGCGCTACAGCCGCGAGCAGGCCGAGGACGCCATCGTGGGTCGGGGCGGCCGGTCGCCGGGCAGCGTCTCCAGCCGCACGGCGGCGGTGGTGGCCGGCGCCGAGCCGGGCCAGGCCAAGCTCAACCGGGCGACCGAGCTGGGCATCCCGGTGCTCGACGAGGCCGGCTTCGAGCGCCTCCTCCAAACCGGCGAGGTGCCAGCGCCCCCCGAGCCGACAGCGGGCTGATCAGACGACCCGGAAGGTCCAACGCACCGCCTGGGCGTCCTGCCTCGACTCCCCGGCCACGGGCCGCCAGATGAGGGCGGTGACCTGCACCATGCCGGCATCGAGCTGCTCGATCTCCTTGCCCGGCCCCGGGGTGAAGAAGACCTGGTTCTGGGCGTCGACCCGGCGGAGCTGGTCCTCGGGGATCTCGATGCCGTTGACGACGAGCAACGCCGTCCACTCGGGCACGAGGTCGACGCCGATCTCGGCTTGGCGGACGGTCTGGGAGCCCGGCGCGGGCACGAGGTGCTCGACGGCGGCGTCGCCGGGGCCGGCGTCCTCGTCACCGCCGAGGGTGAAGGCGTAGACGAACCCGAACAGGGCGAGGGACAGCAAGGCGGTGAGGGCGATCCGCCGCCACATCACGGCCGGTCGTCGCTCACCAGAGGGGCCAGGCGCTCGCCGAGCACGGCCAGCCGCGTGCGTTGCTCGGCAACTGGCAGGCCGTCTCGGACCGCCTCCATCAGCTTCCACAGGCGGGGATAGACGACCGCCTCGATGTCGGCGGCCAGGCGCACGGAGACCGGGCCCCGGAGCGTGCGGGCGAGCAACGGCGAGAGACCGGTGGCCAGCGCCCGGCACAGCTCGTCGGTCTCACCATTGAGACGCGTCACCAGGGCGCCGAGGTCGTCGCAGCGCCACAGCCCCTCGGCGGCGATGAAGCGCTCGAGCTCGTCGACGACGGCAGGATCCACCATCGCATCCTGCCCCACCCATCGGCGGGATGCCCACCGCCGGTTGGCCCCGCGGCGGCAGTGTCTGCTCGGGGGCGTCCCCGTCTGGCGCCGACTGGCGGGTTACCCTCGGGAGGTGGCCACGTCACGGATGACGGAGCAGGTCGGCCGCGTGCTCGGTGGCCGGTACCGCCTGACGGCGCCGATCGGCTCCGGCTCCTCGGCCGAGGTGTACCTGGCCGACGACGTGACCCTCCGCCGGCGAGTGGCGGTCAAGGTCCTCCATCCGGCGCTGGCCGACGACGAGGCCTTCCTGAGCCGGTTCCAGGCCGAGGCCCGGGCCGCCGCCGCCCTCAGCCATCCCAACCTCATGGCCGTCTACGACTGGGGAGAGGCGGACGGGCCCTACCTGGTCCTCGAGTTCCTCGGGGGCGGCAGCCTGCGGGGCATGCTGGACCAGGGGCGACGACTGAGCCCCTCCCAGGCGCTGATGGTGGGCCTCGACACCGCCCGGGCCCTGGACTTCGCCCACAGCCGGGGCTTCGTGCACCGCGACATCAAGCCGGCGAACCTGCTGTTCGGGGACGACGGCCGGCTGCGCATCGCCGACTTCGGCCTGGCCCGGGCCCTGTCCGAGGCGGCGTGGACCGAGCCGAGCGACAGCCTCCTCGGCACGGTGAAGTACGCCGCGCCCGAGCAGGCCTCGGGGCGCCGGGTCGACGGCAAGGCCGACGTCTACGCCCTCGGCCTGGTGCTGATCGAGGCCGTCACCGGCACCGTGCCACTGGTCGGCGAGTCCACCATCGCCACCCTTGCCGGACGGGTGGACAGCCCCGTTCCGGTGCCCGATGCCCTCGGTCCCCTGAAGCCAGTGGTGGAGCGGGTGGGCAACCCCGACCCGGCTGAGCGTCCCGACGCCGCCACCCTGGGTCGGGCTCTGGTGCGCGCCGCCCGTGAGCTCGATGCACCAGAGCCGCTGCCCCTGGCCGGCGCCGTGACCCTGCGCCGGAGCTCGGGCGGTGAGGGGGACGCCACGTTGGTGCCGTTGACCGACCCCGCGGTTGGTGGCGTCGGCGACGATGAGGGCGACGAGGAGGCCACTGCCCTCCACCGCGCCCCCGGCGAGGAAGACGCAGGGGGTGACGCCACCACCGTCCACCGCGTTGGCGATGCCGGCTCCGATGCCACGGTGGTCCGGTCGGGGCCGGCCACGGCGGTGTTCGACGGGCACGAGATGTTCGGTGGGGCCCCAGAGGCTCCTGACCCGGTGGAAGAGGGGGACCCACGCCGGCGCCGGCGAAGATGGCCCTGGTTCCTGCTGCTCGTGCTGCTGATCGGGGGCACGGCCGGCGGAATCTTCGCCTACATCCAGGCCCAGCCCGCCACCGCGGTGGTGCCTGACGTCGACAACCGCCCCGAGGACGACGCCCGGGCCGTGCTCCAGCGGGCCCAGGACCAAGCCCAGCTGGCCTGGGCGGTCGAGGTCACCCGGGAGTTCAACGAAGCGGTCCCCGAGGGCCACGTCATCAGCCAGGAGCCGGCCCCGGGGACCGTGCTCGAGGAGGACGCCACCGTCACGCTCCTGGTCTCCAACGGGCCACCGTTCAAGGCGGTCCCCGATCTGGCCGGCATCACCGCCGAGGACGCCCAGGCCAGGCTGGCCGAGGCCGAGCTGGGGCTAGGCGGCGTGCAGACCCGCCACGATGAGGAGGTCGACGAGGGATTGGTGCTCACGTGGTCGTCCGGTGGGCAGGAACGGCCACCGGAGCTGCGCAAGGGGACCGAGGTCGACCTGGTCGTCTCCGCCGGCCCTGTGCCCCGCACCGTTCCCGACCTGGCGGGCAAGACCGTCGACCAGGCCCGGGCCGAGCTGGGCAAGGTGGGATTGGGCGCCGAGGTAACCGAGCGGTTCGCCACCTCGGTCCCGAAGGGCCAGATCATCGGCACCGACCCCGGTGCCAGCGCCACCGTGGCCCGGGGCCGGACCATCACCCTGGTCGTGTCCAAGGGGGCCGATCTGGTGCAGGTCCCCGACATCGTGGGCAGGGCGCTTGAGGAGGCCAACCGGATCCTGGAGGAGGCCGGCCTGATCCCCGGCGACGTGACCGGTCCCTCGAAGGGCAAACCGTTCACCACCGAGCCGGAGCCCGGTGCCCAGGTCCCCCGCAACACCAAGGTCGACATCTTCCTCAAGCGCTAGACGCTGATCGTCCTCGTTCGCTCGCTGCGCTCGCTCACTCGGATGAGCTCATCGGTGTTTCGGGCGCCGGCGGAGCCAGCGCCCTGCAGCCGGTGGCCACCGACGGTCAGGGAGCCATCGACGTGGCCGATCTGGGGCGGGTGCTCGGCGAGGGGAGCGCCCGGCCGACCATCGTCTGTCTCCAGGCGGACATCGTGAGCTCCGGTGCCTTCAACGACCTGCCCGGCGGCCACCGCCACCGCCCACGATGCCGGCGCCTGGGTGCACGTGGACGGGGCCTTCGGGCAGGGTGAAGGCGGCGTGCGGGCGCCGGCCGACTACGTCCTCGAGTCCTCCCGGGCTCGGGGCTTCTCACCTGGGCCGCCCTGCGCGAGCTCGGACGAGCGGGCGCCGCCGACCTCGTCGAGCGGTGCTGCGCCACGCCCGCCGCTTCGCCGCCCTGCTGGGCTCCCCGGAAGGCGTCACCGTGGTCAACGACGTCATGCTCAACCGGGTCCTCGTCCGCTTCGGCGACGATGACGAGACCAACCGGGTCGCGGACGCCGTGCGGGACAGCGGCGTGTGCTCGATGGGCACCACGACCTGGCACGGCATGCGCCTCACGCGCATCTCGGTGTCCAGCTGGCACCACCGAGGCCGACGTGGACCGCTCGGTCAACGCCATCCGGCCGGCGTGGAAGCCGGACCTGATCCGGCCCGATCGAGCGCTGCGTGGGCGACCGTAATCGGGCCGAAGCTAAGGTTCCCGGCGTGCCCGTCGGTGTCGTCATCGGTCTTTGCTCTGCCGTGCTCGCCGCTCTCGTCACCGAGGTCTACTGCCACCGGTGCTTGGCTCACCGGGCCTTCGGCGTCCGCCCCGGCGTGGCGTCGCTGCTCGACACCTACTTCCAGGTCGTCGTCGGCACCCATCCCGAGACGTGGGCCGCCGTGCACCGGCTGCACCACCGGTACGCCGACACGCCGCTCGACCCTCATTCGCCCCGCCAGCGGCGACCGCTGGCGGTCCTGGTCGGCAACGCCTACCTGTTCGCCGTGGCCAGGAAGCAGCTGCCGGCAGACGCGCCGACGGGAAGGGGGATCCTCCACCTGACCCTCCGCAGCGCGGTCATCGGCTTCTTCTTCGTTCTGTTCGGACTGGCGCAGGTCCTGACCATGCTGGCGGTGCACCTGGTCTGCTACCTGGGCGTGATGGGACTGGTCAACAGCGTGGGACATCTCTACGGGAGCAAGCCCCATCCCGACTCGCCGGGGTACGACCTCGCCTGGCTCGCCATCCCGCTGCTTGGCCACGGCTACCACAACTCGCACCACGCCCATCCGGCGGCCGCCCGTACCGGCCGGCTCGACCCGGTATGGCCCCTGCTGCGGCTCCTCGCCGCGCTGCGGCTGGTGGAGCTCGACGGTCGACGTGCCCACCTGGCCCCCCGGGCCTGTTGCCGGGCAGCAGCGTCGCTCGCTCCCGCCGGTTCTCCATAGCCGGGCTGCTCGAGCGCGCCAGGCGGAGCAGGGCGACGTGACCCTCCCACCGGCGCTCCAATGACTCGTAGGTCTCCCTGGGCCTGTTGCTGATGCCGGTCACCACCGCCGGGTGGTCACCGGCGGGTACGACGAGACGACCGAGGCCGGCTTGCGGGCCGCTGCCGGACGGGCCTGCACCACCATCCGCGTCCTCGCCGTCGTCGTCGTCGCACTGGTGCCGCTCACCCTGGTCGGGCTGATCACCGTCCCTCGGCGAGCCCGGCGCCGAGCCCTGGTGGGCCGGTGCTTCAGCGCGTGGTCGTGGACCGGTGCGGTGGCGACGCTGGTCTCGTCCCTCCTGATCGTCATCCGCAACTACGAGGTCACCACGCTCGCAGTGGGCAGCGCGCTCATCGGGGTGCCCTCTTCGGCGTCGTTGCTGGAGCGGTGGGCATCCTCCTGTCCCCCGTGGCCCTGGGCGTGCAATGGCTCGGTGCAGGACGATCCTGGCCGCCACCATCGTCTTCTCGGCGGCGTCGGCCGCCGCCCGGGCGTGTGTGGTCCTGGTCTTCGGCACCGCGACGCCGGGGTCCCCTTGCCTCTGGGGCTCCTCCTGCTGGACAACGACCTCGACCCAGGGACCGTCGCCGCCCGACGCCGGGGTCATTCCCCGGCACGGAGCCGGTGCAACTCGCCATCATCGACAACCTGGGGCCCGACTGGTCCGTCCAGCGCCACCGTTCTTCGTGAGGCTGAGACGATGAGTCTCCGCCCGGTCAAGCCGCCTCCGCCGGCGGCCGGACGGGCCGGCGAAATCATTCAGTGATGCTCTGGATCTGCTTGGCGACCTCGTCGGCGAGGGGGGCCGAGGGGGT
>DASZDK010000119.1:0-26447 GCA_035942035.1 Acidimicrobiales bacterium
TGCCATGGGTCGGTGGGGTTCTGGCAGGTTCTCCCACCGACCCAGGGCGCAACCGAGGCGGCATCGCTGGGCGGGCGCCGAGGAAGGGCAGTGGGTCGGGAGACAGGCTCCGATGAGTTCGCGAGGCAGTCGTCGTCTCATCCGGCGATGGTTCATCCCGACCCACCACCAAAGGAGGCGGTTGTGCCCCGCACCATCTTCCCCAACATCCCGGTAAAGGACGTTCAGAAGACCCGGGCCTTCTGGACCGAGCTCGGCTTCGCCTTCGACGAGCGGTTCTGCGACGAGAACGCGGTCTGCATGATCGTGAACGACCATGCCTCGGTCATGCTGCTCGACGAGGAGTTCTTCAAGACCTTCGTCACCAAGGACCTCACCGACACGGCGACCCACACCGAGATCATCCTCGCCATCTCGCTCGAGAGCCGGGAAGAGGTCGACGAGCTGGCCGACAAGGCGCTGGGCGCCGGGGCCAAGCCGGCGAGGGAGCCCCAGGACCACGGGTTCATGTACCAGCGGAGCCTCGAGGACCTCGACGGCCATCTCTGGGAGCTGTTCCACATGGATGAGACGGCGTTCGAGGAGACGGCCCGCTCGGCGCAGTGACCGCAGCGCACCGCGTGACGCTGGCTCTGGTCACGCTGGTTGGCGGCGAGACCGAGGTGCCGTTCGGCCGAGTGGTCGGGCGGCACGCGGACCTCGGCGTGATCGACGCTCTCGTCCGCCTGCAGCTCGCCGCAGGGCGAGCCGGATGCTCACTCCGGCTGCGTGCCGTCTGCCCCCAGCTGAGCGAACTGGTCGAACTGGCCGGTCTGACGGATCTGTTGGGTGACTGCCAGCAGTCAGCTCTCGAGGCGACGCGGCAGGCCGAAGCCGGCGAACAGCTCGACATCGAGGAAGGCGAGGAAGTTGTGGATGGCGGCGATCTCCCCGCCTGAGGTCTCGAGCACCTGGACCGACCACGGTTCCCACACGCCGGGTCCGGCCGGCTTGTAACTGGCCAACGCGGGCTGGCCGTTGGCGGCGGTCGGCACCAGCCGGGAGCCCTTGCACCCGATGCCCTGGCCGAGGAACCACCGGCCCACCTCATGGCGGTCGTGCAGCCACAACGGCCACGGCGGCATCGTAAAGGTGACGTCGTGCTTGAGCAGGCTCACGAGCGCCTCGACGTCGTAGGCCTCGAAGGCCTGCACGTAGCGGGCGAGCAATTCCTGCTGCTCGTCGTCGTCGACCGTGGGTGGCGATGTTGCCAGGTCGAGGTCGGCCAGCGTTGCCCGCGCCCGCTGCAGGGCGCTGTTCACCGAGGCCACGGTGGTATCGAGCAACTCGGCCACCTCGGAGGCCTGCCAACGCAGGACCTCGCGCAGGATCAGCACCGCTCGCTGACGGGCCGGGAGGTGCTGGAGGGCGGCCACGAACGCAAGCCGGACGGACTCGCGGACCGCCGCCAGCTCTGCTGGGTCCCCGTCCGTGGCCAGCACGCGTTCGTCGTGCACCGGCAGCACCCACGTGCTCTCGGTGAGCCTGGCGCCCAGGGTGCCGTTCGCATCCGATGAAGGGCCCATCTCCATCGGCAGAGCTCGTCGCTGGGGACCGCGAACCATGTCGAGGCAGACATTGGTGGCGATGCGGTACAGCCACGAGCGCAACCTCGATCGGCCCTCGAATGCGTCGATGCCCCGCCAGGCCCGGACGAGGACCTCCTGCACGGCGTCCTCGGCCTCGAAGCCCGATCCGAGCATGCGGTAGCAGTAGGCGGTCAGCTCACGACGATGGGACTCGAGCTCCTTTTCGATTCCGTCGGCGGTGATGCGGGCGGAGACCACGCCCGGAATCGTACCGACGGGAAGGACACGGCTCCGTTCCGGCTGGCGAGCGCTGGCTTGCGGGGCTCCAAGGCGGCCTGATGACCCCTCAGTCGTGCGGCGCAGTGTCGTTTCGTGCTCGCTTCAACATGGCCGATACTCGCTGATGGGTCACGCCGAACAGCTGGCCGATCGCCTCCATGGTCATGCCTTCGGCGTACAACGCCGCTGCCTCCGCGTGCTGGAGCCGACTGGCGGCCGCACCCAGACGTCCGAGGTTCTCGCGCATCATGTGGACGATCAGCGGCTCGTCTCCGGCGGGGACGATGTCGCGGTAGGCACGGCCGCGGCGACGCTGGTGCCGCAGGTCCCGTGCCCGACGTCTGCATCGCTTCGCCAACTGGATGTTCGCGTCGAGCGCCTCCAGGAGGGCGTCGAGCGCCACCATGACTTCGTCGGTGGCGGGGACATCCGCCTCCCATCGCCCCGCGGAACTGACTTCCTCCATGTCGGCCACCCCACCGCCCGGTCGGATCGAGGGCAGGGATGCTACCCGTGCTACAACGCCTATTGCGCAATGGTTGTTGCGGACGTACTGTTCGATGAGCACACGGTTGCGCGCGTTCTCGGCGGCAAGGCGCCGGTCGACAGGGTGACGCGGCACGGCCTCTGCGGTGCGGTGGTGACATGGCACGCTTGATGTCCCATGAGCGAAGGGGAAGGCAATGGGCCTGCAGATCCGGATGGATCAGGTGCTCGGGAGACCCGTGCTCTTCGTCGTCGGCAGCGGCGACGAAGCATTGTTGAGCCGAGTGGCCAAGGCCATCGTGTGCTTGATGTCCACGGACGACGACGTTCGAGTCGTGAACGTCGACGACCTCCTTCTCTCCGACGTCAACGCAATCCGGGCGTTCCTTGCTCATCTCGTCGATGGAGACGCCGGCGAGCGTCTGGTTCTCTCCTGCAACAGGTTGAGCGGTCGCAGACTGCTCCGCCGGTGGGGCGGGGACGACGTCACCATCTTCGCCGATACATCGCAAGCGGTGCTCTGGGCGTACCGCAACGTGGCTCTCTGACCCCGGCATCCGGCGCCATCGGCTTCGGCCAGCCGACCGGATAGTCCTTCGGGAAGAACTCGCGTTCAGCGCCGGATCAGCTTGAAGAAGGTGCTGTCCTCGCCGCTCGCCTTGCTCTCCTGGTAGAGGAAGGCGACGCCGCTGTCGTCGAACTTGGCGAACCAGTCGTCCCAGCTGATGTGCTCGAGCTGGTCCTCGCCGGCCCCGCCGGGGAAGTCGATGCGCAGCACCCCCGCCTCGTCCGCTGACTCGGTCCCCTTGACGCTCGCGGGGGTCCCGCCGTGCTCCTCGACCCAGCGGCGGATCTCGTCGTGGTCGGTCGTGGTCCGGGTGTCCGATGCCATCACTACCTCCGTCGTGGTCTGCTGATCAATCCTGCTTGCGGGCGATCGCCTGCCCCAACTCCTGCTTGGACATCGACGACCGGCCGCTGACGTCGAGGTCCTTCGCCCGCTCGTAGAGCTGTTCCTTGCTGTGACCCTCGACGTCGACTCCGCCGGCGGACTCGCCGCCACTGCCGCCCTTGGCCCGCTCGTCCGAGGGGCCCTTCTCGTCCTTGGGCTCCCAGTGGTCGCCGACCTTCTCGAAGCTGTGCTTGAGCGCCGAGTAGGCGGTGCGGTGGGCCCGCTCCTCGGAGTCGTACTCCTCATGCGCCGACTCCAGGGTCTTCTCGAACGTGCGCTGGGCCTTGGCGGGAGACCGCTGGATGGTACCGGGCAGGTCTTCTGTCTTCTCGTCCTTGGGCACGATCCTCGCTCCTTCCTGAGTGCGTCCGGCTCGTAGCTACCCGCCCAAGGTGGGGGCGACCCGTCGGCGACCCCGAGCCGGCGCCTGTCGCCTCCTACTCGTGGTCGAGCACGGCGTCGAGGAACGACCGGGTCCGAGCCTCGCGGGGTTGCGAGAACATCTGGCGAGGGGGGCCTTCTTCGACCACGCGACCCTTGTCGAACATCACCACGCGGTCGCCGATCTCCTTGGCGAACCCCATCTCGTGCGTCACCAGCAGCATGGTCATGTCGGTGTTGAGGGCCAGGTCCCGCAGCACGCCCAGCACCTCTCCCACCAGCTCGGGGTCGAGGGCCGAGGTGACCTCGTCGAACAGCATCACCTTGGGCTGCATCGCCAGGGCCCGGGCGATGGCGACGCGCTGCTTCTGGCCGCCGGACAGCGCGGCTGGGTATTGGTCGTGCTTTCCTTCCATGCCGACCAGCTCGAGCAGCTTGCATGCTCGCTCACGCGCCTCGTCCTTGCGCACGCCGAGCGCCTTCACCGGCCCCAGCGTGATGTTCTCCAGCACGGTTTTGTGGGGGAACAGGTAGAAGTGCTGGAACACCATGCTGATGTTGCTGCGGACCCGGCGGACGTGCTTCGCGCTGGCCTTCACCAGCTCGCCGCCCCGGTCCTCGTGGTAGAGGTGCTCGCCGCCGACCTGAACCATGCCGGAGTCGGGACGCTCCAGCGTCATGAGCACCCGCAGGATGGTGGTCTTGCCCGAGCCGCTGGGCCCGATGATGACCAGCTTCTCGCCGGCCGCCACCTCGAAGTCGAGGCCGTCGAGCACCACGTTGTCGCCGAACGCCTTGGTGACCGAGTCGAATCGGACCATGGGCCCATCGCCGGACGACCGGGCTTCTGTCGACTTGCCGTCGCTTGTGGGTTCAGTCTCTCGAGTAGCCATAGCGCTTCTCCAGGTAGCGGACGAGGATGGCGGCCGGGATGCTGACGGCCAGAAACAGCAGGGCGGCCAAGCTGAACGCCTCCAGCGGCCGGAACAGCTGGGAGTTGAGCCCCTGGGCCACGGCCAGCAGTTCGAGCACGGCGATGGTCGACAGCAGGGGAGCGTCCTTCAACATGGCCACGAGGTAGTTGCCCAGCGCCGGGATCACGGTGGGGATGGCCTGGGGCAGTACCACGCTTCCCCAGGTGGTGCGGGTCGACAGGTTGCACGCCACCGCCGCCTCCCACTGGCCGTTCTCGACGTTGTCGATACCTGAGCGGTAGGCCTCCGAGGTGTAGGTGGCGTAGTGGAGCCCCAGGCCCAACACCCCGGCGGTGAAGCCGCTCAGGCGGACCCCGAGATCGGGGAGGACGAAGAACAGGAAGAAGAGCTGGACCAGCAGGGGCGTGCTGCGGACGAACTCGATGAAGCCGATGACCGGCCAGCGCACCACCGGGAGCGAGGAGCGGCGCGCCATGGCCAGGCCCAGGCCCAGCACCATGGCCACGGTGATGCCCACCAGCGTGGCCTGCAGCGTCACGGACAGCCCCCGCAAGAGCTCCGGGAACATCCTCTGGGCGATGTCCCAGTCCCAGGTGGCGGGACTGGCCTGGGCCACCGCCCCGGCCGTCACTTGACCGCTCCTCCCAGGCCGCTGCCCACCTCGAGGCCCCGGCCGAAGCGGCGCTCGAGCATTCGGACCCCGAGGGTGATGGAAAGGGAGATCAAGAAGTACATCACCAGCACGGCGGTGAAGATCTCCAAGCTGGCGGCGGCCCGCAGCGTCCGCAGGTTCTGGGCCCGCTCGGTGAGGTCGCTCAGGTCGATCAGCGAGACCAGCGCCGACGCCTTCATCACCTCGATGAGCAGGTTGCCGAACGGCGGCAGCATGAGCACGATCGCCTGGGGCAGTACGACGTGGCGGAGTCGGCGGAAGGGCGAGAGGTTGATGGCGATGGCGGCCTCGGTCTGCCCTTTGGGGATGGCCTGGATGGCGCCGCGAGCAATCTCACTCCCGTAGGCGCCCATGTTGGTACCCAGCGCCAGCATGCCGGCCTGGAGGGGGGTGAGGAAGATGCCGAACAGCTGGGGCAGGGTGAAGTACACCCAGAACAGCAGGATGATGGCCGACACGCCCCGGAACAGCTCGACGTAGACCCGGGTGAACCAGCGAAGCAGGCGTGATCCGGAGAGGCTGGACACGCCGCCCACCAGGGCGAGGAGCGTGCCGATGACCGCCGAGTACGCGGTCACCTGGATGGTGGTCCAGGCGCCCGAGAGGAGTTGTTGGAGCTGTCCGGAGCTGAGCACGCCAGCGTCGCCGGTGCCCGGGTTCTAGAGCAGGTCCTCGACGGTGGTCTCCTTGGCCTTCTCGACCGAGGCCTCGCTGAAGCCGAACTGCTCGATGATGGGCAGGATCTCGTCGTTCTGCTTCATCTCGTTGAGCACCTCGTTGAAGCGGTCCCGCAGCTCTTGGTTCTCCTTGCGGAAGGCGTAGCCGCCGCAGCCCAGCTGCTCCTCGCCGTCGATCACGGGAACGAATCCCTCGGTGGCCTCGAAGCCGGGCAGGTCCTTGACCTGCTCCTGGACGGTCACCTCGGTCAGCGCCACGGCGTCGATCCGTCCGGCACGCAAGGCGTCGAACAGGTCCGGCGTCGAGCTGAATCGGCTGATCTGGGAATCGGACACGCCCGAGTCCACCGCGTATTCGTCCTCCACCGCCCCGTTCATCACGCCCAGGCGGGCCTCAGACTCGGTGACCGACTCGAAATCGGTGAGGCCGAGGGGGTTGCCCTCGGCCACGGCGAAGGCGGTCGTGCCGCAGTAGTCGGGATCAGTGAACGACACCTGCGCCGCCCGTTCGGGGTTGATGAACATGCCGGCGGCGATCATGTCGTAGCGCCCGGCGTTCAGGCCGCCGATGAGACCCCCAAAGTCGACCACGGTGCCCCGCAGCTCCGGTACGCCGAGGCGGCACAGCACCTCCCGGGCCACCTCGGGCGCCTGCCCGGTGGGCTTGCCGTCCGGGCCCTCGTAACCGTAGGGCACCTCGTTGGCGAAGCCGACCTGGAGGAAACCCTGCTGGCGTGCTTCGGCCAGCAGGCCGCCGGCACCGTCGTCGGGCGCCGGGCAGTCCTCGGCCGAGCGGTCGCCGCTGCCGACCTCGCTCCCGTTGTCTCCGCAGCCCGCCAGCAGGGCGGCGAACACGGCCATGAGGCCGACGATGTGCACCCATGTCCATCCGCTGGTGGATCGAGCCTTGTCGTCAGTGCGCATCGGTCACTCCTCACTCGACGGGTGCCTGCGGGACGAAAGCGCCACGAGCTACCGGCGGCGTCTGGTCGACGGACTGGTGTAGTCACCCCGCTCGTGTCCGACTATGTCGTCATTACACGTAGCACGGAATGCCGCCGCCTGGCGAGCATGGTTGGTCGTGCGCAGAACTCAGCCCTCGGGGGTCCCGACGCCCACGGGACAATGTTCCTCGTCAGCTCGTCACCAATGCGGCCTGCAATGCGGGCTCCAATGTGGAATGGCGGAAGGCGTAGCCGGTGCTGTTCAGCACCTCGGGTCGCACGCGGAGGCTGGTGAACAACAAGGTGTCAGCGAGCTCGGTACCGACCAGCAACCGCGGCGCCAGCCGGGGAACGGGCAGGATGGCGGGCCGGTGGAGGACCCGGCCGAGGGTGCGGCTGAACTCGGCGTTGGTCACGGCCTCCGGCGCCGTGAGGTTCACCGGGCCGCTGACGTCGGCGGTGAGAAGGTGGACCATGGCCCCGATGTGGTCCTCGAGGGCGATCCACGACCACCACTGCCGACCGGACCCGAGTCGACCGCCCAGTCCGAGCTTGAACAGCGGAAGGAGCTTGGCCAGTGCCCCGCCGTCGGCGTCGAGCACCAGGCCGGTGCGGAGAAAGGCAGTGCGCACGCCGGCGTCCGCCGCCGGCTGGGCGGCCGCCTCCCACGCCACGCAGACCTGGGCGAGAAAGTCGTCGCCGGGCGGCCAGTCCTCGGTGACCTCCTGGTCGCCCCGCTCCCCGTAGTAGTTCATGCCCGAGGCGCTCAACAGCACCTGCGGACGAGGGTCGAGGCGTGCCACCGTCTCCGCCACCAGCGCCGTGCCCAGCGTGCGGCTCTCCCGGATGCGGCGCTTCTGCTCGTCGGACCAGCGCCGGCCGCCGATGCTCTCGCCGGCCAGGTGCACCACGGCGTCGACCCCGGCCAGGCCCGAGGCGTCGATCGTTCCCGCCTGCGGGTCCCACCGCACCTCGTCCTCGGCGCTGGGCCGGTGGCGCACGATGCGTCGCACCCGGTTACCGCCCTCTCGGAGGGCACGAACCAGGGCCGTTCCGAGAAAACCGCTCGAACCGGTGACGGCGACGTCCACGGCGCTGACGCTACGGGCGGCGGCGGAGTTGCGCACACGGCAACGTCCCACCGGACCGGCGTGTCGAGGACCGCATCTAGGGTGAGCGGAATGGCCGACAGTCCCCTGCGTCTGCTGCGCGCCCGCGTGGGCGCGGGTGTGGCCACTGCCTTCGGCGCCGACGTGGAACGGCCCGACCCGCTGGTGGTCCCCACCTCCGATCCCCGTCACGGCGACTACACCTGCCCGGCCGCCATGTCCCTGGCCCGCACCCTCCGGCGGCCGCCCCACGAGCTCGCCGAGCGGCTGGCCGCGGCGCTCGACCTCGCCGACGTCTGCGAGCCGCCGGAGGTCGTGCGCCCCGGGTTCGTCAACCTGCGGCTGCGGAAGAGCTGGTTGGAGTCACAGGTCGTCGCCATGGTCGGCGACGACCGCCTGGGGATCGGTCCGGTGGCGGAGCCGGTGCGGGTGGTCGTCGACTACTCCGGCCCCAACGTGGCCAAGCAGATGCACGTGGGGCATCTGCGCTCGACGATCATCGGCGATTCCCTGTGCAACCTCCTCGAGTTCCTCGGCCACGAGGTCGAGCGGGTGAACCACCTGGGCGACTGGGGCACCCAGTTCGGGATGCTGATCGCCCACGTCGAAGACGTCCATCCCGGCGGGCTCGGAGGTGCCGATGCCGAGGTGGAGGACCTGGAGGCCCTCTATCGCACCGCCAACGCCCGTTTCAGCGATGACCCCGCCTTCCGCGACCGGGCCCGGCAGCGAGTCGTCGACCTGCAGTCCGGCGAGCCGACGGCCCGGGCGGCGTGGCAGTGGATGGTGGACCTGTCGATGGCCCGCAACCAGGAGGTCTACGAGCTGCTCGGCGTGCGGAACCTGGTGACGCGCGGCGAGTCCTCCTACCAACCGCTCCTCGCCGACGTGGTGGCCGAGCTGGAGGCGGCGGGGCTCGTGGTCGTCGACGACGGTGCCAAGTGCGTGTTCGTCGAGGGCTTCACCAACAAGGCCGGGGAGCCGTTGCCGCTCATCGTGCAGAAGGCCGACGGGGCCTACAACTACGCCACCACCGACCTGGCCGCTTTGCGGTCACGGGTGGAGCAGGGGGCCCGCCGCCTGGTCTACGTGACCGACGCCGGTCAGGCCCAGCACTTCGCCATGGTCTTCGCCGTGGCCGCCCGAGCGGGATGGCTTCCCCCCGAGGTGGAGGCCGCCCACGTCGCCTTCGGCCTGGTCCTGGGAGAGGGCGGTGGGCGGCTGCGGACCCGCAGCGGCGACACCGTGCGGTTGCGCGACCTGCTCGACGAAGCCGTGGCTCGGGCCCGGGAGTTCCTGGTGGAACGGGCGAACGAGCGAGGAGAGCCGGTGCCGGCCGACGTCGACGAGGTGGCTCGGGCGGTGGGCGTGGGCGCGGTGAAGTACGGCGACCTCAGTCAGAACCGTCAGAGCAACTACGTGTTCTCCTACGACCGCATGCTCACCCTCAGGGGCAACACCGCTCCGTACCTGCAGTACGCCTTTGCCCGCATCCGCTCCATCCTGCGGGAGGCAGGGCGGGAGGGCGACGGGGGAACAGCCGCCGAGGCCGTCACCGTGTCGCTCGGCGAGCCCCAAGAGGCGGACCTGGCCCGGCGGCTGGTGGCAACGGGTGATGTGCTGGAGCGGGTGGTCGACGACTACCTGCCCAGCCACCTCTCGGCTCACCTCTACGAGCTGGCCCAGGCGTACCACCAGTTCTACGAGCACTGCCCGGTGCTGCGGGCCGACGCACCCGTGCGCCGGTCGCGCCTCGCGCTGTGCGAGGTGACAGCGGCGTCGCTGCGCCGGGGGTTGGGCCTCCTGGGCATCGATGTGCCGGAGCGCATCTGATCCCGTGCCCCGGGGTAGGGGTCGGCGCAGCGGGCCGGACGGCCCCCTGACGATCGTCAAGGAGGCCCATGGGCAAGAACGACAGCAACAACCGGAACACTGTTGTGCGTGCGCTGAACGACCTCGGCTTGGCCGCCTGGTTCGGCGGCTCCCTGATGGGTGCCATCGGCCTCAACGGGGCTGCGGCCCAGGTCGACCAGCCCGGTGAGCGGGCCAAGGTGGCCAACGCTGGCTGGGCCAGCTGGACCCCGGCCAACCTGGCCGCCATCGGCGCCTACGTCGTGGGTTCACTTGCCCTCACCGGAGCCAACCGCGGCCGCCTGACTGGCCAGCAGGGCGTGGGCAAGGTGGCCCTGGCCAAGACCGTGCTCACCGCCGGCGCCTTGGCCGCCACCGCCTACAGCCGGGTGCTGGGCCAGACCGTGATGGACGCCGGGACCCCCGAGGTCGCCGGTGCCACCGAGCCGAGCGACGGCACCCCGGGCGAGGTGGCCGACGCCCAGCGCAAGCTGAAGTTGCTGCAGTGGGCGGTTCCCGCCCTCACCGGTGCCACCGTGGTGCTCGACTCCAAGATGGGCGAGCAGCAGCGCCCCGCCGACGTGGCTCGCGGAGTGGTCCGGCGGCTCAACCCGGCCGCCTGACCCGCATCAGTCGGCGCGTCAGCGACGGCGACGGGGAAGGCAGCAGCGCCGTCTTCCCCCATCTTCCGAGACCGAGGGGCCCGCAGGGGCCCCTCTGTCGCGTCGGGGTTCCCCCCGGCTCTTTCGAGCCCACCGCCGTCCCCGGCCCAATCTCGACCCGGCGAGGTGGAAACCTGGTCGACGCTGAGCCCGGTACCCTCCGGGCCATCAGCACGCGAAAACTCATCATCGCTGCCCTGCTGTGCGGGCTGGCCCTGCTGGTGGCCTTCAGCCTCCAGCTGGTGCTCCTGACCCGGTGAGCTGCCACCCAGCGTGAGTAAGCAGCCGCCCGGTGGGTAAGGGCGCCTACATGAATACACCGACGAAGAAGATGACCGCCGCTGCGTTCGCCGCCGTCCTCGCCCTGGGCGGCACCGCCTGCAACGACGAGGACAACGACGGTTCCACGGCCGACGAGGAGACCGAGCAGCTGGAGCAGAACGTGGAAGAGGGTGCCAACGAGGTCGACCAGCAGGTCGAGGAGGGCGCCGAGGACAAGAACGAGTAACGCCGGGAGGTAATAGCCTCCGCTCCGTCCGATCGAAGGAGCGATGGTGGCAGAGCAGTTCGACGTCGTGATCGTAGGTGGAGGGCCCGGTGGCTACGCCTCGGCCCTCTACGCCGCCGCCGCCGGCCTCTCTGTCGCCCTCGTGGAGCGCGACCGGGTCGGCGGCACGTGCCTTCACCGGGGATGCATCCCGGCCAAGGAGTTGCTCGAAACCGCCTCGGTGCGGCGCACCATCGCCGGCGCCGCCGCCTTCGGCCTCGACGCCGGCGAGCCCACCATCGACTTCGGCATCACCATGAAGCGCAAGCAGAAGGTCATCGACGGCCTCTGGAAGGGCCTGCAGGGACTCCTGAAGCGCCGCAAGATCACCACCTTCGCCGGTACGGGCACGTTGGGGGCCGACGGGGTGGTCACCGTGCACCCGGCTGACGGCCCCGACCAGGAGCTTCGGGCAGACAGCGTCATCCTGGCCGCCGGGTCGGTGCCGCGGACCATCCCTGGCTTCGACCTCGACGGCCGCTTCGTCCTCACCTCCGACGAGGTGCTGGCGATGACGGAGTTGCCGGCGTCAGCCGCGGTGGTCGGTGGTGGCGCCATCGGCTGCGAGTTCGCCTCCATGCTCGCCGACCTCGGGGTGCGGGTCTCCCTGCTCGAGAGCCTGCCCAAGCTGCTGCCCGGCTGTGACAGCGACGTCGCCGCTGTGGTCCGCAAGAGCTTCGAGAAGCGGGGCATCGACGTGCGCACCGGAGTGCAGGTCGAGGGCCACGAGCCCGGCGACTCGACGACCACCGTTCGCCTGGGCGACGGGGAGTCGCTCGAGGTCGAGCGGGTGGTGGTGTCGGTGGGGCGCAGGCCGCTGTCGGACAGCCTCGGACTCGACGGGTCGGGGGTGGAGGTCGACGATCGGGGCTTCGTCAAGGTCGACCAGACGTGCCGGACCACCCGTGACGGCGTGTGGGCCGTCGGTGACCTGGTCGCCACCCCGCAACTGGCCCACGTGGGCTTCGCCGAGGGGATCGTGGCGGTCAAGGACATCCTCGGCGAGCGCCCGCTGCCGGTGCAGTACGACCGGGTCCCGTGGTGCATCTACTGCCATCCGGAGGTGGCCTTCGCCGGCCACTCCGAGGAGTCGGCCAGGGAGGCGGGCCACGAGGTGGTGGTCTCGACCCACCACTACCGGGGCAACGGCCGGGCGCTGATCGTTGGCGAGCCCGAGGGGCTGGTGAAGATCGTGGCGGCCCGCCGGCCCGACGGTGGCGCCGGGCAGATCCTCGGGGTCCACATGGTGGGCCCCTGGGTCACCGAGCAGCTGGGCCAGGGGTACCTGGCCGTCAACTGGGAGGCCACGGTCGACGACGTGGCGGAGCTCGTGCAGCCCCACCCCACACTGTCGGAGAACTTCGGTGAGGCCGTGATGGCCCTCACCGGGAGAGGACTGCACGGCTGATGGCCGATATCACCATGCCCCAACTGGGGGAGACCGTGACCGAGGGAACCATCACCCGGTGGTTCAAGCAGGTGGGCGACAAGGTCCAGGCCGACGAGGCGCTGTTCGAGATCTCCACCGACAAGGTCGACTCAGAGGTCCCGTCCCCGGCCTCCGGCACCCTGGCGGAGATCCTCGTCGAGGAGGGGGGGGTCGTCGAGGTCGGGGCCAAGCTCGGCGTCATCTCGGACTCGGACTCGGCCGGCGGCGACGGTGACAGCGCCGGCGCGACGCCGGCGAGCAGCGGGGCGGGCGAACCCGACGCTCCGGTGGCGCCCGATCCCACGGGCGGCGGCGAGGGCAAGGAAGCGGAGCCCGAGGAGGAGGCCGCCCCCGCGGAGCCCGAGACGCAGCCGGCCGCCGGCGCCGAGGGCAAGGAGTCCGGCGGGTCGCTGAGCTCCACCACCACCGCCGAGGGCCGCCCGACCGCTGCTCCGGAGGAGCGCACACCGACCAAGAAGGACGGTGACGGATCGTCGGCCGCCAAGGCCGGCTCGGGCGCCAGCCGGCTGCTCTCGCCCGTGGTGCGCCGGCTGGTCGCCGAGTACGACCTCGACCCCGACGCCATCGAAGGCAGCGGCGCCGGCGGGCGCATCACCCGCAACGACGTCCTGGCGGTCATCGATCGAGAGCGGAGCGGCAAGGGCGCGGCCGGCACCGAGCAGCGCCGTCCCGCCTCCGCCCCGGCCCCGGCCGCACCTGCCCCCGCCCGGGCAGCGGGCACCGCCGTTGCCGCCGAGGGCGACGAAGTGGTCCCGTTCTCCAACATCCGCCGCCGCACCGCCGAGCACATGGTGATGTCCAAGGCCACCTCGGCCCACACCCTGGTGGCCATCGAGGTCGACTACGAGGGCGTCGACAAGGTACGCCTGGCCGAGAAGGCCCGGTTCAAGGCGGAGGAGGGCATCAACCTCACCTACCTCCCGTTCGTGAGCCGGGCGGTGGTCGATGCCATCCGCGAGTTCCCCCACGTCAACGCCTCGGTGGGCGACAACGAGCTGGTGGTGCACCGGGCCGTGCACCTGAGCATCGCCGTCGACATCAACTTCGAGGGTCTCATGGCGCCGGTCGTCCACGGCGCCGGCGCCAAGCGACTGCGGGCGCTGGCCCGGGACATCGCCGACCTTGCCCAGCGGGCGCGCAGCCGCAAGCTCGGGCCCGACGACATCGCCGGCGGCACCTTCACCATCACCAACCCCGGCCCGTTCGGGACCCTGCTCACCGGGGCCATCATCAACCAGCCCCAGGTGGCCATCCTGTCCACCGACGGGGTGCGCAAGCGCCCGGTCGTGGTAGAGCTGCCCGACGGCTCCGACGCCATCGCCATCCATCCCGTCGGCAACCTGGCCATCACCTTCGACCACCGGGCCATCGACGGCGCCTACGCCTCGGCCTTCGTGGCCAAGGTCAAGCAGATCCTGGAGACGCGGGACTGGGCGGCGGAGCTGGCATGAGCCTCCCCGTCGCCTCGTCGCGAGCCGGGCCGTGACCCTGCGGGTCCGCTGGCTGGGGCGCGTCGGCTACGACGAGGCCCAAGCCCTCCAGCGGAGCCTCGCCGCCTCCCGGGCGGACGACCACCTCCTCCTGCTCGAGCACCCATCGGTGTACACCCTCGGCGTCCGGGCCGACCTGGGTGACGTCCTCGTCCCGCCGGCGTCGGTGGGCGCGGAGCTGGTCCGCACCGATCGGGGGGGCGAGGTCACCTACCACGGGCCGGGCCAGCTGATCGGGTACCCGGTGCTCACCGTCCCCGGCCGGCGGGGCGGGGGCCTGGCCGACACCCGGGCCTACGTCCGCTCGCTCGAGCGACTGGTGATCGACGTGCTGGGTGAGCTCGGCCTGGCCGGCGCCGGCCGGGACGATCGCCACCCCGGCGTGTGGGTGGGCGGAGCCAAGATCTGCGCCGTCGGGGTGCGCCTGGCCCGGGGTCGCTCCACCCACGGCTTCGCCCTCAACGTCGACCCCGACCTGTCGATGTTCGACCACATCGTCCCCTGCGGCATCCGCGATCTCGACAAGGACGTGACCTCTCTGGCGGCGCAAGGGATGCCGGCGACCATGCGCCAGGTGGTCGACGCCGTGGCCCGGCGGGCTGCGCAGCAGTGGGGCGCCGGGCGCAGCGAGCGCCAGGACGTGGCCTGGCCGTCGACCGGCGCCGACGTGTCGAGCCTGGGCGGGGTGCCGGCACCCGGCAGCGAGCCGGGCCCCGACGCCGGCACGCCGGTGCGCCTCGGCCGCCGGCTGGCCGCTGCCGGCGTCACCGACGGCTTGGCCGTGACCGAGCGCAAACCGGCGTGGCTACGGGCGCCGGCCCGGATGGGTGACGACTACCTGGGGCTGCGGCGCACGATGCGGGGCCTGTCGCTGACCACCGTCTGCGAGGAGGCCGGTTGTCCGAACATCTACGAGTGCTGGGCCGACGGCACGGCCACCTTCATGATCAACGGCGCCCGCTGCACCCGGGCCTGCGGCTTTTGCCTGGTCGACACCAGCCACCCGCTCCCGCCGGAGCCGGACGAGCCCGAGCGGGTGGCCGAGGCCGTGGGCCGGATGGGACTGGCCCACGCTGTGGTCACCGCCGTGGCTCGTGACGACCTGCCCGACGGCGGCGCCGCCGGCTTTGCCGAGACCGTCCGGGCCGTCCGCCGGCGGGTCCCCGGCTGTGCCGTGGAGGTCCTGATCCCCGACTGCAAGGGCGACCCCGAGGCCCTCGACGCCATCCTCGCCGTTCGCCCCGACGTGGTGAACCACAACCTGGAGACCGTGGCCCGCCTGCAGCGAGCGGTGCGCCCCTCCGGCGGCTACGCTCGGAGCCTCGCCGTGCTGGCCCGGGCCAAGGCGGCGGGGGCGGTGACCAAGTCGGGCCTGATCCTGGGGATGGGCGAGCGCGACGACGAGGTGGTGGGCGCCCTGGCCGACCTGCGGGGGGTGGGCGTCGACATCGTCACCATCGGCCAGTACCTCCGGCCCACCCGGTCCCACCTCCCGGTGACCCGCTGGGTGGAGCCGACCACCTTCGAGGCCCTGGCCCGGGCCGGCGAGGAGATGGGCATCGGCCACGTCGAGGCCTCGCCGCTGACCCGCTCCAGCTACCACGCCCGCCAGGCGGCCGAGTCGGTCACCGCTGACCCGGCGTGCGGGCCGGCGGCCCGGGCCCCGGTGGCCTGACCCGAGCCGTGGGCAAGACGTTCCCGAGCCTGAGCCCAAACCTGGCCGAGTTCATGGCCGCCTCGCCGGTGTTCTTCGTGGCCACCGCCCCGCTCGCCGCCGACGGCCACGTGAACGTCTCGCCCAAGGGCGGTGACACCCTCCGGGTGCTGGACGAGCGGACCGTCGCCTACCTCGACCTCACCGGCAGCGGGGCCGAGACCATGGCCCACCTGCGGGAGAACGCCAGGATCACCCTGATGGCGTGCGCCTTCGACGGGCCGCCCCGCATCGTTCGCCTCTACGGCACGGGGGAGGCGGTCCTGCCCGACGACACCCGCTTCGCCGATCTGGCGGCCCGCTTCCCCTCGCTGTCGGGGGTGCGCTCCGTGGTGGTGATGGCCCTGGAGCGGGTGTCGACCTCGTGTGGCTTCGGCGTCCCCCTCATGCGCGTCGAGGGAGAGCGCGACCTGCTCGAGGCGTGGGCGCGGCGCAAGGGGCCCGAGGGCATCGCCGCCTACCAGGCCGAGCGCAACGCCACCAGCATCGACGGGTTGCCGGCGGTCCCGCCGCCGGCTCAGGACGTCGCCGCCTCCGCGAAGGCGGACAGGGCCTCGTCGTCGTAGAGCACGAAGCGGACCTCGGCCACGGCGGTCACCGCCGAACGAACCGCCCCCACCGCCACCGGCGCCGCCAGGTGCAACGGGTAGCCGTAGATGCCGCAGGAGATGGCGGGGAAGGCCACGGTGGCCGCCCCCAGCTCGTCGGCCACCCGGAGGGACTCGGTGTGGCACGAGGCCAAGAGGCCGGAGCGGTCGACGCTCTTGGCGTACACCGGCCCCACGGTGTGGATGACCCACCGGGCCGGGAGTCGCCCGCCGGTGGTGGCCACCGCCTGGCCGGTGGGTAGGCCATCGGGGAAGCGCTCCTCGCGCAGGCGCCGGCACTCCTGGAGGATCTCCGGGCCGCCCTTGCGGTGGATGGCCCCGTCGACGCCACCGCCGCCGAGCAGCGACGAGTTGGCGGCGTTGACCACGGCATCCACGTCCTGGGCGGTGATGTCGCCCCGCACCACCCGGACCTGCGCCATGCCCCCATCTTGTCCGCTGGCTCGCCGTGGCCGGTGATGGATCGGACGAAGAACACGAGCGGCCGAGGCGAGGGGTTGGGCGCCGTAGCGTGGGAGCGATGTACGCCCAGCGCCTGGACCGCGTCCGCCGCCGCATGGACGAACTCGGTGTCGACGTGCTGTTGCTGTCGATCGGCGCCGACCTGCCTTACCTGACCGGGTACCGGGCCATGCCCCTGGAGCGCCTGACCATGCTCGTGGTGCCCGCCGGTGACGACGCCACCCTGGTGGTGCCCCGCCTGGAGGCGCCGCGGGTGGTCGAGCGCCCCGAGGTGTTCACGGTGCGTGCGTGGGAGGAGACCGAGGACCCCGTCTCCCTGGTGGCGGGGCTCGCCGGCCGCGCCCGCACCCTGGCGGTGGGCGACCGGACCTGGGCCCGGGTGGTGCTCGACCTCCAGGCACGGCTCACCGCCGCCTCGTGGCGGCCGGGGAGCGAGGTGGTGGGCCCCCTGCGGGCGGTCAAGGACGCCGCCGAGGTCGAGTCGCTGCGCCGGGCGTCGGCCGCCGCCGACGAGGTGGCCCTCCAACTCCAGGCCGGCGACGTGCCCCTGGTCGGGCGAACCGAGGGCGAGGTGTCGGCCGACCTGGGCCGGCGCCTGGTCGCCGCCGGCCACGCCGAGGTCAACTTCGCCATCGTCGCCGCCGGCGCCAACGCCGCCAGCCCTCACCACCAGCCCGGTGGCCGCGTCATCGAGCGGGGGGAGGTGGTGCTGTGCGACTTCGGGGGCACCATGCCCGACGGCTACTGCTCCGACATGACCCGCTGCGTGGTCACCGGCGAGCCGCCGGCGCAGCTCCGTGAGGTCCACGCCGTGCTCGAGCGGGCCCAGGCGGCGGCGGTGGACGCCGCTGTGGTGGGAGCGGCGTGCGAGGAGGTCGACGCCGTGGCCCGGCGCCACATCGCCGACGCCGGCTACGGCGACCACTTCATCCACCGCACCGGCCACGGCATCGGCCTGGAGGAGCACGAGGACCCCTACCTGGTGGTGGGCAACCCCGAATCCCTGGTGCCCGGCCACGCCTTCTCCGTCGAGCCCGGCATCTACCTCGACGGGCGCTTCGGCGTCCGCATCGAGGACATCGTGGTGGCCACCGCCGATGGGCCCCGGCCGCTCAACCGCGCTCCCCACGGCCTGGCCGTGGTGGAGGCCTGAGGTCGGGACGGTGGACCTGGGACTGGCCGGCCGGGTGGCGCTGGTGACAGCCGCCTCTCGGGGGCTCGGACGGGCCTCGGCCGAGGCCCTCGCCGCCGAGGGGGCAGCGGTGGTGATCTGCGCCCGGGGCCGCGAGGCGCTCGAGGACACGGTACGAGCCATCACCGAGGCCGGCGGCACCGCGGTGGCCGTCGCTGCCGACGTGACCGACCCGGCCGTTCCCGAGCGGCTGGTGCAGGCGACCGTCGGGCGCTTCCACCGCCTCGACGTGGTCGTGGCCAACGCCGGCGGCCCTCCGCCGGCCCGGGCCCTGGAGGTCGACGACGACGCCGTGAGGGCCGCCCTCGAGGCGAACCTGCTCACCTCGGTGCGCCTGGTGCAGGCCGCCGTGCCCCACCTGCGGGCCGGAGGCTGGGGCCGGATCTGTTGCATCACCTCGGTGGCGGTCCGCCAGCCCATCCCCGGGCTGGCGCTGTCCAACACCGCCCGGGCCGGGCTGTGGGGGTGGGCCAAGACCGCCGCGGCCGACCTGTTCGCCGACGGCATCACCCTCAACCTCGCCTGCCCCGGGCTCCACGCCACCGACCGGGTGGAGGCGCTGGGCAAGGACACCACCTCGGGGCCGCTGGGCGACCCGGCCGACTTCGGCCGGGTGGTGGCCTTCCTGTGCTCGGAGCCCGCCGGCTTCGTCAGTGGCGTGGCTCTCGGCGTCGACGGCGCCACTGTGGCCGGCCTGCTGTAGCGCGGCTTCCTGCTCTGCCGGCGAACCGACCGGCGATCCGCCCGCTTCGGCCACGCCCCGGTACCGTCGCCGCCGTGATCCGCCTGGACGCCGCCACCGTGCTCCTGCAGTGGGCCGTCGGTGGGCTGTTCTTCGGCTGGGTCACCACCCGGCGGAGAGAGGTCGGGGTCGGCTACGGGTGGCTCATCCGTGGCACCTACCTGGCGCTGGCCGCGGGTTCGCTGGCGGCGGCGGTCGTGCTGGGCCCCGTGCCCGGGCGCGACCTGGCCACGGCGGGCGTCATCAGCGCCACCGCCACCGCCCTGGTCGTGTCCGTGCTGCGCCGCCGGGCGGGCGTCGCTGGCGAGCGGGCCCGCCGCCAGCGCACGTCCGCCCGCGTGGGTGCCATGACCGGGGACGCCGGCGGCGGGGACGCCGGCGGGCCCGGAGCTTCCTCCGAGCCAGCTGCCGGCACGACGCCGGCCGAGTTCCCCCCGGTGCTCGACCTCGTCGCGCCCGTGGTCGGAGTCGTCGGCTTGGTCGTCGCCGGCTTGGCCGCCGGTGGTGACCCCGCCCTCGCCGTGGTGCGCACGCTGGTCGGCGCCGCCTTCCTCGGAGCGGTGAGCGATGCCATGCTGCTCGGCCACTGGTACCTGGTGCAGCCGGGTCTTCACCGGGGCCCGCTGCGGGAACTGGTGCGCTGGCTCACCGCCCTGTGGGCCGTGGAGGTCGGCGTGCTGCTCGTCCCCCCGGGCATGGTCTCGGTGCTCACCGGCGCCATCGACGACGGGTACAACGGCATCCTCGGATGGTTCTGGCTGGCGTGCGCGGTGATGACCATCGTGCTGTGCCTGGTCACCCGGGCAGCGCTGAAGGAGCGCTTCTACTCGGCGGTCATGGCCGCCACCGGCCTGCTCTACCTGGCCATCGTCACCGTGTTCGGGACCGACCTGGTGGCCCGGGCCGTGCTCGCCCCCTGAGGGCTCGGGGACCGGGCCGATGCCGTCGGGCCCGGAATGCCGGAGTCCGTGGGGGAGGTCGGTCGTCCGGCTACGGTGGGCGCTGACATGTGCGGTTTTGCCGGGGAGCTCCGTCTCGACGGGGCGACCGCCGATGTGGGTGCGGTCGTCCGCATGGCGACCACCATGAAGCACCGGGGCCCTGACGGGAGCGGGGTGTGGGCGTCGGGCGCCGTGGCCCTCGGGCACCAGCGGCTCAGCGTCATCGACCTGTCGACTCTCTCGGCCCAACCCATGGTCGATCGCGAGCTGGGGCTCGCCATCGTGTTCAACGGGTGCATCTACAACTACCCCGAGCTGCGCCAGCAGCTGGTTGCCGAGGGTGAGCGTTTCATCTCGGACGGCGACACCGAGGTGATCCTGCGCGCCTACCGGTGTTGGGGACTGGACTTCGTCGACCGCCTCCAGGGCATGTTCGCCTTCTGCATCGTCGAGACCGACACCGGACGGGCGGTGCTGGTGCGCGACCGGCTGGGGATCAAGCCGCTGTACCTGAACGAGTCGCGGACCAGCCTGCGCTTCGCCTCCACCCTGCCGGCGCTCGTGGCCGGCGGTGACGTCGACACGTCGATCGACACCGTGGCCCTGCACCATTACCTGAGCTTCCACTCGGTCGTGCCGCCGCCGCGGACCATCCTGAAGGGGGTGCGCAAGCTCCCCCCGGCCACGGTGCTGGTGGTCGAGCCGGACGGCACCCGCCGCACCCGCCGGTACTGGAGCGTGCGTCACGAGCGCCATCCCGACCACGCCGCCATGACCGAGCGGGACTGGCAGGACGCCGTGCTGGCCTCGCTCCGGGCCGCCGTCGAGCGTCGGCTCGTCTCCGACGTGCCCGTGGGGGTGCTGCTGTCGGGTGGGCTCGACTCCAGCCTCATCGTCGGCCTGCTGGCCGAGGCCGGGGCCACGGGCCTCACCACCTTCAGCGTCGGCTTCGAGTCAGCCGGCGGGCTGGCGGGCAACGAGTTCCGCTACAGCGACATCGTGGCCAAGACCTTCGCCACCGACCACCATCAGCTCCGCATCGACGACCGGAACCTCCTGCCGGCGCTGGAGGGAACCGTCGCTGCCATGAGCGAGCCCATGGTGAGCCACGACGCCGTCGGCTTCTACCTCCTGTCCCAGGAGGTCAGCCGCCACGTCAAGGTGGTCCAGTCGGGGCAGGGTGCCGACGAGGTGTTCGCCGGCTACCACTGGTACCCGCCCCTGGCGGGCGTCGATCCCGGGGATGCGGGTGGCACCCTCGACGCCTACGCCACCGCGTTCTTCGACCGGTCCCACGACGAGGTGTCGGCGCTGCTGTCCCCCGAGTGGCGCCTCGACGAGGACGCCAGCCGCCTGCTCGTGGCCGAGCACCTGGCCGGCCCCGGCGCCGCCACGGCCGTCGACCGCGCGCTGCGCCTCGACACCGAGGTCATGCTGGTCGACGACCCGGTGAAGCGGGTCGACAACATGACCATGGCCTGGGGCCTCGAGGCCCGGGTGCCGTTCCTCGACCACGAGGTGGTGGAGCTGGCGGCCGCCTGCCCGCCGGAGCTCAAGCTGGCGGCGGGCGGCAAGGGCGTGCTGAAGGCCGCCGCCCGGCGGATCATCCCCAACGAGGTCATCGACCGCCCCAAGGGCTACTTCCCGGTGCCCGCACTCACGCATCTGCAGGGCCGGGCCCTCGACCTGGTCGAGGAGGCCCTGAGGGATCCGGCGGGCAAGGAGCGGGGCCTGTTCCGCCCCGAGGCTGTGGCCGCCCTTCTCGATGCTCCCAACGAACGGTTGACGCCCCTGGGCGGCAACACGCTGTGGCAGCTCGGCCTGCTCGAGCTGTGGTTGCAGAACCACGGGGTGACGTGAGCGCCGACACCGACAGCAACGTCGCCCTCGAGTGTGGCTGGGGGAGGCTGGTGTTCGGCCAGACGTTCTCCGACTGGGACAGCCTCGCCGCCCTCCTGCGCTCCGAGGAGCTGGGCCAGCGCGACGTGTGCCTGTACCACCCGGAGCCCCACGTGCTGGTGAGCCGGTCACCCCAGGAGCTCTTCGTCGATCCCTCCTACACCTACCGCCGCCGACTCGCCGGCGGCGACGGTGACGAGCTGTCCCACAGCGTTCCCGGCGTGGTGGTGCGACCCATGGCGGGGCGGGGCGACGCCGAGGCCATCAACGGGCTCTACCTCAAGGCGGGGATGGTGACCGCCCCGCCCGAGCTCATGGAGGCCAACCAGGAGAGCATGACCTTGTCGTACCTCATCGCCGAGGACACCTCGACCGGAGCCGTGGTGGGCACCGTCACCGGCATCGACCACGTCGCCGCCTTCGGCGATCCGGAGGGTGGCAGCAGCCTGTGGTGCCTGGCCGTCGACCCGCGCTGCTCACGCCCCGGCGTGGGCGCAGCGCTGGTGTCGGCGATGGCCCAGGAGTTGCGCGCCCATGGACGGAACCACCTCGACGCATCGGTCATGCACGACAACGAGCCCGCCATCCGGCTGTACCAGAAGCTGGGCTTCACTCGGGTGCCGGTGTTCTGCGTGAAGCGCAAGAACCCCATCAACGAGCCGCTGTTCGCCGGCCCGGTCTCCGACGCCCACCAGGCCCTCAACCCCTACACCCGCATCATCGCTGACGAGGCCCGCCGGCGGGGCATCTCGGTCAAGGTGATCGACGCCGAGGGCGGTTTCCTGCAGTTGAGCTACGGCGGGCGGGAGATCGTCACCCGGGAGTCGCTCTCGGAGCTGACCTCCGGCGTGGCCGTGAGCTGGTGCGACGACAAGCGGGTGACCCGCCGGTTGCTGGCCGCGGCCGGGCTACGGGTGCCCCGGGGACGGACCTCCACCACCGCCGAGGAGGACGAGGCCTTCCTGAACGAGGTGGGGGAGCTCGTGGTCAAGCCGGCGCGCGGCGAGCAGGGGCGCGGCATCACCGTGGGGGTGACCGACGCCGACGAGCTGCGGCGAGCCCTGGAGCGAGCCAAGCTGCACAGCGACGACGTGTTGCTCGAGGAACGCAGCCATGGTGACGACCTGCGCATCCTGGTCATCGGACACGAGGTGGTGGCTGCCGCCGTGCGCCGCCCGGCCCGGGTGGTGGGCGACGGGCGCCACACCGTCGAGGAGTTGATCACCGCCCAGAGTCGCCGCCGGGAGGCAGCGACCGGCGGGGAGTCCACCATCCCCCTCGACGACTCGACGGCCGACACGGTCCGGGGAGGCGGCCACGAGCTCGACGACGTGCTCGACGAGGGGGAGACCCTGGTCGTGCGGGGCACCGCCAACCTCCACACCGGGGGCACCATCCACGACGTCACCGCCGACCTGCACCCGGCGCTGGCCGAGGCTGCGGTCAAGGCCAGTCAGGTCCTCGACCTGCCGGTCAGCGGCCTCGATTTCCTGGTGCCGTCGGTGTCCGGTCCCGACTACGTCTTCATCGAGGCCAACGAGCGGCCCGGCCTGGCCAACCACGAGCCCCAGCCGACGGTGCAGCGCTTCATCGACCTGCTCTTCCCGTCGACCCAGGCCATGCCCCAGGGCTGGGAGCCGCCGGCGCCCGGCCGGACCCCCGAACCGTCCGGCTCCTGAGAAGCCTGGCCGGGCACGCGCGCAGCGCGGCGGTCGGCTACGCCTCGGTGGGCAGGCGCTCCTAGGCTGCCGCCCATGCCCTTCACCTTGGCTCCGGCGGAACCGGAGCGCGCCAAGTTGCTGCCCATCGACATGGAGTACGTCCGTGACGTCATGGTGCGGCTGCTGGCGATCCACAGCCCTTCCGGACGCACCGACCACGTCATGCAGGTGATTGGCAACGAGATCAAGGCCCTCGGCATGCACTTCGAGCTGACCCGCCGAGGCGTGCTCAGAGGCGAGCTGGCGGGGGAGGGCGGCCCGCGGACCGCCGACCGGGCGGTGATCGTCCATGCCGACACGATCGGGTGCATGGTGAAGCGCCTGAAGGAGAACGGCCGGCTGGAGATCGTCCCCGTAGGCAACCACAGCGCCCGCTTCGCCGAAGGCGCCCGGGTGACCATCTTCGTCGACGAGCTCGACCGGACCTACAGCGGCACCATCCTGCCGCTCAAGGCCAGCGGCCACCGCTGGGGCGACGAGGTCGACACCCAGCCGGTGGGCTGGGAGCACGTCGAGGTGCGGGTGGACGAAGGGGTGGATGACGCCGCCAGCTTGGCGTCCCTGGGCATCGAGGTGGGGGACTTCGTGGCCTTCGACGCCCGTCCCGTCATCACCCCGTCCGGCTACGTCACCTCCCGCCACCTCGACGACAAGGCCGGGGTCGCCGCCGCCCTGGGTGCGTTCAAGGCGCTGATCGACCATGGCGCCGTGCTGCCGGTCAACGCCCACCTGCTCGTCACCATCGCCGAGGAGGTAGGCCTCGGCGCCAGCCACGGCCTCGACACCGACGTGGCCGAGATGGTCTCCATCGACATCTCCGTGGTGGCGCCCGGCCAGGCCTCCACGGAGCACACCGTGAACATCGCCGCCCAGGACTCCCACGGACCCTTCGACTACCACCTGGTGCGTCGCCTGGCCGGCCTGTGCCGGCACCACGCCATCGACCACCGCCGGGACGTGTACCGGTACTACCGCTCCGATGCCGCGTCGGCGCTGCAGGCGGGAGCGGAGACCCGGGCCGCCCTCATCGGTTTCGGCATCGACGCCAGCCACGGCTACGAGCGGACCCATCTCGACGGGATCCGGCGGGTGGCCGAGCTCCTCGCCGTGTACCTCCAGACCGACCTGACCTTCCGCCACTGGGACACCGCCCCCAGCGGCGACCTCAGCGACTTCCCCAGCACCATCGTGCAGCCGGCCGACGAACAAGGCCCCCGCTAGAGGTGCGGTTGGGGAGGGGCGGCTAGGTGGAGGGCGGCGGAAGCGCGGGGCGGAGCGTTCTCGAGCTGATCGACCGGGCGGGCGAGGTGGGCGTGGGTGTGCTGATCGCCTTGGAGAACCTGTTCCCACCCATCCCCTCCGAGGTCGTCCTGCCCTTCGCCGGCTTCCGGGCCGAGCGGGGCGACCTCAACCTGGTGCTGGCATGGGTGGCGGCCACGGCCGGCGCGCTGGTCGGCGCCTTGATCCTCTACGGGCTCGGGGCCTGGGTGGGGTCACAGCGCCTGCACGAGCTGGCCGGCAAGCGCTGGTTCGTGGTCCTCAGCCAGAGCGACTACGAGCGGGGGGAGCGCTTCTTCGAACGCCATGGGGGCAAGATCGTGCTCTTCGGTCGCTGCGTCCCGCTGGTGCGCAGCGTCGTCTCCGTGCCCGCCGGCGTGGCCCGCATGTCCCTGCCGCGGTTCTGCCTCTACACCGCGGCCGGCAGCGCCGTGTGGAACGCCTTGTTCATCGGCGCCGGCTACCAACTCGGTCAGAATTACGAGCGGGTGGAGCGTTGGGTGGCTCCGTTCGGCTACGCCGTGCTCGCCACCCTGCTGGTGTGGGTGGTATGGCTGACAGGGCGCAAGCTTCGCCGCCTCCGGGCGTCACGGGCACGGGCGGCGGGCTAGCGCCAGCGGTCTAGTGCTCTGACCAGAAACGTTCGCGCGGGTGGTTCATGCGGCGTGTGAGGCGGGGCGTCCCCATCTGCGGCCTTCTCGGCCCGGACGCGTGCTCGTTCGCGACGTTGCGCAACGAGGAGCTCTGGGGCCCGGGCGTTGGCGTTGCGCCAGCGGAGATGGTCCTGGAGTCGGCGGGTCAACACGACGTGGTTGGGGTGGTTCGAGTTGTTCAACACGACTCGCAGCGGCCCGAAGTGCGCTTCGATCGGGTTCGCCCAGGAGCTGTAGGTCGGGCTGAAGCACAGCTCGACCTTGTTGCGCTCGGCCAGCGGCGAATCGCCTCGCCCTTGTGCGCGGAGAGGTTGGACTCCTTCCAGGTCTTGGTCCGCTGGAACGTGATGTCGTTGGCAACCAGCAGCTGACGGAGTCGTTCCCGCCCGATCTTGGTCACCCGGGTCTCGTTGTCAGCGAGGTACTGCCCGAGCTTGCGGACGCTCCAGCGGGTGAAGGGCTGATTGAGCTTCTCCGGGCGGGTCTTGGCCGTCACGACGATGAAGCGCTCGTCGTCAGTCGTGATCTAGCGGGGACGGCCACCCGCCCACTGAGGGTCCAGCGATCGCATCCCCATCTCGTTGAACCGGTGGATCATCTCCCGCACCCGGTCCCGAGGTGGCGGCGAGCTGCGCGATCACCGGCACCGTGTTCCCACCGGCGGAGGCGTGCACCCCCAACGCTCGCCACCACTTCACATGGGACTTGTCGGTCTTGCCGCCCCCTCGACGGACGATCGGGGCGCGTGGCGATCAGCGAGGGGGTCAAGGCCGGCCGCAGGGCCGCCCGAAGGGGCAAGCCTTGACCGCCTGCTCAGCGTTAGCCAGCACGATGGATGGGGAAGCCCGCCAGCGCTTCCTGAGGAGCCGCCTGGCGCTGGCGGGGCCGGGGCGAATCGGACATCCGGGTTCTCACCAGGGGCGGAGGGCGGGCTCCAAGGTCTCGACGATGCGCCGGGGCTCGGTGGATCGGCTGGCCGCCAGGATGTGAGCGTTGCCGGCCTTGGTCAGATGCCCCCGCCAGGTGGAGCCCCCGCTGGAGTACTCCGAGGGGACCCGGCCCACGAAGCCCATGCACGACGCTGCCCGCTCGACGCGGCGCCAGTCGCCCACCTCGGCGGCACGGCCGAGGGCGCCCCGGTGGGACACCCGGCGGGAGGCGCCGAGGCCAGCGCCGGGCTCGGGGAAGCTCAGCGCGCCCAGCCAGGCCTCGTGCTTGTGCGTCCAGTTGGAC
>DASZDK010000120.1:0-16157 GCA_035942035.1 Acidimicrobiales bacterium
GAGCAGGAAGGTGGTCGTGTCACTCCCCGTCCGGGGGAGGGGAGCCGCGCGCACCTGAAGGGCCACCCCTGCCGGCTGCGCCGGCGCCTGCTGGGCCCTGACCACGGGCAGCGACAGCGCCTGCACCTTGACCGGCGGCTCCACCACCGGCGGCTTCACCACCGGCGGCTTCAGCACCGGCGGCTTCACCACCGGCGGCTTCACCACCGGCGGCTTGACCGGCGGCTTGACCGGCGGCTTGACCGGCGGCTTGACCGGCGGCTCGACGGGCGGCTTCACCGGCGGCTTGTGGACCGGCGGAGGAGCGGCCTGGCAGAAGCTGTGGGCCGGGTTGCCCTGGCCGATGCCCTGGTTCTTGTCGCACTCGTAGCCGCGGTTCCGGTCCTCCGGTCCGGGCAGTTGCCCGGGCGGGTTCTTGGCGTCGGCGTTGCCGACCGTGCCCGCGGCCGGCTTGCCGACCGCCTTGCCGTCACCCTTGCCGTTTCCGGAGGGCTGGCCGACGCCCGCCGGGTCGTAGGGCCCGGGCCGGTTGGCGCCTTGTCCCTGCACCTCGTGTGCCGGTGCCTTCGCCGGGGCGACCGGCTGTTGCTTCGGTGCCGGGGCCTTCGCCGCATTGACCGGCTGTTGCTTTGGTGCCGGTGCCTTTGCCGGAGCCGCCGCCTGTTGCGCCGGCGCCGGTGTCGTTGCCTTTGCCGGAGCCGCCGCCTGTTGCTTCGGTGCCGGTGCCGGTGCCGGTGTCTTTGCCGCTGGCGCCGCCTGCTGCTTGGATGCCGCTGCGTTGGCCGCGGGCGCCGCCTGTGCACGTGGCTCGTGCGCCGGTTCTGCGGCGTGGGCGGGCGGGCCCGCCTCGCCGTTCTTTCCCGGCTCCGCCCCGGCGGGGACGCCGAGGGCGAAGAAGGCGGGCACGCCGATGGCGAGGCCCGCACTCATCAACTGAACCGTTCTTCGTTTCCCCATCTGGGTTCCCTTCTCGTCTTTTCCGGTGGCAGCTCCTGCTGCGATGGAGGTGTGAACGGAGGTGCGAGGCCTGGTGCGTCGTGCCGCCAGTGGTCCCTGACTGCCTTGGCGGCGACGACAGGATCGTCGACGTTGTCGACCGACTCCTCTGACCGCATGGAATGCTCGGGCCCTGCCTCAAGGGACGAATCCCCCTTTCGCCCTAAAGCACCCGCCAAGGCCGGCAGAGCGTGCCCCGGGCGGCTTCGAACGGAAACCTGCGGCGGCGGCCGTACCTCCGACGCCGTCATCGGGTGCCGGCCTTGGCGGGGGCGGGCAGCCGAGGGACCGGCGTGCAAACCTGTGACCGCGTGCGCGGCTACCTGATCGTCCTCTTCGTCGCTGTGGGCACCACGGTGGTGCTGACCCCGCTGGTGCGCCGCCTGGCGCTCCGGGTGGGTGCGGTGGTCCGGCCCGACGAGCGCCGGGTCCACGAGCGCCCGACCCCCACCCTGGGGGGCGTCGCCATGTACCTCGGGTTCCTGGCGGCCATGGCCACGGCGACGAGGATTCCCCAGTTCGACGGGGTGTTCGACGCCACGTCCGAGCCGCTCGGCGTGGTCCTGGGCGCCACCGTCATCTTCGCCGTGGGCGTGGCCGACGACCTCCGCGAGGTGTCGGCCCCGGCCAAGGTGGCGGGTCAGGTGCTGGCCGGCAGCGTCTTGTCGCTGCTCGGCGTCACCATGCTGTTCTTCCGCATCCCTTTCGGGGACATCATCTTGTTGTCGCCCGACCTCGCCCCCCTCGTGACCGTGCTCTGGGTGGTGGGCATGGCCAACGCCGTGAACCTCATCGACGGCCTCGACGGTCTGGCCGCGGGGATCGTCGCCATCGCCGCCGCCGCCTTCTTCCTCTACGCCCGCCAGCTGTTCGACGAAGGGCTGCTGCCGCCCGACAGCGTCAGCCCGCTGGTCGCCGTCGTCGTGCTCGGGGTGTGCCTGGGCTTCCTGCCCCACAACTTCCACCCGGCCCGCATCTTCATGGGCGATGGCGGCTCCATGCTCCTGGGGCTGCTCATGGCCACGCCCACCCTCCTGGTCGGAGGCCAGACCAACGAGGGCTTCAGTGGCCAGACCTTCTTCTTCTTCGCCCCCCTGTTCATCCCCTTCTTCATCCTGGGGGTTCCTATCGTCGACACCGTGTTCGCCATCGTGCGCCGGGCCAGCCGGCGCAGTGGCCTCACCAGCGCCGACAAGGACCATCTTCACCACCGGCTCATGCGCCTGGGGCACGGGCAACGGCGGTCGGTGCTGATCCTGTGGGCCTGGACAGCCCTGTTGTCGGCGTTCGTGCTCTATCCGGCCTACACCAACCGCGGCAACGGCCTCGTGCCGTTCGGCATCGCCGCACTCGGCATCGCCCTCTACACGGTGCTCCACCCCCAGGCCCGTCGTTCCCGCGCCAATGGGGCGGGGGCGACGGAGCCGGAACCGCCGGTGCCGGAGGACCTCGATGGCGCCGCGGAGGTGGGCGAACAGGGCGCCGACGAGCCCGGCGAACGAGGCGACGGCGAGGCCGCCCAGCAGGGCGACGACGAGGGCGAGGAGGCGTCCGTCACCGTGGGGGCCGACGAGGCTGAGACACCCGAACACCGCCGGCCCGAGACGGGCTAGGGTCCTGTGATCGGTACCGGGGCGCGCACGGCGGGGATTTGCCGGCGTCAGCAGCCTCACTTAGGTTCTGCACGAACTTCACGACGGTGACGGTGGGAGTCGGGGGACAGCACGTGGACCCGGGGGAGCGGCGCGAAACCTACAACGGGGCCAGCGATGCCCTCGCCCGGGCGGTTGAGATCACCGTCACCCCGATCATCTTCGGGTTCCTCGGCTCCCGCCTCGACCTGTGGCTCGGTACCCGCCCGGCATTCACCGTCGCGCTGGCGACCTTCTGCCTGGGCTACCTGTCGTGGAAGCTGTGTGTCGCTTATTCGGCCGAGATGCAGGCGCACGAGGCTCGCCTCTTGGGCGCCGGCGACCGCCGTGTCCAGAAGAAGCGGGCGGCATGACCACCGCCCTGGGCCAACCCGTCGCCGGGCCCGCGGTCGAGATCACCGTCGCTCGTGACCTCGCCCGCCGCGCCGTGCCGTTGGCGCCGGTGGCGATCGGGTTGTGTGCGGTGTTCTGGGGGCTCCACGGGGCCGTGTCGAGCGCCTACGCCCTCGTGCTGGTGGTGGCCAACTTCATCCTGGCAGCCGCGCTCATGACGTGGGCCGCCCGCATCTCCCTGGCGGTGATGCTGGGCACGGTGCTGGCCGGTTACATCCTCCGCCTGGCCGTGCTGACCGTGGCCGTGCTCGCCGTGCGCGGAGCCGGCTGGGTCGAGCTCGTCCCGCTCGGGCTCACCCTGGCGGTGTCCCACTTGACCCTCCTGGTGTGGGAGGCCCGGCACGTCTCAGCTTCCTTGGCCTTTCCCGGGCTCAAGCCCAGGAGAGAAACCACCTGGGCCTTCCGTGTGAAGAAGCGACAGCTCGCGCTGCCTGGGGACGCCCAGGCAGTTTCTTTTCAGGGCTTCAAGCCGAAGGGGTGATGATCCTGTCCTCGTTGCTCGCCCTCGAGTTCCCTCCCGTCAGCCACGTCACCGAGTGGCCCAACTTCATCGGTGACGGCCTGTTCGGGGTGAACAAGGTCGTCTTGTTGATGTGGATCTCGGTGGCCCTGGTCTTCGGGTTCTTCTTCATCGCCGGCCGCCAGCGCAAGCTGGTCCCCACCGGCGTGCAGAACGTCGCCGAGTCCGTCAACGACTTCGTGCGCGAGAGCGTTGTCCTTCAGACCATGGGGCCCGAGGGCCTCAAGTACATGCCACTGCTGGTGATGATGTTCACCTTCATCTTCGTGGGCAACGTCTGGGAGATCATCCCCGTGGCGCAGATGCCGGTGAACGGCCGCATCGCCCTTCCCGCCTACATGGGTGTGCTGGTGTGGGTGCTGTTCAACGTGATCGGCATCCGCAGTCAGGGCTTCTTCGGCTACTTCAAGTCGGTGCTGTTCCCACCGGGCGTCCCCAAGCTGCTCTACATCCTGGTCACGCCCATCGAGTTCGTGTCCACCCTCGTCGTGCGACCCTTCTCCCTCGCCGTCCGTCTCTTCGCCAACATGCTCGCCGGGCACCTGCTGCTGGTCAGCTTCATCGTCATCACCGCCGCCGTGTTCAGCCTCGGCCCTCAGCTCGTCATCTGGCCCGTGGCGTTCGGGCTACTCGTCGGCCTGTACGGGTTCGAGCTGCTGGTGGCGGTGCTGCAGGCGTTCATCTTCACCATCCTCACCGCTGTCTACATCGCCGGTGCCATGCACCCCGAGCACTAGGAGGAAGTCCTTGTCAGTTGCGCTCGAACTCTTCGCCCAGCAAGGAGCGGACCCCACGGCCGGTCTCACCGCCATCGGGCGTGGGATCGTCTACGGCGCCGCTGCCATCGGCCCGGGCATCGGCATCGGCATCGTGGTGGGCAACGCCATCACCGCTATGGCCCGCCAACCCGAGGCCGCCGGCATGGTCCGCACGACCATGTTCCTGGGCATCGCCTTCACCGAGGCGCTGGCCCTGTTCGGGTTCGTCCTCTCGTTCATCGTCTCCGGATAGTGCCGATGCGCACCCGCAGGCTCGCTGCCTCGCTGGCGCTGGCGCTGGCCGTCCTGCTCGGGTCTCCCGCCGCGGCGTACGCCGTCGAGGGCGGGGGCGAGGGCGGCGGTCCGGTCGACCACGCCGCCGAGGAGTGCATCAAGCTCCTCGAGGCGGGCTCCAAGATCGACGAGTGCCAAGAGGCGCCCAACCCCATCCTCCCCGAGGCCAACGAGCTCCTCTGGGGGACCATCTCCTTCCTGGCTCTGCTGCTCCTGCTGTGGAAGTTCGCCCTCCCGCCGTTGAACAAGGCCCTCAGCGACCGTAGCGAGAAGATCCGCTCCAGTCTCGACGAGGCGGCCACGGTCCGCGAGGAGGCACAGACGATCCTGGCCGACTACCAGCGCCAGCTGGCCGACGCCAAGGGAGAGGCCGGTCGGATCATCGAGGAGGCGCGCTCGACGGCCGACTCGCTCAAGCGCGACCTCATCGCCCGGGCCGAGGCGGAGGCCGCCGAGCAGCGAGAGCGCAACGCCCAGCAGATCGCCGCCGAGCGCGACCGGGTCATGGCCGAGCTGCAGTCGCAGGTGGCGGGCATGGCCATCGAGCTGGCCGAGAAGGTGGTCGAGGGCAGCCTCGACCGTGAGGCCAACTTGCGACTCATCGAGAACTACATCAACAGCGTCGGGGGCAACGGCTCCACGCCGTCGGGCACCGGGGCCCGTTCCGGCTCCTGATGGACGAGCAGCGCGTCGACGGCTACGCCAGCGCCATGTTCGAGGTGGCCCGCGTGGAGGGCTCCCTCGACGAGGTGGAGGACGAGCTGTTCCGCTTCGCCCGGACCCTCGAGGGCAACGACCAGCTGCGGTCGGTGTTGACCGACGACGCCGTGCCCGCCGAGCGCCGGCGGGCCGTGGTGGCCGACCTGCTGGGCGACCGGGCTTCGCCGGTCACCGCCAATCTGGTGTCGCTGGTGGTGGGGGCCGGGCGGGCGCGGGACCTGCCTGCCATCATCGACCGGCTCGTCCAGCGGGCGGCGGCCGAGCACGACAAGGTGGTCGCCGAGGTGCGCTCCGCCGTGGCCCTCGACGAGGACCAGCGGGCCCGGCTGGCCGAGGCGCTGGGCCGGGCGACGGGCAAGTCGGTCGAGGTGAAGGTGGTGGTCGATCCCTCGGTCCTGGGCGGACTCGTTGCCCGGGTGGGGGACACGGTCATCGACGGTACGGTTCGGACCCGACTGGATCAACTGCGAGAGACGATCAGGTAGCACCACGATCTCCGCCGGACAGGGGTTCGGCGCCAAGGAGGAACATGGCCGAGTTGACCATCAACGCCGATGACATCGCCGCCGCGCTGCGCCGGCACCTCGAGGGTTACTCGCCCTCCACCGAGAAGGCCCAGGTCGGCCGCATCACCGAGGTGGGTGACGGCATCGCCCGTCTCGAGGGTCTTCCTGGCGCCGCCGTCAACGAGCTGTTGGAGTTCGAGGACGGCACCATCGGCCTGGCCCTGAACCTCGAGGAGGACTCGATCGGCGCCGTGGTCCTGGGCGAGGTCGGCAACATCGAGGAGGGCCAGACGGTCAAGGCCACCGGCAACATCCTCCAGGTGGCGGTGGGCGACGCCCTGCTGGGCCGGGCAGTGAGCGCGCTCGGCCAGCCGGTCGACGGCAAGGGCCCGCTGAACGCCGACGCCACCCGGCGCATGGAGGTGCAGGCGCCGGGCATCACCGGCCGCCAACCGGTCCACGAGCCCCTGCAGACCGGCATCAAGGCCATCGACACCATGACGCCCATCGGGCGGGGCCAGCGGGAGCTCATTATCGGCGACCGCAAGACGGGCAAGACGACCATCGCCGTCGACACCATCATCAACCAGCGGGGCCTGGGAGTGAAGTGCGTCTACGTGGGCATCGGCCAGAAGGCCAGCACCATCGCCCAGACGGTGGCGACGCTCGAGGAACACGGCGCCATGGACTACACCGTGGTGGTCGTGGCTCCGGCCTCCGAGCCGGCCCCGTTCAAGTACCTGGCTCCCTACGCCGGCTGCGCCATGGGCCAGCACTGGATGGACAACGGGGAGCATGCCCTCGTGGTGTACGACGACCTGTCCAAGCAGGCCGAGGCCTACCGCCAGATCTCGCTGCTGCTGCGGCGCCCGCCGGGCCGCGAGGCCTACCCCGGCGATGTCTTCTACCTGCACAGCCGGCTGCTGGAGCGGGCGGCCAAGCTCTCGGACGACCTCGGGGCGGGCTCGCTGACGGCGCTTCCCATCGTCGAGACCAAGGCGGGTGACGTCTCCGCCTACATCCCCACCAACGTCATCTCGATCACCGACGGCCAGGTGTACCTCAAGGAGGAACTGTTCAAGTCCGGGGTGCGGCCGGCCATCGACGTGGGCATCTCGGTGTCCCGGGTCGGTTCTGCCGCCCAGATCAAGGCCATGAAGACGGCGGTGGGCACGCTCAAGGGTGACCTGGCCCAGTTCCGGGAGCTGGAGTCGTTCGCCACCTTCGGATCGGAGCTGGACAAGGTGTCCCAGGCCCAGCTCGATCGGGGCTACCGGCTCACCGAGTTGCTCAAGCAGGGTCTGAACTCGCCCATGCCGGTGCAGGAGCAGGTGGTCTCCCTCTACGCCGGCACCCGGGGCCACCTCGACAAGGTGCCCGTGGACGACGTCGCCCGGTTCGAGTCCGAGCTGATCGAGTGGTTCCGCACCCGGCACTCCGACCTCCTCGACAGCATCGTCAAGGACGGGAAGATCTCCGACGAGGAGGCCCTGGAGGAGGGGATCAAGACCTTCGCCGAGCAGTTCAGCCGCTCCGGTGACGAGGAGGCCCCCGAGGAGCCCGAGCCGCAGGACCAGGGCGAGGAGCAGCGCCGGCGGGCCGGTGGCAAAGACGAGGGGATCCTGCCCGAGGACGAGATCTCCCGCGACGAGGAGTCGTGACCATGGTGGTCGAGACGGGGGGCACCTGACATGCCGGGCGCCCAGGAGCGGGCGCTCCGCAGACGGACCAAGAGTGTCCAGTCGACCAAGAAGATCACACGGGCCATGGAGCTCATCGCCGCCACCCGGGTGGTCAAGGCGCAGCAGCGAGCCATGGATGCCCGGCCCTACAGCGAGCAGATCACCGCGGTCATCCAGCACCTGGCCGAGGCCGGCGCCGGCCAGGATCACCCGCTGCTGCGGCAAGCCAAGTCGGTCGACAAGGTCGCCTTCGTGGTCATCACCTCCGACCGAGGCCTGGCCGGCGCCTACAACACCTCCGTCATCCGCGCCGCCGAGCGCGAGCTGATGGCCGTCCAGTCCGACGGCGCCGACTACTCCCTCGTCCTGATCGGCAAGAAGGCCGCCGCCTACTTCGGATTCCGGAACTACCGCATCGACGCCTCCTTCACCGGGATGAGCGACTTCCCGCGCTACGAGGACGCCCGCCAGGTGGCGGAGGTGGTCATCGACGCCTTCGTCGACGGCGACGTCGACCAGGTGCGGCTCGTCTACACCCGCTTCCTGTCCATGGCTTCCCAGCGGGTGGTGGTCCGGCGGTTCATGCCCCTGCAGGCCGTGCCCGTCGAGAGCGGCGACGGCGGACCGACCGCCGACTACGAGCACGAGCCCAACCCCGGGGTGATCTTCGACCGCCTCCTTCCCCGCTACGCCGAGGCCCGCCTGTACGCCGCCATGCTCGACGCCGCCGCCTCCGAGCACGCCTCACGGCAGCGGGCCATGAAGTCCGCCACCGACAACGCCGAGGAGCTCATCACCAAGCTCAACCGGGAGATGAACCGGGCCCGCCAGGGCTCCGTCACCACCGAGATCTCCGAGATCGTGGGCGGGGCCGAGGCCATGTCCCAGAGCTGACCGTCCGCCCGCCGCAGAGAACCAGGAGTGTGCAGACCATGACCATGACCGAAGAGCCCCGCAGCGAGGAACAGGCCGACGAGCAGTTGAAGGATGGGCGCGTCGTCGCCATCGGTGGGCCCGTGGTCGACGTCGAGTTCCCTCCCGGCGCCCTGCCGGAGATCAACCACGCCATCGAGATGACCCTCACCCTCGACGGCAACGACATCGTGATCACTGCCGAGGTCGCCCAGCAGATCGGCGACAGCCAGGTGCGGGCCATCTGCCTGAAGCCCACCGACGGCCTGGTCCGCGGCACCAAGGTGCGCAACCTCGGGCGGGGTATCAGCGTCCCCGTAGGCGAGCAGGTGCTCGGCCATGCCTTCAACGTGCTGGGCGAGCCCCTCGACGTGGAGAGCATCGGCGAGGTCAAGGAGCGGTGGGAGATCCACCGCGACCCGCCGGCGTTCGACCAGCTCGAGCCCAAGTCGGAGATGTTCGAGACGGGCATCAAGGTCATCGACCTGCTCACCCCCTACATGAAGGGCGGCAAGATCGGTCTCTTCGGGGGGGCCGGGGTGGGCAAGACCGTGCTCATCACCGAGATGATCCGCCGGGTGGCCCAGGAGCACGGCGGTGTTTCCGTCTTCGCCGGCGTGGGGGAGCGCACCCGGGAAGGTACCGACCTCCTGCTGGAGATGGGTGAGTCCGGCGTGCTGGAGAAGGCGGCGCTGGTGTTCGGGCAGATGGACGAGCCCCCCGGCGTCCGCCTGCGGGTGGGCCTGTCGGCCCTGACCATGGCCGAGTACTTCCGCGACGTGGCCCAGAAGGACGTGCTGCTGTTCGTCGACAACATCTTCCGCTTCGTGCAGGCCGGCTCCGAGGTGTCGACCCTTCTCGGGCGGATGCCGTCGGCGGTGGGGTACCAGCCCACCCTGGCCGACGAGATGGGTGAGCTGCAGGAGCGCATCACCTCGACGCGGGGACGGTCCATCACCTCGATGCAGGCGGTGTACGTGCCCGCCGACGACTACACCGACCCGGCCCCGTTCACCAGCTTCACCCACTTCGACGGCACCACGGAGCTGTCCCGCGACATCGCTGCCCAGGGCATCTACCCCGCGGTCGACCCACTGGCATCGACGTCGACCATCCTCGCTCCCGAGGTGGTGGGCAAGCGCCACTACGACGTGGCCCGCCGGGTGCAGGAGGTGCTCCAGCGCTACAAGGAGCTCCAGGACATCATCGCCATCCTCGGCATCGACGAGCTGTCCGAGGAGGACCGCCTCACCGTGACGCGGGCTCGCAAGGTGCAGAAGTTCCTGTCCCAGCCCATGTACGTGGCCGAGGTGTTCACCGGCCTGTCCGGCGTCACCACGCCGGTCGAAGAGACCGTCGAGTCGTTCGAGGCGGTCATCAACGGTGACCTCGACGAACTGCCCGAGCAGGCGTTCCTGAACGTCGGTGGGGCGGAATCGGCCCTCGCCAAGGCCGAGAAGCTCAAGAAGGAAGGCGGCTAGTCGTGCCCCTCCAGGTGGAGGTGGTGTCCCCGGAGCGGATCCTCTACAGCGGCGAGGCCGACATGGTCATCACCCGCACCACCGACGGGGAGATCGCCTTCCTCACCGGCCACGTGCCCTTCATCGGCAGCCTCGGGATCGGCCGGGTGATCATCCGCACCACCGAGGGCGACGACGTCCTCGCCGCCGTCCACGGCGGATTCGTCGAGGTCAACGACGACCGGGTGACGGTGCTGTCCGACGTGGCTGAGTTGGTCGACGACATCGACGTCGGCCGGGCCCGCCAGGCCCTGGAGCGGGCGGAGAAGGGCGACGACGAGGACGAGGACGACCTCGAGGCCGCCGCCCGCCGGGCCCGGCTGCGACTGGAGCTGGCGGACCAGTAGCAGACCGTCGTCACCCTCGTTCTCTGTCGGGTGAACCACCACCCCGGTGGTGAATCCGACAAAGATCGGGGGGTGCCCCGGCTCCGACTCGGCGTCGCCCTACTCGTGCCGTCGCCGGTGGCCGAGGAGGTCGACGTGCTGCGGCGGGCGTGCGGCGACGAGGCGCTGCACCGCATGGCGCCGCACTGCACGCTCGTCCCCCCGGTCAACGTCCGGGAGGAGCGCCTCGACGACGCCGTGGGCCTGCTGCGGCGGGCGGCGGCGGCCACCTCCCCGATCACCGCCACCCTCGGGCCGCCGGAGACCTTCCTGCCCGCCACGCCGGTGCTGTACCTGGCGCTGAGCAGCGGCGCCCAGGCCGTGCGGGAGCTGCGCGACCGCCTGTTCGTCGATCCCCTCGCCCGGGCACTGACCTGGCCGTTCCACCCTCATGTCACGGTGCGCGACGGGGGTGCGCCCTCCCGGGTGTCGGCGGCGGTGGAGGCGCTGGGCGACTACCGGGCCGAAGTCACCTTCGAGCGGGTGCACCTGCTCGAGGAGCGGCGTGATGACGCCGCTCGGCGGGTGTGGCGCCCGCTGGCCGATGCCCGGTTCGATCCCGCCGCCGTGGTCGGGCGGGGCGGGCTGGAGCTGGAGCTGTCGGTGACCGAGCGCCTCGACCCCGAGGCGGCGGCGTGGGCCGAGCGGGAGTGGCGGCTGGTCGACGACCGCCGGCCCGCCGAGGCCCGGCTCCGTCGCCTGGCGGTGACCGCCCGGCGCGAGGGTGAGGTGGCGGGCACGGCGGTGGGCTGGACCAGCGGCGCCGGCGCCCACGTGGTCGACCTGACCGTGGCCACCGCCTCCCGGGGCAAGGGCATCGGGTCCCACCTGGTGGCCGCCTTTTCGTCCGAGGCGGCCACCCGGGGTTGCCAGGTGTGCAGGGTGAGGACCGAGGCGGGAAGCTCGGCGGAGGCCTTCTGGCGGCGGCGGGGATGGACCGAGGAGGCTCGCTTCGACCGCTACCGGTACGACCGGGACTTCGTCCAGCTCCGGCGGGAGCTGTGACGCCGGCCGGCGGCGCTGCGGAGTCCGCCAGGCGGAGCAGCCTCGGAGGCTGGTGCAGCTCCGTGCAGCGGGCGCCGGCGGATTATCGCCGGCGTTAGCGGTAGTAGAGGCTGAGGTCGTCCATCTTGTCGAGGCGGTGGCGGGCCTCGACCTTGCGGACGGTGCCCGAGCGCGAGCGCATGACCAGCGACTGGGTGAGGACCCGGCTGCCGGCGAGGCGTACGCCCCGCAGGAGCTCACCGTCGGTGATGCCGGTGGCGGCGAAGAAGCAGTTGTCGCCGGCCACCAGGTCGTCGAGGGTGAGGATCTTGTCGAGGTCGTAGCCGGCGTCGATGGCGGCCTGGCGCTCCTCGTCGCTGCGGGGCCAGAGCCGGCCCTGCTGCTCGCCGCCCATGGACTTCATGGCCGCTGCGCTGATGACGCCCTCGGGGGTGCCGCCGATGCCGAAGAGGATGTCGGCGCCGGTGTCAGGTGACGCCGTCTGCAGGGCGCCGGCGACGTCGCCGTCGGGGATGAGCCGGATGCGGGCGCCGGCGGCCCGCACCTCGGCGATCAGCTCCTCGTGACGGGGCCGGTCGAGGATGACGGCGGTGAGGTTGCTGACCGACTCGCCCTTGGCCTTGGCCACCGCCTGGAGGTTCTCGGTGGGGGAGCGGTCGAGGTCGACCACGCCCTTGCACTCCGCTCCGACCGCGATCTTCTCCATGTACATGCACGGGCCCGGGTCGAACATGGTGCCCCGCTCGGAGACGGCGATCACCGCCAGGGCGTTGCCCTGGCCGAGGGCAGTCAGGGTGGTGCCGTCGACCGGGTCGACGGCGATGTCGGTCTGCGGCGGGCTGCCGTCGCCGATGCGCTCGCCGTTGTAGAGCATGGGCGCTTCGTCCTTCTCGCCCTCGCCGATCACCACCACGCCGTCCATGGACACCGAGTCGAGCACGGCCCGCATGGCGTCGACCGCCGCCTGGTCGGCACCGATCTTGTCGCCCCGTCCCATGAAGCGAGAGGCGGCCAGGGCGGCGGCCTCGGTGACCCTCACCAGCTCGAGGGCCAGGTTGCGGTCGGGGACTCGATTGATTCCGTCGCTCATCAGAGCCGACAGTAGCGCGTGGCGGTGGTGGGGCCCCGAGCCGGCGGGGCCCTCCGTGCGGCGTTCCTAGGTCGTCGCCGCCTGCCGGCCGTTCGAGGACGCCCGCTGGCCGCCCTCCGGTGGAACGCCACGCCGGGCTTCGATCTCGGCACGGGACGGTGCGACAGCACCGGCCACGCCGACCACGGCGGCCAGCAGGGCGATGACGCCGGCGGTGGCGACACGGGACCCGGCGGCCTCGGCGCAGCGCTTGGCGGGGTCGCCGACCACGGTGCCGGCGGGGGTCCCCGGTGCCGGGGTGGCGCCGGCCACGCCGTTGGGGCGGCACTCCACGGCGCCGGCGAAGGTGAACGGCGTGGTGGCGTAGACGAAGGCCAGGATGATCACGGCGATAGCCAGCGCCGGCAGGATCCGCCGGCGCAGCGACGAATCGTGCTGGGGGAGCGGGCCGAGGTACTCATCCAGGTTGGGCACGCTGAGCAGGCTCGGAGGTCGCTCCGTCGGCTGTTGGGTCGTGGGAGGGTCCATCAGCTGTGTCATAGCCACATCATCGGCAGCGGCCCCCGGGAGCTTGAGGGCCCATGAGGAGGCCCGCGTCGGCCAAGATCTGGCATGCTCGCTGACTCGCGCCATCCGCTGGTCACGGCGGCCATGTGCGCCTGGGGGCGCACGGTGGCCGAGCCCCGGCTGGCGCCCGGCGGCGGGCGGGTGGCCTTCGTCGCCACCGCCGGGCCCCGGGCCCAGATCGTGGTCCTGGGCCTGACCGGTGGCGGAGGCGAGGTCCACGGTGGTCCCGAGCTGGTCGTCACCTCGGACCCGGCGCCGTGCCGGGCCCGACCCTACGGTGGTGGGACCTTCGACTGGCTCCCCGACGGCAGCGGCCTGGTCTATGCCGCTGCAGACGGTGGCCTGTGGCTGCAGCCGGTCGGAGGCACACCCCCCCGGTGCCTGGCCGAGCACGGGCCCATCGCCGCCCCGGCGGTGTCGCCCGACGGCACTCGGGTGGCGTACGTGGTCGACACCCACCACGTCGCCGTGGTTGCCGTCGAGGGCGGCAGCTGGCCCGTCCGCCTGTCCGGCAGCGCCGACTTCTGCTTCGACCCCACGTGGAGCAGCGACGGGCGCTGGGTGGCATGGCACGAGTGGGACGTTCCCGCCATGCCGTGGGACTCGAGTCGCATCGCCGCCCGGGAGGTGGACGCCAGCGGGGACGTGGTGGTCGCCGCTGGAGGCGAGGGCGTCGCCGTCCAACAACCCCGCTTCTCGCCCGACGGCGCCCACCTGGGCTTTCTCAGCGACGCCGGCGGCTGGCTCAACCTGTGGGCCGTCGGCCGCTCGCTGGACGACCACCGGCCCCTGCTCGACGAACCCTGTGAGCACGGCGGGCCGGCCTGGGGCCCCGGGCAGCGCTCGTTCGCCTGGTCGCCCGACGGCGGCGCCGTGGCCGTGGCCCGCAACCATGACGGCTTCGGCTCGCTCGGCGTGGTCGACCTGGGCGCCGGCAGCATGCAGGCCCTCGCCCGTGGCGTGCACGGTGGGCTCAGCTGGGTGGGCGAGCGCCTCGTCGCCGTTCGCAGCGGCGCCCGCACCCCGACCGGCGTGGTGGTGCACGCCGGCGACGACCTGGAGCGGGCCGGGATCGTGGCCCAGGGCCCGCTCGCCGGCTTCGGCGCCGTCGAGCTGGTGGAGCCCGAGGTGGTGCGGTGGACGAGCGACGACGGGATCGACGTGCCCGGCCGCCTCTACCGCCCCACTCGCCTCGTGCTCGGGGAACCGCCCCCGCTCATCGCTTGGGTGCACGGCGGGCCCACCGGGCAGATCGACGTGGCCTTCAACCCCCGCATCGCCTACTGGGTCGACCGAGGGTGGGCGGTCCTGGTGCCCGACCACCGGGGATCCACCGGCCATGGGCGGGCCTTCACCCAGGCCCTGGCCGGCCGGTGGGGGAAGGCCGACGTCGCCGACGTGGCCGCCGGCCTGCGCGCCGCCGTCTCCACCGGCTGGGGGCACCCCCAGCGGTTGGTGGCCATGGGCGCGTCGGCCGGCGGCTTCACCGTGTTGAACCTCCTGGCCACCTTCCCCGACCTGTGCGCCGCCGGCGTCGACCTCTATGGCGTGGCCGACCTGTTCGACCTCGACGAGACCACCCATCGGTTCGAAGCCCACTACCTGCACTCGCTGGTCGGTCCGCTGCCCGACGCCGCCGAGCGCTACCGGGAGCGCTCGCCGGTCAACCGGATGGACGCCGTCACCGCGCCGCTGCTGATCCTGCAGGGTGGCGACGACAAGGTCGTGGCGCCGGCGCAGAGCCGGGCCGTGGCCGAGGCACTGCAGGCTCATGGCGGCACGGTCGAGCACCACGTCTACGACGGCGAGGGGCATGGCTGGGGACGTCCCGAGACGGTGATGGACGAGCTGGAGCGCACCGAGTCGTTCCTCCGCCGGCACGTGCTGCGCCGGCGGACCTGATCCGACCACGCGGTAGGAGGGGACGCCACCATGGCTTCGGCGGACGACGGTGAAGGGGTCGGCTACGAGCTCGACGACTGGGAACCCGAACAGCGCCACGAGCTGTCGGCCGCGCTCGAGGCTGAAGGGGTACCCCATCGATGGGAGGGCGCCGAGCTGGTGGTGGCGGAGGGCGACGCCGACCTAGCCGGGCACCTGATCGACGACATCGACCATCCCGACGCCCTCCCCGCCGAGGACGACGACGACGACGACGTGGCCGCTGACGTGCTGTCGTCGCTCTACGTCAGCGCCGACGTGCTCCTCGCCACCCCGGACCACCCGGCCGCCGGCGCCGACCTGGTGGCGACCGCGCTCAGGGCCTCGACGTTGCCCACGCCCTACGGGCTGGACGACGCGGTGTGGGCCGAGGTGCGGCGTCGGGCCGAGGCGTTGGCGGCGCTGGTGGCGGAGGAGTCCGACGACGGCGACATCACCGCCGCCGCCCACTCCCTGCGCCAGGTGGTGTGGCCGCTGGTCTGAGGGCGGCGGCAACCGGGGATCGGCGCCGCCGGGCCGGTACCGTGAGCCGGTGCTGCTCGCCGAGCTGGAGATCTGGCACAGCCGCCCGATCGCTCCCACCAGGCGGGTAGCTCTCGGAGAGGGGCTCCTGCCGGTCGACCCGCCGCCCGGCTTCGGCGGTGTTTTGCTCGGGGGCATCGTTGCCGCCTCGGTGGAACAGCTCGAGCCCGACCTGGTCGCCGAGCTGGGTCGATTGCTCGACGACCTGGCCGCCGGCCGGCGCATTCCCCAACCGAGGCTCCGGCACCGCTTCCAGGTCGACCGCATCGGTCTGGCTCGCAGCCGGCACCGGCTGCTGGGCCACGGCGACAGCGTCGAGTTCGACGTGGAGGACCGGGGCGCTCCCGCCGCCCAGGTCCTCGGTGCCGCCTACTCCGCCGGCGCCGTCGACGAGGCCCATCGGCCTGTGGTGATCGAGACGCTGCGGCGGGCGGTGCGGTGGCGGGGCCCGGTGGGGCCTTCCCTGGCGGCGCACCTGGCCGGGGCCACCGGGGCTCGCAGCTGGTCCGCTGGCGCCTTCGTCCACCCGCGGCGGTGGGCCCTGACCGTGCTCGGCTTCAACGACGCCACCACACCGGAGCGAGGCGAGGTGCAGCGGCGCTTCCGCGCCCTGGTCCGCTCCGCCCACCCCGACCACGGAGGAGCCAGCGAGGGTGCCGCCCAGCGCATCTCCGAGCTGAGCGAGGCCCGCCG
>DASZDK010000121.1:0-6562 GCA_035942035.1 Acidimicrobiales bacterium
GAGGTAGCGGCGGCGATGTTGCGGGCCCCCGGCGAGCTCGAGGTGTTCGTTCGTCCCACGGATGTGGTGGAGCGCTTCGGCCACGTTGGGCCGCCGTCGATGAACCTCAACCTCCACGGCGCCGAGGAGCCGGCGTGCACGACCGAGCTCGCCGCCCGCTGGTAGCCACCGCTGCTCGCCGACGCTCATCGTGCCCTCCATGATCGGGTGGACGGTGCAGACGTAGTCGTAGGAGCCGGGGTGGTCGAAGGGCTGCCACTCCCCGGTCCTCAGCTTGGGGCTGGCTCGCCGCCGTCGAAGGCCACGCCGTGGGGCAGGTGGTGCTCGAAGGACCACTCCACCGCCTCACCGGTTTCGATCTCCACCTCCGGGGGCTCGGAGGCCGTGTCCGCAACCGCGACCGTGGCGGCGAGGCTGAGCACCAGGAGCGAGGGCCTGCGGAGCATGGCGATCCTTTCGTCGGTACGACTCCCGCCGACTCCAGACAGCCGCCGGGCGAGGGGCGTCCTGTGGCAGGAGCGTTCGGGCTCCTCCCGTGGCGGCGGGAGGCCGGCGCCGGCGCCCGGTTAGCCTGGCATCCGGGCATCTGCGGCGGAATGCCGCCAGCGGCGCCGCAGCGACGTCGCCCGCCAGCACCTTTCCATCCGTGGGCCCCCGTAGCTCAGGGGATAGAGCGTCGGTTTCCTAAACCGTGCGTCGCAGGTTCGAATCCTGCCGGGGGCGCGCCATCAAAACTCTTGGCCACAGCGTTACAGGCCGTGGCTCAGCAGGTGCGCATCGGACGCGGGGGAATCGTCGCGCTCATCGCCACCTTCGGCCGCACTTCGCCCTTCGCCCTGCTGTTGCCGTCGGTGTCGGAGCTCACGCTCGCCCGCCTCACCCGCTGCTTCGATGACCCGATACCCAACCGCGCTCGCTCAGGCCGGAGTCAGCCTGAGTGGCAAGGAGTGCCGATGACCGAGCCGGCGTACGACATCGCCGCCGCCTTCATGGGGATATGAGGACCGACGGTCGCCTCTGGAGGGCACGCCTGGTACCGGCTGTGCCGAGAGCTTGGCGTCAAGGCCCGCCTGCACGACCTCCGCCACCTCCAGGCCTCGCTGTTGCTCGACGCCGGCGAGGCGGTCACCAACGTGGCCGCCCGCCTCGAGCATCGCGACACTTCCACCACCCCTGAAGGTCTACAGCCACCTCATGCCCGGCGCCGACACCCGTGCCGCCGGCATCATGGGAGCGGCGTTCCGTCGTCCGAACGGGGAGGAACCGCGCCATCCTGGCGTCTGATCGAGAGGTATCCCGGCATCCCGCCGTAAGGGCCACGCCCGGCTGGTCGACTCAAACAGCGAGTCGAGTTCGCTTAGTCACTTCTCGGTGACCGCATCCATCCATGGTCTCGCGCCTTCCGTCACTACGCCGGTAGCGAGCGCTGCTGTTCCTCGCAGGCGACGGCGGCTCTCTCAGCTCTGTCGGCATGTCGTAGCCCTTGGCGATGTCCCCCATCGCCTGCCCTGCGTCGAAGAGCTCCCAGAACCGCTCCGTGGTCGCGACACGAATGCCTCGCTTGCGCTTGCGCTTGCGCTTGCCCTTGTGCCTGAGCACTTGGGCACTTAGGGTGACGACTCGATCCCGCACCGTAGGAGGAGTTATCGCCATGCCCACACCCAGGAACCGACTGGCTGTCTCCCTCGTGGTCGGCGCCCTCGCCTTTCCCGCGCTCACCGCCTGTGAGAACGACGCCGACGACGGCGAGGTCGAGGTCACCGAGACCGAGGACGTGACTGAGACGGAGACTACGACGGTCGAGGAGACAGAGCCGCCGACCGAGACCGAGACCGAGACGGAAGAGCGGACGGTGGCGACCGAGACGGAGACCGAGACGGAGACCGAGACGGCAGACTGATTCGGCTCGGCGAGCGCCAAGCGAGAGAGCGAAGGGCCGGCCGCGGCGACGGGAGTGGTTGGCCGGCGGTCACGCGCGATAGCGAGTTGGCCCCGACGGCGCTGGGCGGCAGTGGCGTTGTCCCTGTTGCTCGTGGTGGTGGCGGGCACCCTCCGCTTCGCCCGCCTGGGGGTTCCTGACCGGCTGTACTTCGACGAGGTCTACTACGCCAACGACGCCCATCAGTACCTGCAGCGGGGAGTCGAGGACGAGAGGGCTGTTCACCCCCCGCTCGGGAAGTGGCTCATCGCCGCCGGCGTCGCCGTCTTCGGCTTCAACCCCGTCGGGTGGCGAGCCAGCGCCGCACTGGCCGGGACGCTGACCGTCCTCGTCACCTACCTGGTCGGCCGACGCCTGTTCGCCCCACCATGGGTGGCAGCCTTCGCTGGCCTTCTCTTGGCCGTCGACGGGCTCGCTTTCACCATGAGCCGGATCGCCATGCTCGACGTGTTCCTGGCTCTGTTCGCGTCGCTGACGCTCTACTTCCTGCTCGCCCATCGCGACAGCCGAGCCGCTGGTGAGAGCGGCCGCGGCTGGCTGTTGCTCACCGGCGTGGCGGTCGGGATGGCGCTGGCCACGAAGTGGACCGGCGTCACTGTGCTCGCAGCGGCACTGGCCTTCGTGCTCGCAGGAGAGTGGGTGTGGAGACGCGGGTCGGACGACGGCGCCCTGCGACGGCTGGCCTCGGCCGTGCCCCCCGTCGCCGTGTGCCTGGTTGCCGCTCCCGCCCTGATCTACCTGATCAGCTACAGCGGGTGGTTCGCCAACGTGGAGCACACCGAACCCGGTCGGAGGCTCTGCTCGGAAGGCAGATGTCCGACAGGGGTTTTCGCCACGGTCGGCGCGTGGTGGAGCGAGCAGGCTGAGATCGTCCAGTTCCACCGGGACTTGGTGCCCCGTCATCCGGACCGCAGCCCGGGGCTGGGTTGGCCTGTCCTGCAGCGCCCCGTGCTGTACTACTTCGAGAGCTGTGAGAACGCGGACATCGAGGAGGGCCGGGCCTGCCGGGTCGCGGTCGGTCATCGGGCCAAGATCGTGGGTCTCGGCAACCCTGCGGTGTGGTGGTCGGCGCTGCTGGCGTACCCGGTCCTTGGGTGGATGGCGCTCCGTCGGCGGGAGTGGCGGGCGGCGGCATTGCTGCTGTTCTTGCTCGGGCAGTGGCTTCCGTGGGCGCTCGTTCCGAAGCCCGGCTACTTCTACTACATGACCGCCACCGTCCCCATCATGTGCCTGAGCCTCGCCTACCTGGCCGAACGCTGCGGCAGCGTCCGGGGCCTCCGTCGCCTGCCGGCCGCCCTCGCCGTCGCCGCCGTCGCCACCTTCGCCTTCTTCTATCCCGTCTACGCCGCGGTCGAGATGCCCAAGCACGACGTCGACCTTCGAACCTGGACCGATGCCTGGCGCTAGCGCCAGCGCCGGAGGGCGGCCCAGGCGACGATGGAAACCAGGCTGGCTGCCGAGAGCACGCCGCCGATCACGAGGCCCGGAGGGCGGTACCGCAGCGTCACGGTGTGTTCGCCGGGACCTACGGGCACGCCCTGCACCAGCCCGTGGACCCGGACGACGGGGGCAGGCTCGCCATCCACGGACGCCGACCAGCCTGGGAACCAGGCTTGGCTCACCACGAACAGTGCCGGTCGATCGGCGGTCACGTCGAACCGAGCCGAGTTGACACCCCAGCGTCGGTTCGTCACCACCCCCGCTTGGCCGGGACGGTCGATGCTCGAGCACGCTGAGCATGGACCTTCCACCAGCGCGGTGGCCGAGGGGTCGAGGGGGAGCTCGCCCCACAATCCCTGCAATGCATGCTCACGGGCGGCGGGGCGTACGGCGCCGACGAGGAAGGCGTCGGGGAGGCGGGGCCGGCGCTCGTAGCGGACGAAGGCGGTGCCCGGCACCGTCCTGCCCGCTCGCAGCTCGGACGGCCAGGGGCCATCGGTCGAGGGGGGGTGCACCACCACCACCGACACTCGCAGCAGATCGAGCACGTGACTGTCCGGTGACCACACCCGCTCCGGCGATCGGACGCCGCCCCGGTACTCCATTCGGCCCACCGCCTCGAGATAGGCCTGCGGGGCCAAGGGGTCGAAGCCGTTGGCAGAACGAATGTGCTTCGCGTCGAGAACGCGCTGGTACCACGGCGCCAGCTGCAGCGGATCGGAACTGGCGTAGAGAACGCGGTCGATGCCACCGGGCGCATCCGGGACCGTTCCCCACGAGGGAGGCGCGTCGGGGGAGAGGAGGTGTGAGAGCTCGGCCGGCGTCGGACTTTGCTCTCGCCATCGGAAGAACAGCCCGAACGACATTAGGTCGAGGACGACCACCGGTACCACGGCGAGGGTGGCCAGCCGGCGCCGGCGGGCGGTGGCAGCGACGCCTGCCACCAGCAGGGCGGCAGATGCCGGGAGCCCCAGAGCCAAGGTGGCCTGACGTGGCGGCACGATGGCCCAGGCCACCCCCGGCAGCAGGGGAGTGACCGAGGCGAGGGCGACGACCGCGGCCAGGGCGACGACCGCGGTTGCCACCACTGCCGCTCGCCTGGCTGCTGCCTTCCTGACGGTCGCTTCGTGGGCCAAGAGGTCGGTGACGCCCCGGCCGGCGAGAACGGCGACGGCCAGGTCGACGCCCATGGTGAAGCGGCCCCAGGAGCGGAACTGGCCGTAGACCGGCAGCGCGTGGACGATGCGCCCCACGGGAGTGGAGTCGCCCAGGGCGACGACAAGCGACGTCACGCCGAGCATCGACAGCGCCGCCAGTCGCCGATCCGCTCGAAGCGCGGCCCACCCCAGCCCCGCTCCGGCGAGGACCAGGGCCGCCGCTCCGACGTAGCCGGACAGTTCGGTGAGGGACCACTCTCCTCGATAGACAGCGCTGAACGGCCCGGCGGGGGCTTGGTTCCCGAACAGGTACGGGAACACCAGCAGCAAGGTCGAAGCAGGTGAGAAGGAGAAGGCGGTGGCCTGCTCGTAGGTGAGGCTGGCCCGATCTGTGTGACCGAGCACGGACAGCACGGGAACCAGCTGCACGGCGGCCAGCCCGAAACCCGCCGAGCTCATGAGCGTGGCCACGAGAAGGTGTCGCCGTCTCCCTGCCCGATCCAGCAACGCGAGGGTGCCGACATACACCCCCAGGAGTGCCAACGAGAAGGCGACCATTTGCCCATGGCCGGCGAGGACGGCCATGGCCAGCGACCCGCTGGCGGCCAGGAGGCGGGGCGGGGTGAGCCGCTCGCGCACCAGGTCGAAGCCCCACAGCACCCATGGCAACCACGCGGCGGTGGCGACGATGGAGGTGTGGACGATGTGGCCGAACAGGAACCCCGACAGGCCGAAGCCGAGGCCGGCAACAGCAGCGCCGGCACGGTTAGCGCCCAGCCGTCTGGCCAACAGGTAGGTCCCGGTCCCGGCGAGCGAGAAGGACCCGACGACCGCCAGGTTGTGTCCGACCGCCAGGGGGAGCATCACGGTGACGAGATTGGGTGGATAGAGCACGGCTGCTTGGTGGAGGGCCAGCAGGGGTGAGCCCCCGAAGGCCCACGGATCCCACACCGGCAGCACTCCGGACCGCCACAGGCCGTTGGTCACGGCTCGCAACGCCAAGTGGTAGCTGTAGCCGTCGCCGGGAGCCAAAAGCCGCCGGCCCACCAACGCCTCGACGAACACCGCCGCCGTGACCGACCCGGGCACGAGTGCCCACCACCGCCGGTCCTCCACGCTTCGGGCCGGAGGCCGGCGGTTCGAGGCGATGTCGAGCCAGGATACAGCGCCGGAGGCGTACCTCCCAGGCGACGGGGCAACGAGGCTCCGAGCACCAGGCGCGAAGGGCGCCCACGCAGCGCGCGTAGAGTACGAGGGTGCGCACCCTGGTTGTGCTCCCCACCTACCAGGAGGCGGCGAATGTGGCCATCGTCCTCGAGCGGCTACGGGAGCTCGTGCCCGAGGCCCACGTGCTCGTGGTGGACGACAACAGCCCCGACGGAACGGCCGACATCGCTGGCGCGGTGGCCACCAGATCGGGCGGGATCGAGGTGCTGCGACGCCCCGGAAAATCGGGACTGCGCACTGCCTACTGCGCCGGCTTCTCGGTGGCGCTGAGCCAGGGCTACGGGGTGGTGGTGCAGATGGACGCCGACCTGTCCCACGACCCAGCCGCCCTACCAGAGCTCCTGGACGCTCTCGACACGGGCGTCGACCTCGTCCTCGGCTCCCGATACGTGCCGAGAGGCGAGATCCCGGACTGGTCCTGGTGGCGGCGGGGTCTGTCGCGCTGGGGGAACCGATATGCCGCCACCGTGCTGGGCCTCGACGTCCTCGACGCCACCTCCGGCTTCCGGGTGTACCGAGCCGACGTCCTGCGCCGCATCGACCTGGCCTCGCTCCGAGCAGAAGGGTACGCGTTCCAGATCGAGATGACCTACCGGTTGGCGGCGGGGGGCGGGAGGATCGTGGAACGGCCGATTCGCTTCACCGAGCGGGCCCAGGGCAGCTCCAAGCTCTCCGCTGGCATCATCGGCGAGGCCTTGGTACTGGTGACGTGGTGGGGAGGACGGGATCGTCTTCTGGGCTTGTTCACGAGGAGGGCGTCCAAGCCGGTTGCGGCGCCTGGAGTCGGCAGCTCGTCGTC